>DKYD01000109.1:0-308 GCA_002492335.1 Lachnospiraceae bacterium UBA7109
AATGAAAGTAACACAGTTCAGGGATTACCGGGAGGATATTCTTGTAGAGTATCTCACAGGTGAAAGGAAATCAACCGGATTGCCAAAATCAAATGTATTGTATTTTGAACTGGAAGGCGGCACATGGTGCTGTATCCGTCCATCAGGAACAGAGCCTAAGATCAAGTTTTATATTGGAGTGAGAGGTACAGATGGAGAGGAAGCGGCTGATAAACTGAATGGAATGGCAAAAGCATTCTCCAGACTGGCAGAATAGACAGCGGTGAGAAGGATGAAGGAAAACGATGAGCATTTTAAAATTAAAACCA
>DKYD01000109.1:604-41151 GCA_002492335.1 Lachnospiraceae bacterium UBA7109
CATTTTAAAATTAAAACCAAGCTGTAAGGACTATCTCTGGGGTGGAAGCAGACTGAGAGAAGAATATGGAATAGAATATAATGGGGATGTTCTGGCCGAGGCGTGGGAATTGTCCTGCCATCCGGATGGACCGTCGTATATTACGAATGGAACTTATGCAGGAAAGACCCTGCAGGGGTATATTGATGCAGAAGGAAAAAAGGTACTGGGGACTCATTGCCGGAGATTCCGTGATTTCCCGATTCTGACAAAGTTTATTGATGCAAAAGACAATCTTTCTATCCAGGTACATCCTGATAATCGTTATGCACTGAAAAATGAAGGGCAGTACGGAAAGACGGAGATGTGGTACGTGATGGATGCGGGGGAAAATGCATTCCTGTATTACGGTTTCAAAAAAGAAATCAGTAAGGAAGAGTTTGCGCAGAGAATCCGGGAGGATACCCTTCTCGAGGCATTGAACGCAGTCCCGGTTCAAAAGGGGGATGTACTTTTTATTGAGTCAGGAACGATTCATGCGATTGGAAAGGATATTTTGATTGCGGAAATCCAACAGAATTCTAACATCACTTATCGTGTCTATGATTATGGAAGAGTAGGCAAGGATGGAAAGAAACGGGATTTACATATTGAAAAAGCGTTGGCTGTGACGAAGCGTGTGCCGATGATAAGAGATAAAAGCAGCTATCCTCATGTAGCGGACTGTGATTACTTTACCGTAGATAAGCTGAACCTTGACGGAAAAGTCATGAAGAAAATGGAGGGAAATGTTTCCGAAGAGTCCTTTGCAAGCATTCTGATACTGGATGGTCAGGGAACCATTTCTGATGCAGGAGAGACATTGGAATTCAAAAAGGGGGACAGCTTCTTTCTGTCTGCAGGAAGCGGTAAGTATACGGTAGAAGGCTCCTGTGACGCGCTGATTACAACGATTCGTGAGAAAGCTGCACCGGTTCGTATCGGAATCGATATTAGTGGGGCAGATACAAAGATTGGTCTCGTGGATATTCATCAGAAAGTCATTACCGGCATAGAGATGAAGACAAATGCCGCTTGCACTCCTGAGGAACTGATCGGTGAAATCGGAAAGAAGACACTCAGGCTGCTGGAACAGCAGGGAATTGCAATGGATCAGTGTGTCGGCGCCGGGATCGGAGTGCCGGGAACCATAGACAGGAAAAATGGTGTTGTGCGTTACTCTAATAATATTAAATGGGAAAATATCGAAATCGTCAAAGAAATGGGGCACTATCTTCCTATACCGATTAAGATAGTCAATGATGCAGACTGTGCTGCTCTGGGAGAGGCGGTTGCCGGTGCCGGAAAGGAATGCCAGGATGTGATTATGATTACCCTTGGAACTGGAGTAGGCGGGGGAATTATCCTGGATGGAAATATTTATGAGGGGAAAGGAATCGGCGGAAGTGAGCTTGGGCATATGGTTATTGTGGAAGACGGCGAACCATGTACCTGTGGAAGACGCGGCTGTCTGGAGGCATATGCCTCTGCAACGGCTCTCATCAGAGACGCGAAAAAGAATACTGGAAAAGAACTAACGCCGGAAGAAATTTTTAAAGGAGCTTCACAGGGCGATGCAGAGCTGAAAAAGGTTGTAAACCTGTATATCCGCAGACTTGGTGTTGGAATTGTCAATATTGTTAATATTTTCCGTCCGCAGCTTGTGCTTTTGGGGGGAGAAATCTCCGGTCAGGGGGAGATACTTACAAAGCCACTCACTCAGATTATGAAAGAAGGGTGCTTCGGAGGCGAAAAAGGTGAACTGCCAGGAATTGAGATTGCGGCGCTGGGAAATTCAGCCGGAATGATTGGAGCGGCAAGTCTGATCTGAATTCGTTATTTATATTTCCTATCATAAAAATACACGGGGTGTCGGGTCAATTTCCCGACACCCCGATGTGGTTATGTGTATATGTATACAGGAACATTGAATAGAAACCGGCAGGCATCATCAGACAGTTTCTTCTAACAGAGCTATAAACTTTTTGATTGTCCGCGTGACATAACTATTGTTCCGTGTATAAACGGCCACTTCGCGGGCTGCCTGCGGATGCGCTATCTTAAATAAAAAGATATCGGAAGGACAGCCAAGTTTACGTATGACAGTGTCACCGACAATACATGCCCCCGTTCCGCTGCAGGCCAGGCGGAAAGCGGTAGAGGTCTGGTCAAGCTCAAGAATTCTATTTGGTACCAGATTGATATTTTTTAACATAGCAGCAGTTCTTTTTCTTAAATCATTTCCCTGGCGCATGCCGATAAAAGGAATATCAGAAAGGATTTCCAGAGAGATGCCTTGTCTGTCATAGTAGGCTTTCTGAAGCAGCTCATCGTAGGATATTGCGTCTGATATGTACTTATCATCTTTTATATATTTTTCTGGAACAACAAGAATTAATTGCTCATCAAAAAGGTGATCTTTGTGATAAATGGATGTATCAAGCTGTGCATTTGTCACCAGAGTATCAATGGATCCGTTTCCAAGCTGAGGTTCCAGATCCAAAGTACGCCCCTCTGTCATACTGACAGTAATATTTGGGTATTTCTCCTTAAAGATTGCGATGGCAGGAGCTACATAATAGGTTGTAAAGAAGTTCCCGGCTCCTACAGAGAGGTGTCCTTTCTGCAGATTATTCATATCATGGACATAATCAGTAAGGGTATTGGTGATATTACGGATCTCTTCCACGGCATCGATATAAAGTGTGCCGAATTCTGTCAGCTGAATCGGATAAGTGCTGCGGTCAAAGATGGGCATACCTATTTTCATATAAAGAAGAGAGCTCACTTCAGAATCTCAGAAAATGGCTGGCGATCATGTTATTATCATGCCTGCAGTAAAGGCAAATGCTTATGGTCATGGCGTCATTATGGCATGCAAGGCACTGGAAGAGGCAGGGGCATCGGTTCTTGCAGTTGGCAACATTGATGAAGCAATTCACGTAAGAAAAGCAGGAGTAAAATGTCGTATTGTTATCTTTGCAAGCAATTTAGTGAAGGAAGTAGCGGATCTGTATGTGAAATATGATCTTACTCCTACTGTAATGTATGATTTTCAGGCAAAAGCCATCTCGGACGCAGCAACAGCAGCCGGGAAAAAATAGGTGTATACGTAAAAATGGAAACCGGAAGAGGAAGACTGGGAATCAATTCAGAAGAAGCACCGGCAATGATACGTGAGATCGCGCAGTATCCGGGGATTACAGTCGATGGTTTATATAGCCATTTTGCCTATGCAGGTTGGGATGAGTCAAAACGTGATTATCCAAACTGGCAGTATGAGAGATTTACAAAGACGTTGGATGAAATCGAAAGCTACGGAATACATATTCCTTTTACACAGCTTGTAAATACACCGGGAGGTATTGTATATCCGGACATAAGACTGACGGGAATGTGCCCTGGCCGCGGTATCTGGGGCTATTCTCCGGTGGAAATCCGTGAGGGTGAGCATCTTAAGGACGGCTGTCCGGATCTGAAGTCCGCTATGACAGCATGGAAAAGCCGTCTGCTGATTGTAAAGGAAACGACAGGTGGTAAATTTGGTGAAAATTATGCGGCCTGCCATCTTGAGAAACCGCTTCGCATCGGTATTGTAGCGGCGGGTGTTTCAGATGGCATCGGAAGGGGTCGGGCAAAAGGCTACGTACTGATCCACGGTAAGAAAGCGCCTGTCTGTGTATCCATGTCTTTGGAGCACATGACGGTGGATCTGACAGATATACCGGAAGCACAGGCCGGCGATGAGGTCGTTATCATGGGAAAACAGGGTGAAGAGGAAATCACACGCGAGCAGTTGATGAAGCTGTGGGGACAGGTGATTCCGTATTTCTGGACAGCCATTCCAGAACACGTAGAGCGTGTGTACTATGAAGGAGAAACTCCGGTAGCAGTAGCCCGTGGATATGATATAGAGATGTTATAAATAGGAGGAATAGAATACCGTTGGTTAAGGAATGCCAAAGACCCGGAGGTGCTTTCCTGGGTAGCGGAGGAAAATGCATTCACAGACCAGTGGTTTGATAAAGCGGAGCTGGAAAAGAAGATCGCGCAGCTGAAAGAGGAGAAGCTGGAGACGGTGTTTCAGGATATTTACCCGTGGGGGAACGGCTATGTGGCAGCAAAAACAGAGGCTGGGCGGCAGAAGCTGTATCAGCTGGACGGGCAGATCCGGATTATCTGCTGGTTACAGGCTTATATAATGGAAATGCAAGGCTCACGCCGTTTGTTGCAGACTGCCGGACAAAAGAAATTGTAAGGAAATTTGAGAATACCTTCTATGTGGTATGGTCGCACCAGGCATCGGTAGCTTATGCAGCGGAGACGGAGGCTGATGTAAAGAGCCAGCAGAGCAGAATTTTAATTAAAGCCTGTGATATCGTTTCCGGGGAAGAGAAGACCATTCTGACTGCGGAGGGAATTATCGGTGATATTAAGAATTCCTCAGATGGAAAGCATGTCATAATCGAGATCTATAAGGATTATACGGTATCCTACTTTTACAGCTATGATGAGAGAACCGGGAAGATAACCGATATAACACAGGGTAAGGCAGTCCAGATGAAATATGCCGACAGTATCGACGGCAAGCACTGCTTTATATGCAAGGAAAAGAAGTCGACCGGGGAAATCCTGGCGATTCCGGATGGAGAAGCATTGGATTGCGCAGAGGTATATCTTCCGGCGGGCAAGGCTACTCTGGAGGATGGATTTGCCATCGGAGGAAAGCTTTTTGTACTTATGACAGAGAAAGTATTTTTAAAGTATGAGTCTTTTATCGAGAATCCGGTGCTTTTGGCTTTTGATGGGGAAGGATTTGAGATTTTGGAAGGAAAACAGGATGGACAGACTTCTGAAATCATGGTAGAGCAGTTATGGGCGGCGTCTGTCGGAGATGGAAGAAAGGTCCCGTATTTCGTGGTAAGACGGAAAGATGCGGAACCGGATGGAAACCATCCGGTCTGGATCTATGCCTACGGCGGCATCTATGTGCTGGCCAACATTCGGGGTGGTGCGGAATTCGGATCTGAATGGCACGAAGAGGGAATGAAAATGCAGAAGAAGAACTGCTACTATGATTTTATCGGGATTACAGAACAGCTCATTGCCGATGGTGGACGAGACAAAAGCGAATCGCGATATCCGGCTGTTCCAACGGAGGACTCCTTATGTCAGCGCTCGTGACGATGCGTCCGGATCTGTTCGGATGTGTGATCGATTCGGTACCTCACACAGACATAATTCATTTTGTCGAGGACGACAGGGGACCGATGTATATTACTGAATATGGCAATCCGAGGGAGAGCGAGGAGATGTTTTCTTACCTGCTAAGCTACTCACCTTACCATAATGTAAGAAAAACGGAGTATCCGCCGTTTTATATCCAGACAGGAGAGTGCGACAACAATGTGCCTCCTTATCATGGCAAGAAATTTGCTGCGAGACTTCAGGAACTGAATCAGAGTGAAAATCCGATTCTTCTGAGGGTGCTTGAAAAAGGCTCTCACGACAGGGGAAGTGGGGAGGCATACTGGAAGACGATTGCGGAAATGCAGCTGTTTGTGGATAAAGCGATGGATCTTTAAGCCTTAGGAGGAAAGCATGAAGAAGAAAATTGATATAAGGGAGTATGTAATCCTTATTGTGGGAATATTTGTTCTGGCGATAGGCGTCCATTATGTGATGTTGCCGGGTGGATTCATATTGGGGAGCCTGGCAGGATTCGTAATTGTACTGGCAAATTTTGTTCCTTTGGTCAGGCAATTCTTTTCAGCATCAATGCTTCTTCAGGCGGAGTGGATATTGTGGCAAAGATTTTGAATAAATACCTGTATATAGACCTGGGAAAGGCAGTTATGATTGTAGGATTTGCAGCAGCTGGAACCTCTGTTCTGATATACGATCTCAAGACATTTGCAATGAGCATGGTAGGAACATACCTGAATGGGATCATATTGGATAATTTTATAAATGGCTTTCATATGCGCAAAAAGGTGTGCATTATTAGCAGAAGAATTATTTAAAGTCAGCCTTCTGATGAAATGAAAAGATGAGGATATAATAGCCAAATACAGGTTTGTTATATCCTCATTTTTTTCACATATTTGGCTATTCTGCTAAAAATAGAGAACTTTTGGAAAAGGTATTGACGTAAAGAGTATGAAGAAGCTAGAATTGCATAAAATCGGAAACCGAATATATTCGGAAAAAAGGAGAATGACCATGCCAAAGAAAAGTTTTTTTAAGATACGGAAGGCTTATCGGGATGTACTGATCCAGATGGCAATGGATGTATTTAACAGTAAAGATTATCAATCGCTGAAGGTATCTGATTTCTGCAAAGGAATGGATCTTCCGACAGGAACCTTCTACGAATATTTTGAGAACAAAGAGGATCTGTGCGTATATCTTGCAAGCCTGGCTTATGGGAAGAAATTTGCCGCATTAGGAAAGGATAATGTTGTGCTCTTTTCCTATGAGAAGGAAGGTTTCTCTCTGATGTCGCCTGAAATAGAGGAAATCGGCGGTATCACTTATGACAAGATCCTGCACTGTGGAGTGGGCTTTTTTGCCAGGCTGTTCGATGAGTATCTGCTGGATATGATGATGCCGTATAACAAGGAAGGGCTTCAGGAAAAAATCAATGCCGGAATTTATCGGGAAGATATGGATGTGGAAATGGCATCTTATATGATTGCTCTGTTGTCTACATTCAGCCTCCACTATTTTGACAGATATAAGATTAACGATGAGGAAAAGCAGGAAGAAATCATCATGAAGCTGATCACGGCAGTAGATGAATTATTAAAAAAAAATAAAGGAGGCATATGACAGATGAGTGTATTTCCAGAATTGACAGGGAGGTTTCCGGTTGGGATTCTCCACGAAGAGTTTGAGTTTAAGGGTGCGGAGCCGGGGATATTGCCGCTGACACTATTTTATCCGGCAAAGCCGGGTGTGGAAGAGAAGGAGAAATATTCCTTCCCGGAGGCTCTGCTTGGCCTTCCTCTGTGTGAGGAAGAGACGAGATTTCTGAAAAATGCAGAGATTGCCGAGGAAGAAGAAACATGGCCGGTCATATTTTACAATCATGGATATCGCAGCTATGAAATGTCCAATAGTATTCTATGCGGGGAGTTGGCCAGCCGGGGATATATTGTGGCAGCGCTGGGGCATGCAAAAGAAAGTCTATGAAAAAGTAGAGAAAAAGAGCCGGGAGGAAACTGCGGCGGCGATCCAAAGAGCAAAGGAAATGGCTGATGAGTGCAGAAACGCTGCGGATTATGCAGGAAGCTATGAGCATAAGGCCTATGGAAAGGCAGAAGTGGCAGAGCGGGACGGAAAGCTGTTTTTAAGTATGATCGGACTTGCCCTGCCCCTTCTGGCAACCGGGCAGGATCAGTTCTATCTGGTGGTTGAGAGCTATGAGCTGTGCTTTCCGGTTTCCTTTGAAAGGGAGAAGGATGGAAGTGTGCAGGCACTTATGATTCCCCTGGAAGCGCAGCTGAAAACATATCGTATGGGCTACCGGAGGCAGTCTGGTGTCGGAAGAAATGCGGGAAATCTACCGGAATACCTATTTGTAGCAATGAGAGGGAGAAAGGCACATGAAGAGAAAAAAAGAAAAGGTACAATATGGAGAAATGAGTCTGTCAGAACGCTGGGCAGCCTGTGCGATCGGCATGGGGACCGGGCTTCTGCCGTATATGATCAATGGGTATATTTCGTTTTTTTACAGATGTCATGCTGATTCCGGCAAATTCTCTGGTCATATTTATGTTTCTGGCCAGAATCTTTGACGGAGTACAGGACATTGGGATCGGCCTGGTAGTGGATCGGATCAGAAGGCCGGAGGGACAGTGCAGGCCATTTTTTAAATGGTTTGCGTTTCCGTTTTTCCTTGCGAGTGTTCTGCTGTTTTTAAATCCGCCGCTGGGAGAGAACGGAAAATTAATTTATGGTTTTATTATGTATATTATAGCTTTGTTTATGATTTCGTTTCTGCAGCTTCCCTATTCAGCGCAGGTAAGCCTTTTGACAAAGGACAGCAGAGAGATCACGACACTCAGCAGTATGCGGTTTATCTCCTCTTCTGTTTTTTCGATACTGGTGGGAGCAGTGTTTGTGCCGCTTCCGAAAGGAGAAAAGTTATCCGTTTTCAGACAGTTAAAGTATCTGAAGAACCTGCCCTGGTTTGTGGGACTGATTGTGACGCTGTTCATGGCACTTTCCTATGCTTTTAATTCCTCAATGGCGATCTACTATTTTACTTATGTAATGCCCAATAAGACATTTGCCGGAATGGCAATCGTTGTGGTGTATCTGTTTACGATTCCGGGCAGTGTCCTGGCGCCGCTCCTGGGAGAACGGCTGGGGAAGAAAAGAGCCATTTTACTGGGAATCGGAGTCTGTATCTGTGGGAAAGTTATCATGCTGCTTGGCAAGCCGCTCTTTTTGTTCACCGGTATTGCCATGACCGGCTTCGGTCTGGGACTGGGAATCACGATTATGACGGCGTTGGTACCTGATATTGTGGACTATGGCGAGTGGAAGCATCATGCTTCTACGCCGGGTATCCTGTACTCTGCGGTCAGCCTTGGCTCAAAAGCGGGCAGCGGACTTGCCGTTTCCATAGCGCTTCTGATTCTATCGCTGGGCGGATACAATGCGGCGCTGGAAGCAGCCCAGCCGGAATCGGCCATTCTGGCGATCAAAAGTGCATATATTCTGATACCGATGCTGTGTGAGATCATTGCATTTGCTGCCATGTGCTTCTATCGGATTGAACGGATGCGGGATCAGATACAGGAGGAACTGCGGATCAGACATCAGCAGGAGGGGTAGAGAAAGCAAGATAAGTTCTTAATATATAGTTTTAAAAGGGGCGTCTTGACAGCCTCTTTTCGCATACATAAAACGGCGCGAAACCTGAACCACTACAGTTCGATTTCGCGCCGTTACATGCGGAGAAAGGGACTTGAACCCTCATGAGGAAACCCTCACTAGAACCTGAATCTAGCGCGTCTGCCATTCCGCCATCTCCGCTCGCAACAAATATATTATCACAAATATATGTATTTGGCAAATACTTTTTTGAAATTTTTACAAAAACTTATAATGATCTTATAATGACTTGGTAATTTCTATCCCGTTTACTTCCAGATGTTCATCAATTGCGATGACCAGGCAGCGCCTGCCATCAATTTCCCGGGTTTCTACAAGGTCAGATCGCTCCGGATTTACTTTTACAACAACGTCCGGGGTTTCCAGCTGGAAGGTCCTCAGGCTGGCGATGTTGGAGGCGAGAAGTGTACCCCGTTCGCCGACGTTTTCTGTGAACTGTTCATCAAAGTTTTCCATTTTCTCCTGTGGAACTCCGCTTCGTTCCAGCAGATGTTTTACGTCAGGTCTGGATAACTCCAGCGGGTCGGGAGAGTCTTTTGTTTCCTCCAGCATTTCATTCAGATTGTCATGAATATTGCGTACTACTTCATAGTCACAGTCATCTCCCAGTGTTTCACTGATCATTGACTGGAAAGTTGTTTTCTGGTCATTTGCAGTTAAAGGAATCCGGCTTCCCAGCACATTGGAAATAAATTCCGGCATCAGTTCCTCGGCTTTTTTGGAGTAATAAAGAATATGGTGGATATCCGAAGCTCTGTCTTCAAATGACGGGAAGAGAAAGCCTTTTGCCGGAAGTTCTACAAACCAGTCACGGATCCGGTCTTCAATATTATTTGTTTCAGCATTGTAGGTAAGTCCTGCCTTTGTCAGGTTTACCGGGCAGATGCTGCACATGATATGTTCGTATACTGTATCAGAGGCATCAAACATTACTGTGCCATCTGTGGATTTGCCGGGAACATCATAAGCAGCATGAATGAGAATAATGTAATAATTCTCTTGATAGTCATAATTTTCAATGACATTGTCATAAAATTCTTCAATCAGAAGATCGTCTTCCAGTCTGCTTTTCAAAAGTTTTAATAAGGATTCCTGTGTTCCGCCGGAAAGCTCCTGCTCCAGCGGAAATTCCATTGTCAGGAGATTTTTCCCGATGGTTCCGGACAGCGTATGTCGAAAAATGTCAAAATATTTGAAAGCTTCTTCTTCGGGAATAGATAAGAAGGCTTTTTTCAGTTCCGCTTTCTTTTCCTTCTCATGATCCACATAACAGCCGCAGATACGGGTAATTGCACAATTTTCGGGTGTAAATTGCTTTCTTATTTCCAGTACTTCTTTTTTGTTCATTATGTACACTTCCTTTTTCAGACTGTTTCAATCTTATCATAACCCCAACATCATGTAAATGGTCAATTATACTATTGAACCAATTGAAAAAAACAGATATAATGATTTTTATGAGTTTTAATTTTAAACAAGGATGAAAGGGGAAACTGCTTATGTATGAGACGGAGATTGAGAAGCTGCAGGAAATTATTGACGACAGTACAAACATCGTATTCTTTGGCGGAGCCGGGGTATCAACAGAAAGTAATATTCCGGATTTCAGAAGTGCGGACGGTTTGTATCATCAGAAATATAAGTATTCTCCGGAACAGATTGTAAGCCATAGCTTTTTTGTTCAGAATACAGAGGAATTTTATGAATTTTACAAAGAAAAGATGATGTTTTTGGATGCCGGGCCGAATGCTGCGCATTTGAAACTGGCGGAACTTGAAAAGGCAGGAAAGCTGACTGCGGTTATTACCCAGAATATAGACGGTCTTCATCAGGCGGCAGGAAGTCAGAATGTCTGCGAACTGCACGGGAGCATTCACAGGAATTATTGTGAGCGCTGCGGGAAGTTTTATGATGCCGCATATGTAAAGAATTCCCAGGGCATTCCGAGATGTGAGTGCGGCGGAACGATTAAGCCGGACGTTGTGCTATACGAGGAGAGTCTGGATTCCCAGGTAATACAGAAAAGTATTCATGCAATCAGTCAGGCGGATACGCTGATTATTGGCGGGACTTCGTTGATCGTATATCCGGCGGCAGGATTTATAGATTATTTTCATGGGAAACATCTGGTTGTGATCAATAAGAGTGCAACAGCAAGAGAAGTGGGGGCGGAGCTTACGATAGCAGCGCCGATCGGAGAAATCATGAGCCGGATAGAATGTGGAGAGTAAAAGATGCAGAGTTGGTTGTTTTTTGGCATTTTAGGTTATTTGTCCGGAAGTGTTTTGTATGCGAAAATATTTGGACATCTTTTTGGGCATGATGATATTGTACAAAATAGTAAAGACGGTAATCCCGGAGCAGCAAATGCGTTTATGCAGGGAGGCTTCTGGTGTGGAATTTTCACGCTGTGCTTTGATTTGCTGAAAGGATTTCTGCCGGTATTTTTTTACCTGCATATGGCGAAATTCTATTCCATATCAGAGACAGGGCTTGCAGTAGTGATTGCGGCTCCGGTTTTTGGACATATATTTCCGGTGTTTTATCAATTCAGGGGCGGAAAAGGAATTGCGACAACGTTCGGCTGTCTTTTGGGCTTGCTGCCGGATATTTCTGCGGGGGTGGTTCTGGCATTCTTTTTTATATTCTTTTCTGTTGTAATAAGAGTAACGCCTCATTGGAGCAGGACGATGGATACCTTTTGGGTCACGGCGGTGTTGTTTCTTTTTTCAAAAGAAAGAGCAGCGGTAAAAGCCGGATTTTTGATTATTACGGGACTGGTTTCCTTTAAACTGCATCTTAGCAAAGAAGAAAAGGAAGAACGGAAAGTGAGATTATTATGGATGCGTTAATCTTATCCTGCAGTACCGGCGGCGGGCATAATGCCGCAGGTTATGCGATAAAAGAAGAGTTACTGCGAAGGGGACATACGGTGGAAATGTTTGATCCGTACTGTCTGGTGAGCGAAAAACTGGCGTCAGGAATCGGGAACAGTTATATCAAGCTTGTCCAGAAGCTTCCCTTTTTGTTTGGTACGATGTACGTGCTTGGGGATATTTATCGAAAGCTTCCCATCTATTCGCCTGTATATCAGCTGAACAGCCATGTGGCAAAACGACTGAGAAAATATTTGAAAAAGAACCATTTTGATGTGATTATTATGCCACATTTATTTCCGGCGGAAATTATAACCTATTTAAAAAAGCATAATATAGATATACCGAAAACTGTTTTTGTTGCAACGGATTATGTGTGTATTCCTTTTACGGAGGAAACGGATTGTGATTATTATGTGATTCCGCATAAAGAATTAGCTTCTAATTTTATTGGACGGGGAATTCCGGAAGAAAAGCTCCTTCCTTTTGGGATTCCGGCCGGCAGGGCATTCTCGGAAGAGATAGGGAAAAAAGAGGCAAAGAGTCGGTTGGGATTGGATGTAGAAATGGATTATTACCTGATTACCGGAGGAAGTATCGGGGCCGGAAAATTACAGGAAACGGTGAAGGTTCTGTCCAGCTATGCAAAAAGCAGGGAGAGACTCCGGCTAATTGTGATATGTGGAAATAACGAAAAATTATATAGAAAGATGAAAACCAGGTATTCGGATAAAATAATTCTTATAAAGAGTACGTCTCATATGGCGGAATATATGAAGGCCTGCGATTTGTTTTTCTCAAAAGCAGGAGGGCTCTCTTCCACTGAGGCGGCAGTGGCGGGAGTTCCGCTTATACATATTTCCCCGTTACCGGGGTGTGAAGTGATTAATATGAACTTCTTTGTGGAACACGGAATGAGCCTGGGGGTAAAAAATATAAGAAAGGGTCTTCTTCCGGCAGTCGAACGTCTGCAAAATGCAGAGGTTTTGTCTGTTATGAAGAAAAAACAGCGGAAATGTATTGATGTGTCTGCAAGGAATCGGATATGTGACTGGCTGGAGCAGTTAGCCGGAGCAGACACAGAATAAAGGGAAAATAAAAATTCTGGGGCAGTTGTCAGCTGTACCAGAATTTTTATTTTTTTAGAGCCGGTATAAAACCTGTATGCTTCTTTCAAGAATTCCTTTCATATAAGCGATAGCCGTTCCGTAATTGGTCATAGGAACTTGTGCGTCTCCCGCGCATTTCAGGCGATATTTCATTTCCCGTTCATTTAAGGTACAGCCGCCGCAATGGATAATGAGCCGGAATTTTTTCAGATCAACCGGAAATTCGGTTCCGCTTGTAAAGGTAAAGTTCAGTTTCTTTCCGGTGTAGCTTTGGAGCCATTTTGGAAGCTTTACTGTTCCGATATCCTCACATTGTCTGTGATGCGTGCAGCCTTCGGAAATCAGTACGTCATCTCCTTCTTCTAAAGTGTCGATCGCCTGGGCACCGTGTACTACAATATCCAGGTTTCCTTTATATCTTGCAAATAAAATAGAAAAAGAGGTGAGCGGAATCTCCGGTGGTACAATGCTGCCAACTTTTTCAAATGCCTGGCTGTCAGTGATAACCAGAGAAGGTCTGGGATTTAACTTCCCTAACGTTTCTTTTAATTCAGTATCTCTTACGACAACAGACACAGCCCCGGCATCCAGAATGTCGCGGATGGTCTGCTGCTGCGGCAGAATCAGTCTTCCTTTCGGGGCAGCTTTGTCAATCGGAACAACAAGGACAATGATTTCTCCCGGATGAATCAGATCTGCAACGATACGACGTCCGGAATCTGAATCCGGGACGAGACCTGCAATTCGATTTTTTAATTCATGAATATTTGTGTTATCCTGAGAGCTTACCCATATAACAATTTCAGGGTTGGTGGAAGAAGTTGTACTGGAATCATCCGTATCCGCTTTGAGAGGAAGCGTTTCATACCGGGCTTCCCCGGGAACGAGATCCGCTTTATTCATGACAATCAGGTAAGGGATTCTTTTGCTTTTAATCCGATCTAAAATCTGCATGTCTTCTCCGGTCATGCCGACAGAGCCGTCTACGACAAGCAGGGCAATATCTGTTTTATTCAGAATCTGATATGCTTTTTGAATCCGTAAGTTTCCAAGCGAGCTGTTATCATCCAGTCCGGGAGTGTCAATCATAACGACCGGCCCTAATGGAAGAAGCTCCATTGTTTTTGGAACCGGATCTGTCGTAGTTCCAAGGACGTCAGATACAATTGCAAGATTCTGTCCGGTCAATGCATTAATAATACTGGATTTTCCGGCATTTCGTTTTCCGAAAATACCAATGTGCGTACGTTCGGAAGAGGGAGTGTTATTCAGACTCATATGGGTATCCTCCTGTTTTTAAAAATGCATCCGGCTCCAACAGAGCCGGGTCCGCATATTATCTGGTATGATTAGAAGCGGAAGTCTCTCCGGTTATTTTCCCGGATCAGTTTCAGATTTTCCATTACAACCGCGCGTGCCTTTTCGTTTGGTACATTTAAGACTTCTTTATCAATAATTTTATCTCCAATGGCTTTGGTTGCCGGGGAAGCATAATCCATAAGATATTCCTGCAGCGTCATCAGTGCGTTCGGATGGCAGCAGTTCTGAATCTGCCCGCTCTTACACAGAGACATAAAGCGGTCTCCGGTTCTTCCTTCCCGATAACATGCAGTACAGAAGCTTGGAATATAGTTCATTTCCATAAGCCAGCGGACGACTTCATCTAAGGTGCGGTTGTCAATGACGTCAAACTGCTCGGATTTCTCATCCTCCGGTTCCGGTTCGCAGTAGCCTCCCACACTGGTGCGGGAACCGCCGCTGATCTGTGAGATACCAAGATGCAGAACCCGTTCCCGGACCTTCTGGCTTTCTCTTGTAGAAATAATCATGCCGGTGTACGGTACGGCAATTCGGATACATGCCACAATCTTTGCAAAGGTGTCGTCGTCGATTCCGTTGGTAAATGAGCTTGCATCAATATCGTCTGCATTTCTGAGCCTTGGAACACTGATGGTATGAGGTCCCACACCGAAGGCAGCTTCCAGATGCTCCGCATGCATCAGAAGACCGGCAAATTCATAACGGTATTTGTCCAGACCGAAAAGCACACCTACACCTACATCATCGACGCCGCCCTCCATGGCGCGATCCATTGCTTCTGTGTGGTAATCATAGTCGTGTTTTGGTCCCGTCGGGTGAAGTGCAAGATAGCTTTCTTTATGGTAGGTCTCCTGGAACAGGATATAAGTTCCGATTCCTGCTTCTTTCAGAAGACGGTAATTGTCTACCGTTGTCGCTGCAATGTTGATATTGACACGGCGGATAGCGCCGTTTTTATGTTTGATGTTGTAAATGGTGTTGATAGAATCCAGATAATATTCCATCGTATTATGTACCGGATCCTCTCCAGCCTCCAGAGCGAGCCGTTTGTGACCCATATCCTGAAGTGCGATGACCTCTCTGCGGATATCTTCCTGGGAGAGCTGTTTCCGTGGAATGTGTTTGTTCTTCATGTGGTATGGACAGTAGGTGCATCCGTTGATACAATAATTAGATAAGTAAAGCGGTGCAAAAAGCACAATACGGTTTCCATAAAAATCTTTTTTGATCTGTTCTGCAAGACGGAAAATTTTCTCGTTCAGGTTTTTGTCCTGACAGGCAAGGAGAACGGAAGCCTCGCGATGGGAGAGCCCTTTGCGTTTTGCCGCTTTTTCAATCAGAGATTCAATGAGCGGAATATTATTTGCATTCTCATCTGCATAGGCGAGCGTTTCCAGAATCTCTTCGTGGTTAATAAAATCTTCTGCGTGTTTTGAATTTACATCATACATGTTTGTTCCTCCTGATATAGAAATAGATTATTCGTGTCAGACATTCAGGGAATCACCTCTTGCAGTAATAATCTGGTATCCGATTGCCTGCATCCGAAGTTCCAGAGATTTTCTGCATTCGGCAGCTTCCTCCCCTGTGCACAGCTTGTTGTCATACAGGCTGTAGTCTTTTCGTACAGTGTCTGGTGACAGATTGGGCATGACTACGTTAGCGCCCGCCAGGATCCCCAGTTCACGCCCTTTTGGATCAATGGTTCCAAGTGCAGTCGTGGAAGGGAGAAGAACCTTCGGGAGCATGAGCCGCAGCAGCCCGAGCATAAATAAGGTCAGCTCCAGAGTACCGGCTGCTTCGTTTCTGAAAGGAGTATTCTGATGAGGAATAAATGGCCCGATGCCTGCCATATGGGGATTCAGCTCTTTGATAAAAAGCATATCTTCTGCCAGATGTTCTGCAGTCTGATACGGGGAGCCTACCATGAATCCGGTGCCGACCTGATAGCCGATCTCCTTTAGGTTCCATAGACATTTCTGCCTGTCATGGGCGCTGAGGGAGGCTGGATGAAGCCTGCCATAGTGCCCGGAATTATAAGTTTCATGTCTCAGGAGATAGCGGTCTGCGCCTGCTTCAAAAAAAGTCTTATAGCTGTCATAAGATTTTTCACCAATGGAAAGCGTGATCGCGCAGTCGGGATAAGCCTTCCGGATACTGTAAATGATGTCTGTCATCCGTTCATCCGAAAAATAGCCATCCTCACCGCCCTGCAGAACAAAGGTACGGAAGCCCAGTTCATATCCGGTATGGCAGCAGGACAGGATCTCGTCTCTGGTCAGGCGATAGCGGTGTACATTCCTATTGCTCCTGCGGATTCCACAGTAAAGACAGTCATTCTTACAGTAATTGGTGAATTCAATCAGTCCCCGGACATAAATATCATGACCGTAGTATTTGTGCCGCTCTTTTCTGGCGAGAGAAAAGAGATATTCCGCAAGCCGGGGAGTACGCCCTTTAATAAGCAGGATCCATTCTTCTTTTGTGAGTGTATGAGTTTCGCATAGTTTATCAATCAAAGCCTTCATCAGTTGTCCTCCGAACATAAAAAACCCGACACCTATGGCGTCAGGTTTTGTTTCGAATCTGTCCGCCTTCTCACGTAGGTGTTGCCCTTTGTGGTTAGTACGTGTTAATAAAATTGTACCATCAGATAAACGGATGTGCAAGAAAAGAAACAGGTTTTGCGGGAAAACAAAGTTGAAAAATCTATAAATATGTGTAAAATGATAGATGGTTTAAAATGTAATTGCAGAAAAGGGGATGATGTAATGCAAAATGTTGAGCTGGTAACACATGATTTTCAGCCGGTTTATGATAAACAGTCCCGGATTCTTATGCTGGGGACAATGCCTTCGCCGAAATCCCGGGAGGTGGGATTTTATTATGGGCATCCCCGCAACCGTTTCTGGAAAGTAGTGTCGGATGTGTGCGGAGAGGAGATTCCTGTGACGAGGGAGGATAAGATTGCATTTTCCCTGCGTAATCATATCGCTGTGTGGGATGTACTTGCGGGGTGTGAGATACGCGGCGCGGACGACAGCAGCATCCGGAATCCGGTGGCAAATGATATGAATCTCATACTCAGGCGCGCAGATATCCGGGCGATATTTGCCACAGGGAGCAAAGCGGCACAATTGTATAGAAGATATTGTTATCCGGAGACGGGAATAGAAATTATCTGCCTTCCATCTACAAGCCCTGCGAATTGTACGGTATCTTATGAAAAATTATATGAAGCATATTCTGTGATTACACAATATTTGAAAGACTGAAAATTAACAGAAGGAAGAAAAGTGAAATGGATAATTTGATCTTTAGTTTAAATGCGACAGTGCCAGTATTTCTTTTGATGCTGCTGGGACTGTTTCTGAAAAAAATCGGATGGCTGGATGACGGGTTCGTATCGAAAATGAATACCTTTGTCTTTAAAGTACCTCTCCCGGCGCTTTTATTCAGCGACCTGGCAACCGTAGATTTCAGTCAGGTATGGAATATGAAGTTTGTGTTGTTCTGCTTTGGAGCAACGGTTGCCAGTATATTGATTGTGTCAGGTATCTCATGTCTGTGGAAGGACAAGACGATCAGGGGTGAATTCATCCAGTCTTCCTACCGGAGCAGCGCAGCTCTTCTTGGTATTGCATTTATTCAGAATATATATGGAACTGCAGGAATGGCGCCGCTTATGATTATTGGAAGCGTTCCTTTGTATAATATCATGGCAGTGCTTGTACTGTCCCTGTTCCGGCCCGGGCAGGAAGGACTGGACAGAAAAGTGCTGAAGCAGACGTTTCGCGGAATTATAACGAACCCCATTATTCTTGGGATTGCAGCAGGACTTGCATGGTCGGCGCTTAAGCTGCCGATGCCGTATATATTAGAAAGAACCGTAGATAATGTTGCGGCGACAGCGACTCCGCTGGGGCTTATGGCAATGGGGGCAAGCTTTGATATCCACAAGGCATTTGCAAAAGCGAAGCCGGCGGTTGCGGCTGCATTTATTAAATTGATTGGATTTGCGGCTCTCTTTCTTCCGATTGCCGTACATATGGGATTCCGAAAGGAAGAGCTGGTGGCGATTCTGGTTATGCTTGGTTCGGCGACAACGGTCAGCAGCTTTGTTATGGCTAAAAATATGGGGCATGATGGAGTACTCTCATCCAGTGTTGTCATGCTTACGACGCTTTTCAGCGCGTTTACGCTGACCGGATGGCTGTATATTCTGCGGAGCATGGGACTTATATAACAGCAATGGTCAGGAAACTCTTAAGAGTTTCTGAAATTTTTTCTATATCCTTGACAAATCCTTTGCCTCTGGCTATGATATTCAATAGTTTTAAGGATACATAAGTATTCGTGATATCAGAAAGGCGTTGAAGAAGAGGAGTACGTATCATTGCCCTGACAGAGAGAGCGGCCCACAGGCTGAAAGGCGCTTGAGGAGTCAGGATACGGAAGGTAGCTTCCGAGCTGGATAGCTGAACCTTATCTGCAGGATTATTTACAGGAGAACTTATGGCAGAAGGTGTTACGGCAGAAGCTAGGTTATCCCGGAGTCGTTCCCGTTAAAGAATAAGAAGAGAACCAATAAAGGTGGTACCGCGGTTATAGTCGCCCTTTTTATGAAAGGGCGTTTTTTATTGTATAGGAAACTTTGTTCCTTATGCAGGAAACTAATGTGAAATGAATGATGAGAGATGGAGGAAAATGATGAGTCAGAATTTGGAGAAAACTTACAATCCGAAGGAGATTGAAAGCAAGCTTTATGAGAATTGGTGTGAGAAAAAGTATTTTCACGCAGAAGCAGACAGGAGTAAGAAACCATTTACGATTGTAATGCCGCCGCCGAATATTACCGGTAAGCTGCATATGGGGCACGCGCTTGATAATACGCTGCAGGATATTCTGATCCGTTATAAAAGAATGCAGGGCTATAATGCGTTATGGGTTCCGGGAACGGATCATGCGGCGATCTCTACGGAGGTTAAGGTTACGAATCAGTTAAAGGATGAAGGAATTGATAAAAAAGAGCTGGGACGTGAAAAGTTTCTGGAGAGAACCTGGCAGTGGAAGGAAGAATACGGCGGAACGATTACTTCTCAGCTTAAGAAGCTTGGTACTTCCTGTGACTGGGACAGAGAGCGTTTTACAATGGATGAGGGGTGCTCCAGGGCGGTAGAAGAAGTATTCATTAAATTATATGAAGAAGGGTATATCTATAAAGGCTCCAGAATTATCAACTGGTGTCCGGTATGTAAGACTTCCCTGTCTGATGCGGAGGTTGAGCATGAAGAGCAGGATGGATATTTCTGGCATATCAAATATCCGATTGTTGGAACGGATGACTATCTTGAGATTGCAACGACCCGTCCGGAGACGATGCTTGGTGATACAGCGATTGCCGTACATCCGGATGATGAAAGATATAAAGATATCGTAGGGAAGACATGTAAGCTGCCGCTTACGGACAGAGAGATTCCGATTATTGCAGATTATTATGTAGATAAAGAGTTTGGTACCGGCGCGGTTAAGATCACGCCGGCACATGACCCGAACGACTTTGAAGTTGGAAAACGCCATAATTTACCGGAACTTAATATTATGAATGATGATGCTACGATTAATGAGCAGTATGGCGGAAAGTATGCGGGAATGGAACGCTACGAGGCAAGAAAGGCAATGGTAGCAGATCTTAAGGAACAGGGACTTCTTGTAAAGGTCGTTCCACACAGCCATAATGTAGGAACTCATGACAGATGCCATACGACGGTTGAGCCTTTGATTAAACAGCAGTGGTTCGTACGTATGGAAGAACTCGCGAAACCGGCAATCAATGCAATCAAAACCGGAGAATTAAAATTTGTTCCGGAGCGGTTTGATAAGATTTACCTGCACTGGCTGGAGAATATCCGTGACTGGTGTATTTCCCGTCAGATTTGGTGGGGACACAGAATTCCGGCGTATTATTGTGAGGAATGCGGCGAGATGGTAGTGGCAAGAGAGAATCCGGGTGTTTGTCCGAAATGTGGATGTAAGCATATGATTCAGGATGAAGATACGCTGGATACCTGGTTCAGCTCAGCGCTTTGGCCGTTCTCAACACTGGGATGGCCGGACAAGACAGAAGACCTGGATTATTTCTATCCGACAGATGTATTGGTGACCGGATATGATATTATCTTTTTCTGGGTTATCCGTATGGTATTCTCCGGATATGCACATACTGGGAAGGCTCCGTTCCACACGGTATTTATTCACGGACTTGTGAGAGACTCAAAAGGCCGGAAGATGAGTAAGTCTCTTGGAAATGGAATCGACCCGCTTGAGATTATCGAACAATATGGTGCGGATGCGCTTCGCATGACGCTTGTTACCGGAAACGCGCCGGGAAATGATATGCGTTTTTATAATGAAAGAGTAGAAGCCAGCCGTAATTTTGCGAATAAAGTATGGAATGCGTCTCGTTTTATTCTTATGAATATGGAAGGAAAAGAGATCACAGAGCCAAAGAGCGGTGACTTTAATCCGGCAGACAGATGGATCATGTCCAGATGCAACAGTGTTGTAAAGGATGTGACAGAAAATATGGATAAGTTTGAGCTTGGAATTGCACTTTCGAAGGTATATGACTTTATCTGGGATGAATTCTGCGACTGGTATATTGAGCTTGCAAAATACCGCATTTACCATGCAGAAGAAAATCCGGCGGGTGCAAATGCAACACTCTACACACTGAGAGAGGTATTGAAAAAAGCGTTGAAGCTCCTTCATCCGTATATGCCATTTGTATCTGAGGAAATTTACAGCAAAGTCGCTTTGGAGGAAGAATCTTTGATGATGTCACAGTGGCCGGTATTTGAGGAAGCGTGGGAAGATGCAGAGGCTGAGACTGTATTAGAACACTATAAAGAGATTGTCCGCGGGGTACGTAATGTCCGGGCAGAGATGAATGTGCCGAATGGAAGAAAAGCGACTGTATATGTGGTATGTGAAGATGCGGCGCTTAAGGACGGACTGATGCTTCTTGCTGAATCTGCAAAAATGATGGCGTCTGCCAATGCCTTTGTTGCGCAGGAGGACAAATCCGGGATTGCGGATGACGCAGTATCTGTTGTCGTACCGGATGCAACAGTCTATGTACCTTTGGAAGAGCTGATTGATTTTGAGCAGGAAATCCAGCGTCTGACAAAAGAAGAAGCAAGACTTGCAAAAGAAATCGCCCGTGCGGATGGAATGTTGAACAATGAAAAGTTCGTAAGCAAAGCGCCGGAAGCGAAAGTCCTTGAAGAACGGGAGAAGCTTGAAACATATAAACAGATGATGGAGCAGGTAAAAGAAAGATTAAACGGTTTAAAGAACAAACAGGTATAGTATAGATTCTGAAGGGGATATGTATGAAGAAGATTCATATAAAAAGGCCCGATATCAAAGGCGGACTTCAAAAAATCAAACATTTGAACAAAGAAGATATAAGAGCGTACTGGAAGGCAAGAAAAGAACGACGGGAACGAATTCTTGAGGAGCGGAAAAACAGCAGGTTTGCAAAGAAGATGAAACCGGTCTGGAAGGTTATGAACAGACTCTCACTTTTGTTTCACGCCCTTCTTGCCTGTCTGATTAACTTTGTGATAGAAGCAATCTCCAGGCATTCGGTATTCGAAGCCTGGGGATATATGACAGATACACCGCTTGTATTTCTCTATAATGCTTTTATGATTTTTCTGACATTTTCGGTTGTGTATTTGTTTAAGCGGCGTGTCTTTGTAAGAATTATTATCGGTGTGTCATGGATGGTGCTGGGAATCGCCAATGGCTACATGCTGTTGGTGCGTGTCACGCCGTTTAATGCGCAGGATTTGAAAGTGGCGGCAGATGGCCTGACGCTGATTAATAACTACTTTAACCCTTTTGAGCTTGTTATTGTAGGTGTTGGAATTGCTGCCGTGGTTATCTGGCTTTTGTCTATGTGGAAGCGCGGCGGACAGTATGAAGGAAAGATGCACAGGATCTGGGCGCTGGCAGGGATTGCTGCCTGCTCGGTGCTTTTTGCGGCGGCAACAGATGCAGCGGTAGAAAAGAGAGTCGTATCTACGTATTTCGGAAATATTGCGTTTGCATATGAGGATTATGGTCTTCCGTATTGTTTTATGGCAAGCGTATTTAATACAGGCATTGACGAGCCGAACAATTACAACGAGGAGACGATGATGCAGGTCAGCAATCATCGGGAGATTACCAAAAACGAGACAGGACGGACAGAAGAAGCGCTTCCGAATATTATTTTTATACAGCTGGAATCCTATTTTGATGTGGCAGAGGCGGAATTTTTCACAACATCACAGGATGCCTGCCCGAATCTTCATCAAATGTATCAGAATTATTCTTCCGGATATTTTAAAGTGCCGTCTGTAGGAGCAGGAACTGCAAATACAGAGTTTGAAGTGCTGACAGGTATGAATCTGCGTTATTTTGGACCGGGAGAATATCCGTATAAGACGGTACTGAAGGATCGGGTGTGCGAGAGCGCGGCTACCGCGCTTGGTAAATTAGGATATGGAACTCATGCGCTGCATAATAATGGAGGAAATTTCTATAGCCGTGCAAAGGTATTTGACCATATCGGATTTGACAGTTATACCAGTAAGGAATTTATGAATATTCTTCAGCTTACGGAAAATGGATGGGCAAAAGATGACATTTTGATCGAGCATATTCTGGAAGCAATGGATACGACAGAGCAGCAGGACTTTGTCTTTGGCGTCAGTGTGCAGGGGCACGGAGACTATCCGGAGGAAAAGATTATTGAGAATCCCCGGATTACGGTAGAAGGCATCGCAGATGAAGGACTGAAAAATAAATGGGAGTATTATGTAAACCAGGTGTATGAAATGGATGCCTTTGCAGGGAATCTTGTGAAAGCAATTGAAGAGAGGGGAGAACCTTCTGTGGTTGTGTTTTATGGAGATCATCTGCCAACGATGGGACTTAAGGCAGAAGACTTGAAAGGCCGTTATTTATATAATACGAATTATGTGATCTGGGATAATATCGGTCTTGCGAAGCAGGACAGGAATATTCCGTCTTATCAGATTATGGCGGAAGTGTTTGACCGTCTGGACATTCACAGCGGAACAGTATTTAATTATCATCAGGAAAGGCGCCAGACAAAGAATTATCTGGCGGACCTTGAGCTTCTGCAATATGATATTTTATATGGAAAGCAATATGTGTATGATGATAAGCTTCCAATCACAGAGGGACATATGATGATGGGAGTTAAGGATGTAACGCTTACAGATATCGTTCCTTACCTGGAGGAGGGCTATAGTCTGTATGGCGAAAACTTTACCAAACAAAGCAGGGTATATGTAAATGATGAAAAGCAGAAGAGTACATTTTTAAATAATACAAGGATTGTTCTCCCGGAGACTGCACTTTCGGAGGGAGATGTGATTCAGGTAATCCAGATGGGTTCGAGCAGCACGCCGTTCCGTAAATCAAACGAATATGTATACCGGAATGGGGCGCTGAATGTAAGGAAAGGAACCGGTACCGACATTACACGGTCCTGGACGGTGCAGCTCGAAGAGGAAGAATAAGGGGATCAAAAAACAGTGATAAGAAACAAACCTGAAAATTATGAAGAGGCGGCAGCTTATATCGAGGAAATTCCTAAATTTACGAAGAAGCATACGCTGGAGCATACAAAAGAATTCTTAAAAAGACTTGGGAACCCGGCGGCAGACCGCAAGGTGATTCATGTGGCAGGTACAAATGGAAAAGGCTCTGTGTGTGCATATATCCAGGCAATCCTGGAATCAGAAGGAAAAAAGACTGCATTTTTCACTTCTCCGCATCTTGTAAAAATCAATGAACGGATGCAGGTGGGAAGGCGTCCGGTTTCTGATGAAGTGTTTTTCCGGGCATTTGAAGAGGTCCTGGAGGTAGTGGATAAGATGGGTGAGGAAGGAATTTTGCACCCGTCTTATTTTGAATTTCTGTATGGCATGGGAATGAAAATATTTTCCCACACAGACGTAGAGTATATTGTATTGGAGACAGGGCTTGGGGGAAGGCTGGATGCGACGAATTCTTTTGAAAATCCGGCGCTTATAGTTATCACATCCATCAGCCTGGACCACACGGATATTCTTGGAGATACCATTGAACAGATTGCGGCGGAAAAAGCAGGAATTATCAAACAGGGCGTGCCGGTGATTTTTGATGGCAGCAACAGACAGGCATCGGCAGTTATCCGGAAACAGGCGGAGAAACTTCGGGCACCCTGTAGAGAAATCACGAAAAATGCGTTCGAAATCCGGGAAGTGAATCGAAAATATATTGCATTTTCACGGGCAGATGCGTATGATAAAGATATTAACTGGCATGTTCCGATCTGTGCAGTATATCAGGCGATGAATGCGGAGCTTGCAATTCAGTCCGCAGAATATCTTCTGAGGGATGAAAAAATACAGAAGGACAGATGGAGGAACGCTGTTGCGGCGGTTCAGTGGAAGGGCAGAATGGAAGAAGCCGGAGAGCATTTTGTGATAGATGGAGCACATAATCCGGGAGCAATTGAAGCGTTTGCGGAGAGTATACGGGCGCTGGGGGATGAAAAGGCGCTTCCGGTGATTCTGTTTTCCGCAGTGTCGGATAAAAAATACGAGCAGATGATCAGAATTCTTTGTGAAAAAGTTCCGGCAAAGGCTTATATTGTTACTGAGATTGAAGATAAAAGAAAGATTTCTGCCGGAGAGCTTCGGGAAGTTTTCTCGCGGTATACGACATGTGACATTATTGTGCGGGAGAAGATCGAAGACGCAGTGAAAACGGCATACGAGATAAGAGAAGAAGAAAGTTATATTTACTGTCTCGGTTCTCTTTATCTTGCCGGGACAGTGGAAAAATTGTTGACAGGAGGCGGTCTACATGCTGAATTATGAAGAGGAATTAAAGAAATTCCAGCCAAGTCTGGAAGTAGAAGAGATTGAAGATGCGGTTTACCAGGAGGATTTGACGGATATGACAGACATTATCCGCGAAGTAGTAGAGCAGACAAAGTAAAAGGATCAGAAATTTATGGATTATACAATGAAACTTGTGTACCAGTCAAATTACTGGTACAATGAAGGACTTGAGAAGGCACGCATCCGGGATATGTCCGGAGCAGTTACTGCACTGAAAAAAAGTTTACAATATAACAGGGCGAATGTGGCGGCTATGAATCTTCTGGGGCTTGTATATTATGGACGGGGAGATGTGGTAGAGGCGCTTGTGGAATGGATTATCAGCAAGAATTTCCAGCCGGAGGATAATATTGCAAATGATTATATCAGAAAGGTACAGGAGACGCCGGGCGAGCTCGAGGAGATCAATCAGGCCGTCAAGCGGTATAATCAGGGGCTTCAGTATGCGAAACAGTATGGCGAGGATCTTGCGATCATACAATTAAAGAAGGCGGTTGCCTCACATCCGACTTATGTAAAGGCGTATCAGCTTCTGGGATTTCTATATCTGCATACGGAGCAGTATGCAAATGCAAGGCAGGTGCTCCGCACCGCGCATAAGCTGGACACAACAGATGAATTGACGCTCCGGTATATGCATGAGCTGAATCAGCTTAGAAAAGAGCGGAGTATTGAGTTGAAGAATAAAGAGAGCGATACAAAGCAGACCGTTACATATAATCTTGGAAATGAGACGATCATTCAGCCGGTGTCGTCGAATTTTAAAGAACACACGGTACTCCATACGGCGCTGAATATTGGGATTGGCATGGCTGTAGGGATATTGGTCATGTGGTTTCTTATTATGCCGGCGATGAATTCTTCCAGGCAGAAGCGCCTGAATCAACAGACTGTTGCGTTCAGTGACCAGATAGCAACCCAGAAATCTCAGATCAGCGCGCTTAAGACAGAGCTTGAAGAATACCGCGCCAGCAGTGAACAGTCAGAAGATGCGCAGGAGACAGCGGCAGCGGCACAGAGCAGTTATGAGATATTAATGAATGTGAATAATGGGTATCGCGCCCGGAGTATGAGTGATGCAGAAATGGCAGAGGAACTGCTTAAGATCAACCCGGAAGCGCTCGGACCGAATGGAAAAGAGATTTATGACAGTATGACGGGACAGATATTTCCGTCTATGTGTGGGAAATTGTATAACACTGCAAAGCAGAATTTCCAGGTGGCGAATTACGAGTATGCAGTGAGCAATCTGGAAACGGTTACAAGGATGGATGAAGGGTATGATAATGCCGGAGCGCTTCTCCTGCTGGCCCAGTCTTATGAAAAGAAGGGGGAACAGGATAAAGCTAATATGACTTATCAGAAGATTGTAGAGAAATATCCGGATACCACTGCAAAAGATATGGCGCAGCAGGCGCTGGACGCACAGCAAAGTAAAGCATCCGGTACAGAAGCCGGAGGTACAGAGGATGGAAACGGCGGCACAGAAGCCGGAGATACAGAAGAATAACAAAGATACAGAAGACAAAGGATATGTGTGAAAAATGCATATCCTTTTCGATTGCATTTGTTTCCGGGAAGGGAGCAGGAAAAATATATCTATAACCGGAAGGAAAGAAGGAAAGGAGAACAAGATGGAATATCAGGTACAGGAAAACTGTCTCACGATTTTTCTTCCGCATGAGCTGGATCACCACAATGCGGAAGAAATACGAAAAGAGGCGGATTATGTCATCGAGCGTAATCATATCCGGTATATTATTTTTGATTTCAAAAAAACAGAATTTTGTGACAGCTCAGGTATTGGGGTGATTATGGGAAGATACAAACAGATATGTATGCTGGGAGGCGAGGTATGTGCGGTGCATGCCAATGAAAGAATGAAACGGATCCTTACGATGTCCGGTATCACCAAAATAATGCAGATTTATGAGGAGGAAAAATAAATGGAGCACACCAATGAAATGAAATTGATCTTTGACAGCCGTTCCAGTAATGAAGCGTTTGCAAGAGTAACGGTTGCAGCCTTTATGACGTCTTTGAATCCTACGGTAGAAGAAGTGTCCGATGTGAAAACAGCAGTATCCGAAGCAGTGACGAATGCAATTATCCATGGCTATGAAGGAGAGGTAAAAGATATCTGCATCCGCTGCCGTACAGAGGAAAAGACGCTTTATCTGGAGATTGAAGATCAGGGCAGAGGAATTGCAGACGTAGAGGCGGCAATGGAGCCTTTATTTACGACAAAACCTGAACTGGAGCGCTCCGGAATGGGCTTTTCCTTTATGGAAGCATTTATGGACGAACTGGAGGTTGTATCGGAATTCGGAAAGGGAACAACCGTAAAAATGAAAAAAATCATAGGAAAAGGAAGGAAGTTATGGACCACACAATCGCTTTGATCAGGAAATCGCACGAGGGTGATAAAGAAGCGAGAGCACAACTGGTAGAGGAAAATGCAGGTCTTGTGTGGTGTGTAGTAAAAAGATTTTATAACAGGGGGGCGGAAGCGGAGGATTTGTTTCAGATTGGAAATATCGGACTTCTAAAGGCGATTGATAAATTTGATCTGTCCTTTGAGGTCAGATTTTCCACTTATGCAGTACCGATGATATCAGGAGAAATAAAGCGTTTCCTCAGAGATGACGGAATGATAAAGGTAAGCAGGTCGCTCAAGGAGTTATCCTATAAGGCCTATTTGTGCAGGGAGAGGCTGTGTGAGAAATGGGGAAGGGCGCCCACGATTAAAGAAATCGCCGGAGAATTAAAGGTCGAACAGGAAGAGCTTGTTCAGGCGCTGGATGCAGGGACAGATGTAGAGTCGTTGTATAAACCTGTTTATCAAAAAGACGGCCAGGAAATCCGTCTTATGGATAAGCTTCCGGATCCGGAAAGAGCAGAGGACAAGCTGTTAAATCATATGATGCTGGGCGAGCTTCTGACTTCCCTGGAAAGTGAGGAAAGAAGACTGATCTACCTTCGGTATTTTGCAGATAAAACACAGTCGCAGGTGGGAGAAGAGCTTGGAATATCACAGGTTCAGGTATCCAGGCTTGAGAAAAAAATATTAAAACGATTAAGAGAACGAATATAACAGGCATATACATGTATATTTTCCGGAAAAAGATTTCATACTAATATTAAAAATCATCGGAGGGTGGCAGCGGTATGGAAGAAGCAAGGAGAAAACTCAGGATATGCCTGATTTTTGTTGTTCTGGCGGCTGTTTTAGTCGGCTGTATTTATTATTTTGGCGATAAAAAAAATACAAATCATATGAATGAGGGTACGCTGGTAATGACACAGATGCAAAAGGGAAATGAGGGCATGGCATATGGCGTCGGGTAAAGAAACTGTTTATATTAAGGCAGAGCGGAATACGGAGGTTACAAATCCGGAGGTGACGCTCGGTGACGTCATCAAAATTGAATGCGTCAATCCTTCCGTGACGGCAAGGATTCAGGCCATAAAGCTTGTAAGCTTTCATCATACAGATAAAAAGAATCAGAACCGGGTGGCAGTATCCGTGCTGAAAGTAATTGAGCTGATCCATAAGCAGTACCCCAATATTGAGGTGCAGAATATGGGCGAGCTGGACTTTATCGTCACATATGAGGCACAGCAGACGGCAGGAGGATGGGTTCATGTAGTAAAGGCGGCGTTGGTAGTTTTGATTAGTTTTGCAGGGGCAGCATTTTCCATCATGGCATTTAATAATGACGTGGACGTTACGAAAATGTTTTCCCAGATATATGAACTTGTGACAGGAACAAAAAGCGACGGTTTTACAATGCTGGAGCTTACTTACAGTATAGGACTTATTATAGGGATTCTTGTATTTTTTAATCATTTCGGAAAGAAAAGATTCTCGGTAGATCCGACTCCGATAGAGGTGGAGATGCGTTTGTATGAAAATGATTTGCAGACGACGTTAATTGAAAATATTTCCAGGAAGGAGAAGGAACTGGATGTGGGTAAAGGAAGTAGTTCTGGCAGTTATCGGACTTAGCGCCGGAATGATCGTGGCAGGAGGTTTATTTTCTTTTATTATCGGACTGGGAGTAATCTCGGATTTTGCGGACAGAACGCATACGGGGGAACACATTCTCATGTATGAGGACAGCGTAGCGCTTGGCGGGATGCTGGGGAATCTTTTCTGGGTCTATCATATTAGTATTCCACATGGAGAATGGATTCTTCCGGTGTTTGGAATCCTGTCGGGAATCTTTGTAGGATGCTGGGCCATGGCGCTGGCAGAAATATTAGACGTATTTCCTATTTTTATAAGACGAATAAAGCTATTGCGGTTCATCCCTTACATGATACTTGGCATTGCTCTGGGGAAGGGATTTGGATCCATCCTTTTCTTCCTGCGCAGGTGGTGAAAGCGGGAGAAGAAAAGGTTTGGAGAGAAAGGAGAAAAAATGGATAAGCAGAAACAGCAACAGGCATATCAGAATTATGTGAAGAAGAAGACCCCGGTTCACAGTCTTCCTGTAAATATGGCCAAAGCCTTTGTAACAGGAGGAATCATCTGTGTGATTGGACAGTGTATTCTAAATTACTGTAAGGGACAGGGACTTGATAAAGATATAAGCGGAGGGTGGACGTCCATGCTGCTGATTCTTTTGAGTGTGCTCCTGACAGGATTCAACCTGTATCCGCAGATTGCAAAGTGGGGCGGCGCCGGAGCGCTTGTGCCGATTACCGGATTTGCAAATTCCGTCGCATCGCCGGCGATTGAGTACCAGAAGGAAGGACAGGTTATGGGAATCGGCTGTAAAATCTTTACGATCGCAGGGCCGGTGATTCTGTACGGAATCTTTTCGAGCTGGGTATTGGGACTGATCTACTGGATTCTGAAATGTACAGGAATCATTTAGAAAGTAAAAATATGGTGGAAATGAGGAGTTGTATGGGAGAAGAAAATTATACAAAAGGAAAGCAGAGCATACAGTTTGCACAGGCGCCGTATATTATGAGCAGCGCTTCTGTTGTTGGAAAAAAGGAGGGCGAAGGACCGCTTGGAAGCAAGTTTGACGTTGTAGGCGAGGACGATCTGTTCGGTGCGGATACCTGGGAGGAAGCGGAAAGTACCATGCAGAAAGAAGCCTGCCTTCTTGCAATGGGAAAATCGCATATCAACCAGAACCAGGTACGTTATCTTTTTGGCGGCGATCTGCTCCGTCAGGGAATTGCAACATCCATTGGCGTGGAATCACTTGAAATTCCCGTGTTCGGTTTATTTGGAGCGTGCTCTACATCGGGTGAAGCGCTTGCACTTGCGGCTATGAGTGTGGCAGCGGGATATGGTGATTCCATGATGGCGGTTACATCAAGCCATTTTGCCAGTGCGGAAAAGGAATTCCGCTTTCCCTTAAGCTATGCGAATCAGAGACCACTGTCTGCGCAGTGGACGGTAACCGGAAGCGGAGCATTTCTTGTGGGAAAAAAGCGCAGTCACGTACGTATTGCAGGAATAACGATAGGAAAAATTGTAGATTATGGGCTGAAGGATTCGCAGAATATGGGAGCCTGTATGGCTCCGGCGGCATGTGATACGATATTATGTAATCTGCAGGATTTTAACCGTTCGCCGGATGATTATGACAGAATTGTAACCGGAGACCTTGGATATGTGGGACAGAGTATTTTATTTGACCTTGCACTTGGAAAAGAATATGATATCCGCAAAAACCACATGGATTGTGGAATGACCATTTTTGATCAGGAATCACAGGATACACACGCAGGAGGAAGCGGCTGTGGCTGCGCGGCGACAACACTGTCTGCCTATATTCTTCCGAAGATAGAGCGGGGAGAATGGAAACGCGTGTTGTTTGTGCCTACAGGAGCTCTGATGTCGACCGTTAGCTTTAATGAAGGGGCAAGTGTACCGGGAATTGCTCATGCAATTATCCTGGAGCACTGTTAAGGAGGAAATTTATGGATTATGTAAATGCATTTTGGGTGGGAGGCCTTATCTGTGCACTGGCGCAGATTCTTTTGGACAGGACCAAGTTAATGCCGGGGCGGATCATGGTGCTTCTGGTCTGTGCGGGGGCAGTGCTTGGAGCATTGCAGATTTATCAGCCAGTTCAGGATTTTGCCGGGGCCGGGGCAAGTGTTCCGCTGTGCGGTTTTGGCAACCTGCTCTGGAAGGGAGTGAAGGAAGCCGTGGATAAGGAGGGCTTCATCGGTATCTTCATGGGCGGATTCAAGGCCAGTGCAGTCGGTATCTCTGCGGCGCTTGTGTTTGGTTATCTTGCATCCATTCTGTTTTCACCGAAAATGAAAAAATAATTGCCGGAATCAGAAGGATGATTAGAAATGTAAAATGTATGTAAAATTTATTGTTTTCTTCCGAAGTAAATGATATTGTAAAAATGATTTAAAAATTTGAAAAGTGTACACAATGGGAGGAAACATATGGAATATATGAATATTATTGTTCCATTTGCCGGGGGACTCGGGATGTTTATTTATGGTATGCAGATTATGGCCCAGGGGCTTGAAAATGCTGCCGGAAATAAAATGAAATCCCTGCTGGAGGCATTGACAAAAAATAAACTTATGGGAGTCCTGCTGGGTGCGGCGATTACTGCAGTGATCCAAAGTTCATCTGCGACAACAGTCATGGTCGTCGGTTTTGTAAACGCAGGAATTATGAATCTGACACAGGCAATGGGAGTGATCATGGGAGCAAATATCGGTACAACTGTAACCGGCTGGCTGGTATCTGCTGTAGAGTGGGCGGAATTTTTGAGCCCTTCCAGACTTGCACCGATTGCGGTTATTGTAGGCGTCATTGTTATGCTGACCGGAAAACGGCGTTCTACGAAGGATATTGCGAACATTGTAATCGGATTCGGCCTTTTATTTATCGGTATTACTACCATGTCACAGGCAGTTGAACCGTTAAAGAGTTCAGAGGCATTTGTAAATATATTTGTTACACTTGGTAAGAATCCGCTGCTGGGCATTCTGGCGGGCGCTCTGGTAACGGCAGTGATTCAGAGCTCTTCTGCTTCGGTCGGAATTCTGCAGAGTCTTGCTGCGGCAGGACTGGTGCCGTTCAGTGCGGCGATCTATATTATCATGGGTCAGAATATCGGTACTTGTGTGACGGCGATTCTTTCCAGCCTGGGAGCAAAGAAAAATGCGAAGACAGCAGCGCTTATGCATCTGTTGTTTAATATTATCGGAACAATTATATTCAGTCTGGCTGCAATTGCATTTTTTGCGATTGTTCAGCCGGTATGGGCGTCCGGGAGAATCACCCAGACAGAAATCAGTCTGGTTCATACAATATTTAATGTGGTAACAACAATTCTTCTGTTCCCGGTTTCAGGCTGGATCATGAAGCTGGCAAAGAAAATAGGAAATGTCAAAGAAAACGAACAGGACAGAAGCATGGTGCTTCTGGATGACCGTATGTTGGAGACTCCGAGTATTGCCCTGCAGTCTACGGTGAATGAAACCCTCCGTATGGGAGAGGTTGTAAGGGAATCTCTGGAGACGGCAAGACGAGTGTTGTATACGAAGGATTCTAAGGATATTGAGGCGTTAAAAGAAGATGAAGATGTGGTGGATAAATTATGTGCAGGAATTACTTCCTATGCCATAAGACTTGGGACATTGCAGATTAGTGAAAAGGAACATCAGACAGTCGCTCATCTTCTGCAGATGTTATCGGATATTGAGCGTGTAAGTGATTACTGTGAAAATATATCCGAATTTGCAGAGACGCTTTTGGAGAAAAAGGTATCCTTTTCTGCTGTGGCAAGAGAGCATCTGGATGAGATGATGGATGCAGCCATTGACAGCTTTGCCTATGCGCTGGAAGCAGTGCGTGAGAATAGTGTAGATAAAGCTATGGTGGTAGTGGAGAAAGAAACCAGAGTTGATGAACTGGAGATACAGCTCAGAAGTAAGCATATCCGCCGTCTGGCTAAAAATGAATGCAGTACGGAAGCCGGAATTGTATTTCTTGACACTCTGGTATGTCTGGAACGTATCTCCGACCATGCACGTAATATCGTAGAAGAGGTATTGGTGTAGAGGAAAATTAAAAAAGAACTATATTTAAGAAATACTTCATAATTTCTATCGGAAGTATTTCTTTTTTTGTGTTAAAGTATAAAAAAAGGAGGAGCTATGGAGAAAGTAATTGAGGTGAGAAATTTATACAAATTATATCGTGTCGGTGATGAAATCGTCCGGGCGCTCGACGGTGTGGATTTTGATATTTTCCGGGGAGAATTCTGCGCGATTGTAGGAACCTCGGGTTCCGGGAAGTCTACCCTTTTGAATATGCTTGCAGGACTCGAAAAACCTACAAAAGGAAATATCATTATAGCCGGGAGCCATATCGAGAATCTGAATGAGGAACAACTGGTAAAGTACCGAAGGGAAAACATCGGATTCATTTTCCAGTCTTTTCATCTTCTTGGAACGATGAATGCAGTTGAGAATGTGGCGCTTCCCCTGAGCTTTCGAAAGGTGCCAAGGGAGGTGCGCATGAGAAAGGCGGATCAGATGCTCAATCTTGTGAACCTTAAGAAGCATAAAAAGCATTTTCCGAATCAGATGTCAGGAGGACAGCAGCAGCGTGTCGGGGTGGCAAGGGCGCTTGTAACAGATCCCAGGATTATTTTTGCGGATGAACCAACAGGTAATCTGGATTCGCATACATCGGAGGAAGTCATGGAGCTTATGCGGCAGGTGGTAAAAAGGCAGAATAAGACACTGGTGATGGTAACACATGATAATCATCTGGCAGCATATGCGGACCGGGTATTTCAGATCAGTGATGGAAAGATTGTGAAAATAGAAGATAACAGAAAGAAGAAACAGGAGGAGACAGGGAAATGAGGAAAGAAATGAAAGGAATATCAGGGGTTATACTGGCGATTGTTGTAGCGCTGACAGGATTTTCGCTGCCACAGATACGGAGCAAAGCCGCAGAGCAGACAGTTACACCTTCGACGAACGAGAGTCAGGCGGCGGCTTATCAGGCCGGAGAGGCAGCTTATGCCGGAGGAGGAACCGGTGAAAGTTCCGTTCCACGGGTGATTGTAACCGGATTTTCTACAGATCCTGCAGAGGTTCGGGCGGGCAGTAACTTTACACTTTATATTCATTTGAAAAATACATCTAAGACGACAAAAGTAAAAAATATGTTATTTGATCTGAGCGCTCCGACGGAAGGCGCTGATGAGCAGACAATGGCGCCTGCATTCCTGCCTGCATCCGGTTCAAGTTCCATATATCTGGACGGGATTAAGGCAAATGGAAGCGCTGACATAGCTATTCAGTTAAATGCGAAGTCTGATCTTCTTCAGAAGCCATACAGTATTGAACTTTCCATGAAGTACGAAGACAAGAACAATATGCAGATCGAGTCTGCATCCAGTATTTCAATTCCGATAAAACAGGATGCAAGATTTGAACTGAGTGAATTCGAAATTAACCCCACAAGCATTGCTGTCGGTGAAGAAGCAAATGTGATGTGTAATCTTTATAACCTGGGAAGGATTAAGCTTTATAATGTGAAGGCAGTTTTTGAAGGGAATTGTATTGAAAGAGAAGAAGTATTTGTCGGAAATGTTGAATCCGGTACATCGGCTTCCATCGATGCGATGCTGGAGGCAAAGGCGGAGACAGAAGGATCGGAAAAGGTCAATCTGACTCTTACCTATGAAGATGAATCGGGAAATCTATCGGAGATGAAGAAAGATTTAGAATTGGAAGTAATGCCGCAGGAAGAAGAAGTGATCATACCGGAGGAAGTGGAGGAGGAAGAAGGAGGATTTCCGCTCATACCGGTGATTGCCCTGGCTGCCGCAGTGATAGCTGTTATAGTGATTGTTATAATTTTGAAGAAAAAGAAGAAACGGAAAATGCAGAATGAAGAGGAGGAACTGTTGGATGAGTTGGTTGGATCTTCTGAGGATGAGCGCCGGTAATCTGAAAAGACGGAAGCTTCGTACATTTCTGACAGTTCTTGGAGTGGTTATCGGAACGACGTCGATTGTAGTTATGATATCTCTGGGACTTGGAATGCAGCAGTCTCTCTACCGGGAAGTAGAGAAGTCAGGCGGACTGACAACAATTAATGTGACGGGCGCTATGACAGGAGATTCGCTGTATGGCTATGACGGGGAGGAACAGGATTCAGAAAAGTATATCGATGATGAGCTGATAGAGGAGTTAAAAGGATTAGAACATATTGCCGTGGCTTCTCCGGTTTATGAGATGACTGCAACCATGGTGAAGGGAAAGTATGAGGGTTATATAGAATTGAAAGCAATGACGCCGGAAGGAATGAAGGCGCAGAATCTGGAGCTGGCGCCGGGCGGAAGACTTCCCGGAAAAGGCAGTAATCTGGAGCTTGTATATGGAAATATGGTTGCGACGTCCTTCTATGAGAAGGGTACAGGCGGGGGATATTGGGAGACCGGGGAGCTCCCGGATATTGACTTTGCAAACGATTCCCTGTTCCTGGTTCTTGACCAGGAGGCATATGATAACAGCCAGAGTCAGGCAATGACTCCGGCAGGAGAAGGCGCAGATGGAGGAAGCACCGCACCGCGGAGCGCGAAGAAGCATGTAGTCAGAGCCAGCGGAGTTCTGGCGGGCAGTGTGGACGATTATAATGCGGATGGATATTATGTATTCTGCGATCTGGAATCATTAAAGCAGGTGCTGAAGAAAGAATTTTCCGGAAGAGTGATTCCGGGACAGCCGACGACAAAAGCAGGAAAGCCATATAAGGATTTCTATTATTCCTCCGCTCAGGTAAAAGTTGATGATATTGAAAATGTAAATGCAGTGGCGGACGTCATCAGGGAGATGGGATATAATGTGCAGACGAATGCGGAATATCTGGAAAGTATGGAAAAAGAATTTGCCATGGTAGAAGCGGTGCTTGGCGGAATCGGGGCGGTGTCCTTATTCGTGGCTGCAATTGGGATCGCCAATACAATGATGATGTCCATCTATGAAAGGACAAAAGAAATCGGAGTTATTAAAGTGCTGGGGTGCAGCCTTAGGAATATTAAGCAGATGTTCCTGCTGGAAGCTGCATCGATCGGTTTTCTGGGCGGTATTGTGGGAAATATACTGAGTTTTCTCCTGTCAACTTTGATTAATATGCTGACCGGGCATGGCGAGGCGATGGGATTTGATGGAAATATCTCTTATATTCCATGGTGGCTGATGTTTCTTTCGCTTGGATTTGCAGTATTGGTCGGAGTAACCGCCGGATATTTCCCGGCAAAGAGAGCCATGAACTTAAGCCCGCTGGCGGCAATTCGAAGCGAATAGCGGATGTGCGGCTGTGGATATAGATATATGTGGCCGGATATCAGATGAATTATTCTTCGATAATATGGATTTCCAGATAATCAAAGTCAATGGAATCCACGAAGCTGTCCTGATAAAATCTTGCCTTGTCATGTCTTTTAAAATCCTCAATTGTAGAATCGAGCCAGATTGGTTTGCTTAAGTCAAACTCATAACAAATCGCATCCAGAGCGTGGAAAATTTTATGTGTGCGCGTATCCGTCGTATCATCACAAATGACGGTGTCGCGCACTAAACGGTTATCTTTAAATTCTTTTCCCCATAATCGGAACATATACAAACTCCTTTCTGATAGCTGGTAATTCTATTATGAAATCTGCAGCAGGTTTCCGTCAAGATCTTTCCAGTAAAAATCTTTGTCAAAAATCATATATCCGTGAGCAGAATCTTCCTTTGGAATTGACACAGAGCCCGGATTCATATAAGTATAGGTTCCCATATCCCGATGTGCAGGAATATGAGTATGACCGTTCAGGAGAATATCTCCTTCCTTCAATGGAGGAATATTGGAGGGATGAAAGATGTGCCCGTGGGTGGCAAAGATTGTATATTCATCTAACTCCAGGAGACAGTAATCTGCAAGAACGGGGAATTCCAGTACCATCTGGTCTACCTCTGTATCACAGTTTCCACGGACGCAGAGAAGCTCCTGCTTCATGGAATTCAGCATGGAGGCAACAGCCTTTGAGTTATATTCCAACGGAAGGTCGTTTCTTGGCCCATGGTATAAAATATCACCGAGAAGGAGCAGACGGTCGGCAGCCTCCCGTTTGTAAGCTTCTATCATTTTCCGGCAGTAGTATGCCGAACCATGAATATCAGATGCAATCATTAATTTCATGTCAGTACCTCATTTGTATGTTGATTTGTAATGTTAGCGAGCAAGCGTCACTATAAAAAATAATGACGCTTGTCTGTGAACAAATATTTAGCATGGGATCCAGTCGCCAATCCATTTTTTCAATGTATAATTATAAAGCCGTTTATATAATTTCCCATCAAAATATTCGTAACGCCAGCGAATAGTATCAGCACGTGGAGAAATAGTTTCGCCAGTGCTGATATTATTTACGTGCTGATCTGTGTCTGCGTAATTCTGGGCTGATACAGGCACAGAGAACCAGAATAAACAACACAGGAGTAGAAACAACGTAAATAGGAATTTCTTTTTCATTACTTCGGATTACCCTCCCTTCTCTTGAATTTTCATATATTGGCAAGTCGCCCAGATTGTCTTCATAGGGGTCATCAGGATAAGGGTCTTCGATATAACCCATAAAATCTTCGCCGAAATAAAGCGCATAAGTATTGTCGGGATTTTTAATAATATATGCATCTTCGGCAAGTTCAAAACTGTTGCCTGATGGTGCAGAACTGGGTACGGATTCAATAACTAAAATCAAAGAGCACAGCAACAGCAGAGAAAAAATAATAGCCATGCCAAATGGGAATCTGGTATCTTTTTCATGAAGAAGATACTCAGCTCTTTTTAGAATACTTGCTTTTTTCCTGACTCTGGCAAAGCTGGATTCAAAAATAGTATTTTTTTGTTCTTCTTTGCTCTGATGGACATATATTCTTTTCAAACAGTCCAAGTAATTTATCTTTTCTGTGTCGGTAAGCTTTTCACAGGCTTCAGTATCCGCGCGCATTTCCAGTAAAAGTAATATTTGTTTCTTGATAAGTCTCATAGCAGGATTCCACCAATAAAGAATACAAAAAGTCTCTATACATATTTTTAATAAGAGATCGCTATATTTGTAATGTTGCAATTCATGATTTAAGATAAGGGAAAGTTCCTGTTGTGAGAAGGACAGGGAGGGCAACATAATTGTTGGCTTCCAGATGCCCGTAATCATTGGCGAGGTAATGTAATCGCTTTTATATATGGTAAGTGGCTTTGGAAAGCTAAGTTCCTGAGGTCTTTCGAGCAAAATAGTCTGTGGTTCATGAATTAGTTTTTTTATATGTATTTGAAACAAAATATATTTTACAACAAGTTTACATAACAAAATCAAGGAAATTGAAAACCAAATAGCTAATAAAAGTTGATAAACATAAAAAGTATAATTCATAACCGTGAATGTATGCAGACGTATAAATCTTAAAAGTATTCCTACTATATTTGATATAGGAAGAGAGATGGAATACTTTGTTTCGAAGGGGAATAAAAAACGTATAAATGTAAGGCATAATAACCATATCATAAATTGACAATTCATTCTGTTAAATACAGAAGGAATACGGGATATAATATAGATTATGAGTATAATCAGGTTTCCCCAGAAGACCAGAGATAATATAGCACTAACAGTAACTGACATTAAATATTCTCCTTTTTTAATAATTTTTCTTTTTGTTCATTAATGAGTTTCTCCAGTGCGTCCAGTGCTTCAGGATCTTCTTCCTTTTCAACTAATGCGGCAAAAAAAGCGCTCGGCTTTAAAGAAGAATTGTTGAGTTCGTTCGTCATATAATCCATCTCAGTCAGAACAGGGAGATATGTTCTGGCAAATACTTTTGTATGCTGCACTATATTTTCAACTTTAATGTAAGATTTCTTTAACAGTGAACGAAGCGCGACCTGGACAGTACTTGTGCTTAATGAGGGGTCATATTGAATAAAATCAGTAATGGACATTTCTTTTTTAGTTTTCCATAAAATCTGCATGACATATAATTCCTTTTTGCTTAGATGATATTTCATGGGAACAAACTCCTTTCTGTGCTTTTAAATTGTGAAAAACTATATTTGTTTTTTAAATCATATCATTTACAAAAACAAGCGTCAATATAAAAAATATTGTCAAAATAAATGAAAATATAATTGCCATCAAAAAAATGCAAACACATATATTTGAAGTGAAAAAATCTGATGGCAAAGAGTATCTGCTAATGGGATATACACCGGATGAGGTCAAGGAAGTAACAATCAACATATTTTGTGGAGTATCTTTGTTTTGTAAGCAGTTTGTTTATTCATTGCCTGCAAAACAAAGATAAATAAAATATGTATATACATTTGAAACAAAAAGTTGATTGACAATAAATGGAAGCACATTTACAATGTCTATATAGAATAGAAAACACAGTCAGGTTGCTGATTATACGTAAAGAGCAAAACAAAAGAAAGGAGACAGAGCGAGATGTTACACATTTCTATTTGTGATGATGAAAAATTAACAGCCGACAGGATAAAAAGGCTTGCGGAAGATGTGTTAGAAAAAAGGAACCTTCCGGTTGTTGTTGAGATTTATCCTGAAGGAAAGATGTTCTTGGATAAATATGTTTTCAGGGATGATGAATTGATTATTATAGATATGGATATGAAGGAATATCCGGTATTTGAGATGATTGGAAAGTTTGAGGAGATGAATAGGAGTAATCGGCTTATTTTGGTAACTGATCAGGATTATCTGGCATTGGAGGCAATGCCGTATGGTTCATTTCAGATTATAAGAAAAAAGGATATGGAGAAGGATATTCCTAAAGCAGTTTTGAGGTACGTAAGATTGAAAAAGAGTCGGAATGGAATTATTGAATTTACAAAAAATAAAGGTGTTATACATATTGAAATGAAGAAAGTTCTTTATCTGGAAAAATATAAGTATAATGTTTATCTGCATATGAGAGACGGCTCTATATTTACAGCAAAAAAGAGTATGCATGAATGTGAGAGCGTATTATCCGGTAAAGGATTTATCAGAACGCATTCGGGATATATTGTAAATATAGATTATTGTTATAAAATTGAGAAACAAAATATGGTATTGAAAAATGGAGAGCGGATTCCGATTAGCAGGGAGCGGAGAGATGCAGTCAGGGAACAGTTTATGATAGGGGATATGTTGTAGTCTGACAGTACCAGTATAGTCGTAAAATAGATGTGCTGTAAATAAAAAATAAATGTATATATTTAATGTATTAAAAAATTGACAAAGAAAAGGTAAATGTATAGAATTATAAGTAACAAATTATTCCAA
>DKYD01000109.1:41422-54309 GCA_002492335.1 Lachnospiraceae bacterium UBA7109
GTGTTGGGACAACTAAAAAATATGAGGAGGTATGAAATATGAAGTTAAAAAGAGTTTTGTGTGTTTTACTTGTTGGTGTATTAACATTTGCCAGTTTCTCTACGAGCGTATCAGCGGAAAATATAAACTCTGCGAGTACATGTAATGCATTCACAGATTCCATCTCGGAATCCGTGTTGGCACAAGGGGTGTATGAGGATGAAAAAGTTCAAAGATTCAATTCGCTAACAGATGGAATTGCGGCGTGTCATAAGCTGACAGAAGTACAGGCTGATTTCAATCAAAGGAATGCAAACAGTGAATCCACAACTAAGCATGTGGAGAATTGTGTAATTGTAAAGACAGAAAAGGATATTGCGTTTGATACAGAAAAAGTTGTTGCAGCTGTTCGATATGGTGAAAATTATTATATTCAGTATAAAACAGATTCAGATGCTCAAGCAGCCGTGGCATTGTTCGAATCCTACCCAACAGTAGATTATGCTGTGACAGACAGGATAATAAGTTGTGCAGTGGATGAATATATTGAAGGAGATGCGAGAACTTCACAGGATTCAAACGGATATGTTCATTATACTTGGGGAGCAGATGCTATGTCGTTGCCCATTTATGCGGATTATGTTTCAAGAACAACGACAGGGAATGTAGTTGTTGCTGTTCTTGATTCTGGCATAAAAGCAGAACATGAGTTGTTCCAGGGAAGGTTGACACAGGGATTTGATTTTGTTCATGACGATAATGATCCAAGAGATGATCAGGGACATGGCACACACGTTGCCGGGATTATTGCAGATTGTACACAGGGTCTAAATGTAAGTATCATGCCGATTAAAATCTTAGATATTGAGCCATTAACATTGGGAACACAAGCTACTCTGGCGGTAGCATTAGCTGGTTTCCAGTATGCGATTAACCAAGATGTAGATGTAATCAATTTAAGTCTGGGTGCAAGCAGTTCTGAGTATGAGCCTTTCTGTGAAGAAGTTGATGTGGCTGTGTCAAAGGGAATCACCGTAGTAATAGCTTCAGGGAACGAATATCGCTACATTGGTTCGAGTAACTATCATCCGGCTCATAAAACGAATGCTATTGTTACTGCAGCAATAGATTCTAATTTGCAGAATTATCATACGGGAACAAGCGGATCCAATTATGGACCATCTGTAGATGTAACGGCACCAGGGGTGGATGTGAAAAGTGCTTTTCATGGAGTTTTTAATAATATCAATAACAAATACGTAATGAAGACAGGAACTTCTATGGCAGCACCACATATTTCAGCGGCAGCAGCTATGATAAAACTGTACTATCCAAGCTATTCATGTGCGCAGGTAGAGAGCAAATTAAAATCTTGTGCTAAAGATCTTGGTGCTTCTGGTTATGACCAGCATTATGGAGCAGGTTTGCCGATTTTGAGTAACTTGATTACGTCTTTACCGTTTTATGATGTATCAAGTTCGGATTGGTTTTATGATTCTGTGTTTAAAATCTATAAGAAAGGATATATGACAGGGAGAAATAGAAATTATTTTCTGCCATCAGATTACATAAAACGACAGGATGTAGCAGTTCTTCTTTATCGTATGGCGAATAGTCCATTTGTGGAATATAGGAACATATATAGTGATGTATCCAGCGATTTGTATTTCGCAAATGCTGCTGTATGGGCATATGATAATGGAATTATAACAGGATATCAGAATGGAACGCTGGGTGTCGATAATAATATGATAAGGCAGGACTTTATACTTACTCTTTATCGTTATGCAGTGCAAAGAGGATTGGATGTTACAGCGACTGCAAATATTAGTGGATATACTGATCAGGCACAAGTTAGTCAGTATGCGCGCAATGCAATGAGCTGGGGTGTGGCAAAAGGTATCATAGGTAACCAAACGACTTCTTTGAGTCCTCTTAATAATTCTTGCAGAGCAGAGGTTGCGGCAATGATTCAGAGATTCATTCAGGCATATAATTTATAAAATGATTATATTTTGTACGCAGAAAGTCGCAGCTCAACAAGAAAAGATTTTTAGGAAGTTTTATATGGATATTGGTATAAAAGGGGTATTATTGTAAAAATATAAAACATAAAAACATATATCTGATAGATAAATTAATTGACAAAAAAATAAAAAATGCTTAATATATAAATATCAAAGTAATTTGTAAAAGATGCTATAAGCAGAAAGGGGTTCTGGGATTATGAAAAAGAGATTTAGGACAATAGCAGCAGTAGGATTAGCGGTTGCAATGCTTTCAGGAAATTGTGTGGCTGCATGGGTGGGATTGACTGATGTGTCGGCGGCAGGTACAGAGATTGAGAGTGTATCCTTAGCGATTGAGAATGGAAAAATAAAGGAAGAGTTGTGTGCAAAGGACATTGCAATTGAAACGTATGATGACATTAAAGAGTATAGCAAAGCAGTGCACAAGATAGGCAATGAGAATTGGAAGTATGCACCGGCTTCTTATAACAAAGAAGAAGAAAAACCGTTTATTTCTAACTGTGTGGTTATGCGGGTGAATACAGATGCGGCGCTTACAGTAGATGCCGCACATATGGTAGCTGTTATTCAGAATACGAAAACGAATTCTTTTTATATCCAGTACGATTCAGAGGAAGCGGCAGAGGAAGCGGTAAAAGTGCTGAATGCAATGGACGGTGTTAAGTATGTCTCGCAGGATGCTTATGGAATGACTGGTTTGGATGGTCCAACACAAACACCAAACAAGATTCCTTTCGATGATGTTTCGGAAAATGACTGGTTTTATGAAGCAGTAGAAGCATTGTATGATGAAAATATAATTCTGGGACCGTATCCTAATACTTTTGCACCATATGATTATATTGTACGCGCTCAGTTTGCAGTAATCCTGTATCGTATGGAAAAAGAACCGGAATTCGAGACAGAGAAAGCATTTAGTGATGTGGAAGCTGATTCATGGTATGGAAAGAGTGTGCTTTGGGCGGCAGAAAATGGTGTTGTTACAGGTTATGAGAACGGCTTATATGGAACGGTTGATAATATTACCCGCGAGCAGATAGCCGTAATGCTGTACCGCTATGCAAAACACAAAGGCTATGATGTATCCGGTACTGCTGATTACAGCACATTTAAGGATGTGGATGATATTCAGGTGTTTGCAAAGGATGGTTTAAACTGGGCAGTAGCAAATGGCATTATCAAAGGAAAAGATTTAGATGGCGATAAGGCGGCGGAGAGCTTAGAGCCACAGGGAAGTGCCAGCCGGGCAGAAACTGCGGTTATGATTCAGAGATTCACGGAAAAATATTTAAAATAGAAGATGATTTTTACAGTCAATTGAAAGAAAATATTCCATGCCCCCGGAGTGATCCGGGGGCATTCCTATACAGATCAGATATTCGGATAACGGTATTATATCTATTTGTCCTATGTTTCATTTTATTCAGTATCAGTAAGGTGGTATTTTTCGTAGTATTCCTGTCTTGCTTTTTCGTTTTCAGCCACAAGAGTTATTTCTTTCATCTTTCCTTCGTTCATTAAAATAGATATTAATTGTCCAAGGCGATTCTCGCCAATTTTCTTACCAATTTCCCGGCCGTGTTTTTCACCGATTTTCTCACCCTGCAATCGTACATTGCGCATATGCTTTTCTTCATCATATTCAAATATACTCACGCTTCGCACCTCCGCTTTGTTTTTCTCCAGAAAATCTTTCAGAACTCCATTCTCTATACACTCGTTAATTGCCCGGTCTACCGCTTCTGGAAATGTAAGGGATTCACTGTATTTCCGTACGGTATCTGTATAGATCATATATTCCCGTAAAGTTTTGCATTTATCCATCAAGTCATTGTTGTAGCCTTTATTAATATTCAGGACAAGAACCTTAAGCTCCAGATCTATTTCATCTTTTTTGATCTCATAAGAATCAGACAACCGTAAGACCTCTTTTTCCGGCATTGGGCTTTTCCCATTATAAAAGACAACGAACTTTGGATATGGGATTGGAATGCGTATGGTGCTAAAGAGATCTTCATCTTTCAAAAGCGCTGAGTATACATTTGCCACGTATAGAAGATTTCTCAGCGGCATATTCGGGTTCCGGGTTGACTGATGCTCGTATAGCAATAACTGGTCATACAGCAGGAAGGATACATCATTTTTCATTCCCATGTAGATGGCCTTTTCAAGCGTTGTTACAGTTAGATCTTCCGGATTCTCATATGTTGTTGCGTTCATGGCATTGTATAATTCCAAAAACTTTTCTTTTTCTTTGAACAACATTCGGAATAGGCGATCTTTGTAAGTGCGCAGTGGTTTTTTCATTACCTGCAACGATGTGTCCGGGAACTCTGAATTCTGGTTTTCTTTGTTTTCTGTTAATTTTGTCTTTTTTGTTTCTTCCATCTTTTGTCCTCCTTGTTCTGAGAGGACTTCATCTCTATCTTTCTCTTAGAATCCTCTCTGCTTTTCTTTGTGAGTTTAGCATTGAAAATTTCTAAGATTTACGTGATGTAAATAGATAGCAGAATGACTGACGTCATCAAGATTTTAGAAATAAAATGCCTGTAAAAATTATAACATTCCGGGAAAAAGGTGTAAATATAAAATGAGAAAAAGTTAGCTGCGTTAGCAGCGGGAAAGCGTCGTAGACGCCTTTGCGAATGGCGTGGACTGAACTGTTACCTTGATTTGCATTATAGGCAAATTGCTGTTAGAATAAAGAAGTATAAATAATGAAAGCGAGGGTAAGTGCACATGAAAATTATACAATTTGGAAAAAGAGTCGTTGCTTTATTTGGAGTTGCAACAATGTTAACAAATGCGGTACCGTTTCAGACGAATGCATCGGAAGAGAGTGCCATTGATTCAAAGCAGGAAGAGCCTGTGGATTTTGAAAAGTTAGTACTTGATCCTGAGACTGTGGAGATGATTCGGAAAGATTATTTAGAAAAAATGAAAGCTGAGAATCTTGATTATGATTTCATACAGGGGTGTGATGTGTCAGATGTTGATATCAAACAATATTGTGGAACTTATAATGGCAATGAGGTTGTGGTCATGTCTATGCCTGGGTTTAATGGAGCAACTGTTGTGACAGAAATTCTGATCGGAGGACATAAATTTGTATTTCCGGATACATTGGATTGCCTTTATTTGCATAAGGATCATCAGTTTATTCCTTTGAAGAATGCCTATGAAGAGAAGCTTGTTAATGATGAGGATTTGGATGAGATAGCAAATGTTTTTGGCACCGCTTATGCGTATCAATTTACTTTAAAATATAAGGATGTTTTTATCAAGGACTGGTTTTATCCGAATGTATATATGATGTACAGGCGTGGATTTATGACAGGTTTGAATGATGAGACATTTGGACCTTCGCAGCCGATTGTAAGAGCACAGTTTATGGTTGTTTTGAATCGTATGGCTGGAAATCCGAAGTCGACGGTATTTGACGGCAGCCGTTGGACAGATATTACAGAAGATTGGTATAAAGATGCACTTTACTGGGGAATCCAGAATAAAATTATGACAGGTTATTCGGATTTTAACCGTTGGGGAACGGCAGATGTCCTTACCCGGGAGCAGCTTGCGACAGTAATGTACCGTTATGCAGAGTATAGGGGATACGATGTTAAAAAACGCGCGAGTCTTGAACGGTTTGAGGATGCATCTTCAGTTAGTGGGTTTGCAAAGGAAGCAGTAGAGTGGGCAGTTGCGGAAGGGATTATTACCGGAAAGGATAATGGAACAAAGCTAGACCCACAGGGAGAAACAGCCCGTGCTCAATGTGCAGCGGTTATCGAACGGTTTGCAGAACATTATAGGGAATAGGGTATGGGGTTTGTGAGGAAAATAACAGGATTTGCTACGAAATAGCAAAAAAATATGCTATACTATATATAGAAGCAGGTTGTGCCCAGGTGAGGAGGATGAGTTATGACAGAACAGTTGATTAAAGATGTAAAAAGGATTCAGAAATGTCTGATTAATAAGGATATGTCCGGGGATGAATGGGAAGAGAAGATGGAAGCGGTACATAAGCTGGAAGATGTAGTTACTTATTTAAAAGATGCGCTTGGACGAGGCGTTGAATTCTGAATTTCGGCAAATGGATTTTGACTTGATTTCTAAGGGAAATAAAGCGCTCCTGCAGGTATTTATTCTGAGATACCTGCAGGAGCTATATTAATTGTTGAATATATATTTAGTCGATTGTCCATCTTCCGGAAGCTCCACATGGGAGAACAAGACCGGAGTGCGTGACAGGAAGTCCGATTTCCTGTGAATCTACATGACCGTGGTATTTTTTTAATTCTGTTCCGAGCATATAAGTTAATACGGCAGGGGCCAATCCTGTTGTGTAAGAATTGATGAGGAAGAATAATGGGTCGTCTGATAATATTTTTGTACATAATTGAATCAGAGGATGAATTGCATCTTCAATTTTCCAGATTTCACCTTTGGGACCTCTTCCATAAGAAGGAGGATCCATAATAATTGCATCATAATGATTGCCCCGGCGTATTTCACGTTCTACAAATTTTACGCAGTCATCAACAAGCCAGCGAATCGGTTTGTCAGATAATCCGGAAGAAACGGCATTTTCCTTTGCCCAGGTAACCATTCCCTTTGAAGCATCAACATGGGTAACAGCTGCCCCGGCGGCTGCAGCAGCTAATGTTGCGCCTCCTGTATAGGCAAAAAGATTCAGGACTTTGACCGAACGTCCTGCAGTTCTGATTTTCTCGGAAAACCAGTCCCAGTTGGCCGCCTGCTCCGGGAAAAGGCCGGTGTGTTTAAAGCTGAAGGGTTTCAGGTTAAAAGTTAATGTCCCATAATGAATCTGCCATTGTTTCGGCAGATCGAAAAACTCCCACTCACCGCCCCCTTTTTTGCTGCGGTGATAATGTCCGTTTTTATGATTCCAGCCGGATACAGTCTTAGGAGTGTTCCAGATGACCTGTGGATCCGGGCGGACGAGAATATATTTTCCCCAGCGTTCTAATTTTTCTCCATTACTGCAGTCTATTACTTCGTAATCTTTCCAGTTGTCGGCAATCCACATAATAAGCATCCTTTCTCTTTGAGAGATATCTCTGTAAAGAACAAATGATTCAAAATAAATAAGTTCAGTGATATGATGTCGGTGTCAAAAGATGCCATACGGATTGTTCCGCGCTTTGCGCTCCCACAATCCTGCCCAATATTCGGATATCGTGGAGCTTACGCCCCACTTTTATCCTCATATTGGGGCGGGTCTCAAGGTCATTCATCCATCTTCGTGCAAGCACGATGTGGATTCAGACCTTTTGCCCCTGGCATCATAATATATTATTGCTTAAAATACTTGAAAAGTCAACGGTTTCAAATATAAGCATATGAATGAAGATAAGAAAATATGAGCACGAAAAAAGCCGGTATTGTTGCCGGCTTTCTTCGTTTTTTTGGTATGTCATTGAGAGGTCTTCCCTGTTGTATTGCATAATGTAATTGATGTATACTGATGTCAGGTCTTTTTTGGGGGAAATGACCGAGAATCGTATACTGCAATAACGACAGGGACGGTTTTACTCAGTATGCGTGTCTGCAAAAGGATCGTACATATGAAAAAGAATCTTTTCCTTATTATAACAAGTATATCCTTAATGCAAAAAAAGACAGTTTCCCTCTTTTGGAAACCGCCTTTGGTATCACATATCTAAGTCAGTTACACTATAGCACGTAAGAAAAGGCATGTCAATAGAAAGATAAAAAATATGCCAGGCCCCAATATACCAGAAAAGTAACAGTTCAGCCCACGCCGTTCTGGGAGGCGTCTGACATGCAATGTTCTTAAAAAAATACAATATTTGTAAGAAAAGGCTTGAAATATGCGGAAACATCAGATATACTAAAAAAGCTGTGACATGATAGCTGAGAAGCGTGAGGTTGCTACTTATTATATGGTAGGTTTTCCGTGGAGCGAATGTCAAGTTAGGAAACTGGCGACAAGTCACTGTACGAATCACAACTGATTACTGTTTACCAATATGGTAAAAGGTATGAAACAACGTGTGAGGTTCTCACGACACACACGGGAGAGTGTACAGTCACCGCTTGTCGTACTGAAGTTAAAAGTACGAAAAGGAGGCGACTTTTTTTATGGCAAGTCAAGTAATGAGAATCACTTTGAAAGCGTATGACCATCAGTTAGTAGATGCATCCGCTAAGAAAATCATCGAAACTGTTAAGAAGAACGGATCACAGGTGAGCGGCCCTGTACCGCTTCCGACAAAAAAGGAAGTAGTTACAATCTTAAGAGCTGTACACAAATACAAAGATTCCAGAGAACAGTTCGAGCAGAGAACTCATAAGAGACTCATCGATATCATTACACCGACCCAGAAGACGGTGGATGCACTGTCTCGGTTAGAAATGCCGGCTGGTGTATACATTGATATCAAAATGAAAAACAAGTAAAACAGTATTCCTAATATTTAGGATGAACGCCATGTGCGTTCCGCTGTAAATCACAGGAGGTAATTATAATGAAGAAAGCTATTTTGGCTACAAAGGTCGGAATGACTCAGATCTTCAGCGAAGACGGTACTCTGACACCGGTAACTGTACTTCAGGCAGGTCCGTGTGTGGTAACACAGATCAAAACTGTAGAGAATGACGGTTATTCAGCAGTTCAGGTGGGATTCGTTGATAAGAAAGACAAGATTGTTAACAAAGACAAGGGCGGTAAGAAGGAAATCGTTCATCGTCATGGTGTTACAAAGGCAGAGCAGGGACATTTTGCAAAAGCTGGTGTATCCGGCAAGAGATTTGTGAAAGAGTTCAAGCTTGAGGGCGAGTATGAACTTGCACAGGAAATCAAGGTTGATATCTTTGAAGCGGGCGACAAGATTGACGCGACTGCAATTTCCAAAGGTAAAGGATTCCAGGGTGCGATTAAGAGACATAATCAGCACAGAGGGCCTATGACTCATGGTTCCAAGTTCCATCGTCATGCAGGTTCCAATGGTTCAGCATCTGATCCGAGTAAAGTGTTCAAAGGAAAGAAGATGCCGGGACAGATGGGAAACAGGAAAATCACGATTCAGAATCTTGAAGTTGTACGTGTGGATGCAGAGAACAACCTGCTTCTCGTTAAAGGTTCTGTGCCGGGACCGAAGAAATGTCTTGTAACTATTAAAGAAGCAGTGAAAGCTAACTAGGGTTTGACGAGGAAGGAGGAAGACTTAAGATGGCAAACGTATCTGTTTACAATATCGAAGGTAAAGAAGTTGGCAAAATCGATTTGAGCGATGCGGTATTTGGTGTTGAGGTAAATGAGCATCTTGTACACATGGCAGTAGTAAGCCAGCTTGCAAATAAACGTCAGGGAACACAGAAAGCGAAAACTCGTTCTGAAGTTTCCGGTGGCGGAAGAAAACCGTGGAGACAAAAAGGAACAGGTCATGCGAGACAGGGCTCAACAAGAGCTCCGCAGTGGACAGGCGGTGGAGTAGTATTTGCTCCGGTGCCGAGAGATTATTCATTTAAAATGAACAGAAAAGAGAAGAGAGCAGCGCTTTGTTCTGCACTTACTTCCAGAGTAGAAGAAAACAAGTTCATTGTAGTAGATGAAATCGCGTTTGACGAAATTAAGACAAAGAACTTTGCAAATATGTTAAAGAGCCTGGATGTATCTAAAGCATTAGTGGTATTAGAGGATGGCAATGTGAATGCTGAGCTTTCCGCAAGAAATATTGCAGATGTAAAGACGGCAAAGACGAACACGATCAATGTGTACGATATCTTAAAATATAACACGGTAATCGCTACAAAGGCAGCTGTTGCTAATATCGAGGAGGTGTACGCATAATGGCAAATATTCAGTATTATGATGTAATCCTTAAACCAGTTGTTACAGAAAAGAGCATGGGACTTATGGGAGAAAAGAAATACACATTTCTTGTACACCCGGAAGCAACAAAGTCTCAGGTGAAAGAAGCTGTTGAGAAAATGTTCGAGGGAACAAAGGTTGCAAGTGTTAACACAATGAACCTTGAAGGAAAGAAAAAGAGAGTTCGCGGAACATTCTCGTATGGAAAAACAGCTAAGACAAAAAAAGCAATCGTTCAGTTGACAGAAGACAGCAAGGATATTGAAATATTCGAGGGTCTGTAGAATTGACGAAAGCGAGCGATAGCGAGTTTCATGTATACGGTGCAAATCCGTGATAACAATAATTAGAAATTTGAAAGGAGAAGTAATCATGGGAATTAAAACATATAACCCATATACGCCTTCCAGAAGACAGATGACCGGATCTGATTTTGCGGAAATCACAAAGACAACTCCGGAAAAATCTCTGTTAGCTCCAAAGAGCAGACAGGCAGGACGTAATAACCAAGGTAAAATTACAGTTAGACACCGCGGAGGCGGAGCTAAGAAAAAATATAGAATTATCGACTTTAAGAGAAAGAAAGATGGTATTGCAGCTACTGTAATCGGTATCGAGTATGATCCGAACAGAACAGCTAACATCGCTCTTATCTGCTATGAGGACGGTGAGAAAGCTTATATCCTTGCACCAGAAGGATTAAAAGATGGAATGAAGATTATGAATGGTTCCGGAGCAGAGGTAAGAGTTGGTAACTGTCTTCCGCTTGCTGAGATTCCGGTAGGTACACAGATTCATAATATTGAACTTCATCCGGGAAAGGGCGGACAGCTTGTTCGTTCCGCAGGAAACAGCGCTCAGCTTATGGCGAAAGAAGGAAAGTATGCGACACTCAGACTTCCATCCGGTGAGATGAGAATGGTTCCGATCGTGTGCAGAGCTTCCATTGGAGTTGTAGGAAATGGCGATCACAACCTGGTTAACATTGGTAAAGCAGGACGTAAGCGTCACATGGGTATCAGACCGACAGTTCGTGGTTCTGTTATGAACCCGAATGACCATCCGCATGGTGGTGGTGAAGGTAAGACCGGTATCGGACGTCCGGGACCGTGTACACCTTGGGGTAAGCCAGCACTTGGTCTTAAGACAAGAAAGAAAAATAAAGCTTCTAACAAGATGATTGTAAGAAGAAGAGATGGTAAAGCGATTAAATAATTTCTATAAGGAGGTTAGAACCTATGGCACGTTCAATTAAAAAAGGACCATTCGCAGACGCAAGCCTGCTTAAGAAGATTGATGCTATGAACGCTTCCGGCGACAAGTCAGTAATTAAGACATGGTCCCGTCGTTCTACAATCTTCCCGAGTATGGTTGGACATACAATTGCCGTTCATGACGGAAGAAAACATGTACCTGTATATGTGACGGAGGATATGGTTGGTCACAAGCTTGGTGAGTTTGTTGCAACCAGGACATACAGAGGACATGGAAAAGATGAAAAGAAATCAAAGGTTAGATAATTACAATATGAAAGGAGGGTTCATCCATGGCAAAAGGACATAGATCCCAAATCAAGAGAGAGAGAAATGCTAACAAAGATACAAGACCTTCTGCTAAGTTATCTTACGCAAGAGTTTCTGTTCAGAAAGCATGCTTTGTATTAGATGCCATCAGAGGTAAGGATGTAACTACAGCACTTGGTATTTTAACTTATAATCCAAGATATGCTTCCAGTTTAATAAAGAAATTATTAGAGTCAGCAATTGCAAATGCTGAGAACAATAACGGTATGAATGCTGAGAATCTTTATATTGCAGAAGCTTATGCAAACAAAGGACCAACAATGAAGAGAATCAGACCCAGAGCACAGGGAAGAGCTTACAGAATCGAAAAGAGAATGAGCCACATTACACTTGTGCTTGATGAGAGATAAGAAGGAGGGCAATATGGGACAGAAAGTTAATCCTCATGGCTTAAGAGTCGGTATTATCAAAGACTGGGATTCCAAATGGTATGCGGAAAAAGATTTTGCAGATTACCTGGTAGAAGACCATGAAATCAGAACGTATCTTAAGAAAAGATTGTACAGCGCCGGTGTTTCCAAGATTGAAATTGAAAGAGCATCCGACCGTGTAAAAATTACAATTTATACAGCTAAGCCGGGTGTTGTAATCGGAAAAGGCGGAGCTGAGATTGAAAAAGTAAAAGGTGAACTTACTAAGTTTACAGATAAGAAGTTAGTAGTAGATATTAAGGAAGTTAAGAGACCGGATAAAGACGCTCAGTTAGTGGCAGAGAATATTGCGCTGCAGCTTGAGAACCGTATCTCTTTCAGACGTGCAATGAAGTCCTGCATGTCCAGAACTATGAAATCAGGAGCACTTGGTGTTAAGACCTCCGTATCCGGACGTCTCGGCGGAGCTGATATGGCTCGTACAGAGTTCTACAGTGAGGGAACAATTCCACTTCAGACACTGAGAGCAAACATTGACTACGGATTCGCTGAGGCTAACACAACTTACGGTAAAGTTGGTGTTAAAGTATGGATTTATAAAGGCGAAGTTCTTCCGGAAAAAGCATCAAAGGAAGGAGATAGATAATCATGTTAATGCCAAAGAGAGTAAAACGTCGTAAACAATTCCGTGGTTCCATGAAGGGAAAAGCACTTCGCGGAAACAAGATTACAAACGGTGAATATGGTATTGTTGCAATGGAACCATGCTGGATCCGTTCCAATCAGATTGAGGCTGCCCGTGTCGCTATGACTCGTTATATTAAGCGTGGCGGTAAAGTCTGGATTAAAATATTCCCGGATAAACCTGTAACTACAAAACCAGCTGAGACACGTATGGGTTCCGGAAAAGGTTCCCTTGAGTACTGGGTAGCGGTTGTAAAACCGGGCCGCGTAATGTTCGAAATCGCGGGTGTATCAGAAGAAGTTGCAAGAGAAGCGCTTCGTCTGGCAACACACAAGCTGCCTTGTAAATGTAAAGTAGTTTCTCGCGCAGACTTAGAAG
>DKYD01000019.1 GCA_002492335.1 Lachnospiraceae bacterium UBA7109
GAACTTCAAGGAGTATGATGTATCCGAAAGCGCAGACTTTGACAATTTCGCAGATGCAGCATTCGTAGACGATTATGCGAAGGAAGCAATGAAATGGGCAGTCGGAGCCGGAATCATAACCGGTAAGGATCTGGACAAAGACGGAACACCGGAGAGTCTTGATCCGTTAGGATATGCGTCGCGTGCAGAGTGTGCGATTATCATTCAGAGATTTCTGGAAAAATATGAGAAATAGGCAGGAACCTGTATAGAACAGGAAAGCTGTCAAAAAAGAAAATAATGCAATAAGTCAGGAAGAATACAGGTATACTGTCTGGCACAGATTTGTTATAATCGACATTAAAGGAATCTGGAGCTATAGGCAGTATGCCTGTATTTTCTGATTGAAAAAATTTTCTAAGGGAGGAAATAATGAATACGAAAAAAGGAACGTGGAGGAGAATATTTGCGGGTATTCTTACAACAGCAATGTTGGGAACGATGTTTCCGGCAGCGGTATCTGCACAGGAAAAGGAAAGCACAGGGAAATTGCTGGCAGAATTTTCATTTGATAATGTGGAAAATGGATTCTCCGGATCCGCAGCAAAAGCTCAGATAAAAGGAAGTTATGAATTAAAAGAGAGCAAAGATGCCCGGAATGGACAGGCGTTATATCTTGATGGAAATGCGTCGAATTATCTTACGGTTACAAAAGAAGACGGAAGCAGTTTTCTTGCAGGGAAGCAGGAGCTTACATTTTCCTATGATGCGAAGCCGGAGAGGAACGATACAAGCTGGGTATTTTATGCGGCTCCGGATGAAAAGGCGCAGCAGGGGGATTATGAGCATTACATAGGTTCTATGCATAACAATGGAAATATTAAAGTGGAGCGTTATCATAATACTGGTGTGCGCCCTTCAACTTCCGATTACGGAGTTGGAAAAGAGTGGATGCATATAGACATTGTCTTTTCTAAGAAAGACACATCGGTGTATCTGAACGGCGAGAAGAAAGTAACGACGGCAAGCGGTTATGCACTGACGGATATTCTTGGCGATAAGGGTATCCTGCTTATCGGAAGAGCGAACTGGGGAAATGGTGAAGGTTACCAGGGATTTATTGACAATTTCAGAGTTTACGATGGAGTGTTATCCGATGGAGAGATTATCAATGAATATGTGAGTGGAATGCCGGTGGAGCAGGTGCTTCAAAAGGCACAGGAAACCCTTACAATTCCAGAAGCAGGCTCACAGACAGTAAGCTGTAATTTTGTATCTGCGCTTACGCTTGTGGAATCTGTTATAGGTGGAAATGTGCAAGTAACATGGAAGAGCAGTGATGCTTCGGTTATCTCGGATGATGGAAAAATTACAGCTCCGGAGAAGGAGAAGAAAGTTACGATGACTGCGACTCTTTCCTATGACGGAAAGACAGCAGAGAAGAGATTCGAGCTTACGGTGCTTCCAGAGGGAGAGACAGAATATTCCATCACTGTAGATGAAGAGAACGAAGGAGCCGAGATCAGTCAGGAGTTGATCGGACTATTTTTTGAAGATATTAACAGTGCTGCTGATGGTGGACTGAATCCGGAAATGGTGAAAAATAATTCTTTTGAAACGTATTTTAATGTAACAAGTACGGAGGAACAGGGCAGAGGAAATCAGTATTCCTGGAAGCTTCACTGGAACAGCGATCATGATGAGCGATTCGTTGTAAAGCAAGATCCGAATGAATATATGAACGCTAACAATACGAATTACGCAGAGATCACTGGCGATATAACTTTATTAAATGGTGGATTTGCACCTATGAGCAATCCGGATTCTGCGGCAATGGCTGTTGAAAAGGATCAGGATTATGATTTCTCTGTGTGGACGAAGGCGTCTTCCAATTATAAAGGCGTCATGAAAGTACAGCTTGTAAATGAATCTGGTGAAGCCCTTTCTCAGGAAGAAACCATTCCTTTTGTTCGTGATGGGAAATGGGAAAAAGCGCAAGCTGTTCTGACAGGAACACAGACACAAAAAGGTAAAATTAAGTTATCCATAAGCGGTGCACAGGATACAGATGTACTGTATATGGACATGGTGTCTTTAAGTTCACAGAATACCTATGGTTACGGCAATCCCAATTATTCTTGTGGGAAAGGCCTCAGAAAAGACCTGGTTGAAAAATTAATTGCTTTAAATCCAGGCTTTATTCGTTTTCCAGGAGGATGTATCGTCGAAGGTAATTCGGGAAGGGAAAGCTATTATAACTGGGAGTGGTCGGTGGGACCGCTGGAAGAGAGAAAACCAATCGCAAATCACTGGGCAAGTGATAACGGAAGCTATACGAGTAAGTACAGCTATATGCAGTCCTTTGGGTTTGGTTATCATGAGATTCTGACACTTTGTGAAGAAATGGGGGCAGAACCATTTCCTATCTTAAGTGCAGGTGTATTCTGTCAGTTCGCGAATGAAGATAAGATGCCTGCAGCATCCGGAGAAGAGCTGGATAAATTCGCGCAGCATGCAACGCATCTGATCGATTACTGCTGGGGAGATCCGAACAGTACAGATGCAGTTCAGAAAGAGTGGGCTTCTAAGCGTGTGGCAAATGGACATGAAGAACCGTTTGATCTGAACTATGTAGGTATCGGGAATGAGAACTGGAGAGACAAATATTTGAATAACTTTGAGTATATCAAAGACTATGTAGAAGAGTATGTAGCAAAGCATTATCCGGGAAGAAAGATAACGATCATCTCTTCATCAGGCCCGGGAGCGGAAGATGGAAGTTACCGTTATGCGTGGGACTGGTTTCATGAAAAGGATGCCGGAGAGACATTGGTAGACGAGCATTATTACCAGTCTAAAGAATTTATGCTCAATAAGGATAACAGGTATGACTTCTACAGGAGACTGGAGGATGGCGGAAGTAATGTCTTCGTAGGAGAGTATGCGACACATCTTGGCTCCAGAAATAATAATCTGGAATCTGCAATTTGTGACGCAGCGTATATGACTGGATTTGAAAGAAATGGTGATATTGTGCGTCATGCATCGTATGCACCGCTCTTTGAGAAAATCGGCGGAACGAACTGGACGCAGAATATGATTCATTTTGATGATTATGAAAGTTTTGGAACGCCAAATTATTATGTGCAGCAGATGTATGCGAATAATTATGGAAAGAAGGTCATTCCTACTCTGCTTGAAAAAAAGGGTGAGAATTATACGCAGAATACTGGAAGTCCGGTGATCGGAACCTGGTCTACCTCTGGATATGTAACAAATATCAAGGTGACAAGAGAAGACGGAAAGGTGCTTTTGAATGATAATCTGACATCCAATACAGCAGGATGGGAAGCCCTGCCGGGTTCAAACGGAGAATTTACAATAGCCGATGGAAGAATGACATTCACCAGGGGAAATGGAATGAACTGCGTATGGCTTCCAGAAGCTGCGGATAATCCGGAATGGCATGATTATAAAGTGGAAGCAACTGTAGTAAAGACAGGCGGAGAAGAAGGATTTCTCGTAGGTGCAGGTGCGAAAGACGAGAATAATCTTTACTGGTACAATATCGGCGGATGGAATAATACCATGAATGTGGTTGAGAGAAAGAGTTCAGATATTGGGACAATGGTACTGGGCAATAAGTTTACGTATGGTTTTACACCTGTTGTTACGAATGAAGAGATGAAGGTTACCTTTAATTATGGCGTAAATGACAGACTTGAGGCTGGATATACAAGCCCGTCCGCAGATATGAGTGATGATTTCTCCGGGAACTTAAGACCATATCAGAATGATATTTATCAGGTGAGTACGAAAGATGAGCAGTATATTTATCTGAAGCTCGTGAATCATGATAATTATGCAAAAGGAATTACAGTCAACTACCCGGGTGTGTCAGCAAAAGAAGCAGAGATTATCTGTTTAAGCGGCAATGCCGCTGATGTAAATGGAATCGGCAACGAGACAGCTGTGCCCAAGACAGCAGTATACGCAATAGAAGGCGGCGCGTTGAAATATGAGATTCCTGCCATGTCATTTAGTATAATCAAGGTAGCATACAGTGATGTTACAGTAGATAAGAGTAAGCTTGAAAGTGAGATTAAGGGTGCGGTGGATGAAGCAAGGAGAAGGGATTATACTTCCACAAGCTGGAGTGCGTATGATGCGGCACTTGTAAAGGCAGAAGCTGTATATGCGACTTCCAAATCCACGCAAGAAGAAGTAGACGCTGCAGTAAACCAACTGAAACAGGCAAAGGAAGATCTGGTATTAAGGGGAGGTGGAACGGATCCCGAGCGTCCATTTGAGGATGTAGATATGGAAACAGGAAACTGGTATTATGATGCGGTATACTACAACTTTGACAGAGGAATTATGAACGGTATAAATAAAACACATTTCGAACCGTTGTCCAATCTTGCAAGAGCACAGTTTGCCATTATTCTGTATAATATGGAAGGAAAACCGGCTGTAGCTTGCGAACCAAAGTTTAAGGATGTAGCAGAAGGACAGTGGTATACGAGTGCAATCCTGTGGGCAGGCAACAAAAAGATCGTAACCGGATATACAGACGGAAGTGAACGGTTTGGATGGGGAGACAATATCCTGCGTGAACAGATGGCAGTGATGATGTACCGGTATGCGAAGGAATTCAAGGAGTATGATGTATCGGACAACGCAGACTTTGATAACTTCACAGATGCAGCATCCGTAAGTGGCTATGCAAAAGAAGCAATGAAGTGGGCAGTAGGAGCCGGAATCATAACCGGAAAGGATCTGGATAAAGACGGAACGCCAGAGAGCATTGACCCATTGGGAAATGCGTCGCGTGCAGAGTGCGCGATTATCATTCAGAGGTTTCTGGAGAAATATAATTAAGTGTGTCTGACGGGAATGGTGTGAAATTTTTCTGTGAATTTAGATCTCCTATGATAATTGATGCGGCTTGACAGCAGTTTTTACTGTTGAGCCGTTGTTTATTTAATAGCAAAAAAGCTGGTATGACAACTTTCCCGTACTGTTCCTCCGTTTCGATCTCCATACAGAGCTGATGTGTTTCCTTCATTTGTGTATACTTTTCCTTCACGCACATCTATCACTCTTCCTATATGAAAATGATTAAATACAATTAATGCCCCTGCCTTTGGTTCTTTGGAAATCTTTTCGGTCTTTTCAAAAGCCCGGTATGTAGCAAAACAGTTATATCCCTGATAATTTTTATATCCTGCATCTGCATCAAAATCATCCAGATATTTATCTCCCGATTTTTCCTGATATCCCTGTTGGCTTTCGGCAAGCGCCAACAGTTCTTTTACATTTTCCACCTA
>DKYD01000087.1 GCA_002492335.1 Lachnospiraceae bacterium UBA7109
AGACCTTGCGGACAAGGTCTCTTTGCGATAATCTTATGTCTATTTTTTCGTACATTCCTTTATATTCTGTTACTGAAGATGAAATACTGCGCTGATAATTGCAAAATAAATACTGATCGTACTGATATCGACCAAAGTAGAAATCAGCGGAGTCGCCATAATCGCCGGATCCAGGCCGACCCTTTTTGCAACAAGCGGCAGGGTACAGCCGACAATTTTCGCAATGATCACGGTACAGGCCATCGTAAGTCCGATTGTAACTGCAATCATTGCATCGCCCTGTCCCATCAGCATAATCCGGAGTCCATTGACAACAGCCAGGATAATGCTCACACAGACAGCCACCCGGATTTCCTTCCAGATAACTTTTAGAAGATCCTTAAATTCTATCTCTCCCGTAGCAAGTCCACGAATCACCAGAGTAGAACTCTGGGAACCACAGTTTCCGCCCGTGCCGGTCAGCATTGGTACAAATCCGGTCAGCTGAGGCATCACCGATATCGCTGTCTCATAGCTGTTCATAATCATCTGCGTAAATGTAGCCGATAACATCAGAAACAACAGCCACGGAATACGACTCTTAACATGTTCCATTACGGTAGTTCCGAAATAAGATTCATCACTGGGGCTGACGCCGGCCATGATACTGATATCTTCCGTCTCCTCTTCCTGCAGGACAAGCATCGCATCATCAACCGTAACAATACCGACCATACATTTTTCATGATCGACGATCGGAAGCGCAATCAAACCATATTTCATGATCGTCCTGGCCACTTCCTCCTGATCGTCTGTTGTCTGCGCATAGATCATATTTGTATCCATGATCTCTTCAACCATTCTGGACTCGCCTGTCGTCAGAAGATCCTTAATGTCCACCACACCGATCAGGCGACGTTTTTCTGTCACATAACAAGTGTAAATCGTCTCGCGGTTTAAGCCTACCTGCCGGATTTTCATGATTGCATCTTCTACAGTCATTTCTTTATTCAGCGCAATGTAATCCACATTCATGACACTTCCGGCGCTGTCTTCCGGATACTGCAGAAGCTGGTTAATCTGTGCGCGTTTCTCTTCATCGGTCACAAGAAGAAGTCTGTCAACGACATTGGCAGGCATCTCTTCCAGTACGTCAACCGTATCATCCAGGTACATTTCTTCCATGACTTCCTCAAGCTCGGAATCTGTCAGTGCGTTAATCAAAACCTCACGAAGATCACTGTTCATATAGGCAAATGTCTCCGCTGCCTCTTCCTTTACCAGAAGACGGAAGATCAGAACAAGCTGCTTCTCGTCTACTTCCTCCAAAATATCCGCAAGGTCGACAGGGTACATATTGTTTTCCAGTTCTTCTTTTAATTCTTTAAACTGCCGGTTATCGAGCATTTCCTGAATTCGCTCTATGGTAAGCTCTTCCCGCTGCTCCGGGATCTCGTCCGCATAATCATAATCAAATTCACTCTGCGAGACCGCATGACCCCACTCTTCTGCCGAGACAAAATCCGGATTCTTCTCTTCTCTCATATATACCCTCCTTCCTGCAAAACTACAAACAACTTGTTTGTTTGCGAACACATCTATTTTATAGTATAATAAATTTCAAATAATTTTACAAGGAGATTACCATGAAAGTTGTCGGACTGATAGCAGAATACAATCCTTTTCACAATGGACATTTCTATCATATTCAAAAAGCCAGAGAAATTACAGGTGCAGATGCGGTACTTATCATTATGAGCGGAAACTATGTTCAGCGCGGTACACCTGCTATTATGCCGAAGCACCTCCGTGCCCGCATGGCGCTTCTGTCCGGTGCTTCCGCCGTTATCGAACTTCCCGTTCCTTATGCTTGCGCAAGTGCAGAATACTTTGCCGCCGGAGCGGTTTCCCTTCTGAATCAGCTTGGATGCATTGATTCCATCTGCTTTGGCAGCGAATGCGGTGATATAGATCTCTTAACACAAACTGCCCGGATGATCGAAAATGAACCCGATGAATATAAAAAAAATCTTCATGCATTTCTGCGTGAAGGTCTTCCTTTTCCTGCCGCGAGACAGCAGGCACTGAACACTTATCCGGCAGCAGACTGTCCGGCTTCCGTACTGGAACAGCCAAATAATATTCTCGGAATTGAATACCTGAAGGCAATACATCAAAGCGGCAGTACGGTCACCCCCTATACGATCAAACGAAAGGAATCTGGATATCACGATAAGAATTTATCAGAGCAGTACAGCTCAGCGTCTGCCATCCGTAGCCAGTTTGAAAATGCAAACTTTATCTTTTCCTTCCTGGAGGGGCAGATTCCGGCTTCCTCCATGCAGATATTAAAAGAAACTTACGGCATCCGCTATCCGATCCATACAAACGACTTTTCCTTATTATTAAAACAAAAGCTTTTACTGGAAACGGAAGACACGCTGACAAAATATCTGGATGTCACCGGGGATATTGCTCACCGGATAATCAGACTGTGTGGCGACTACAGGAGCCTTGATCAATTCTGCGGACTGCTCAAAACAAAGGATATGACATATACCCGCATCAGCCGCTGCCTGCTCCATATTCTTCTCGACATCACAAAAAAAGATATGGAAACCTATCGGGCAACCGGGGACTGCCAGTATGCCCATATCCTGGGATTCCGAGAAGACAGTACTGATCTTCTGACCCGGCTTAAGAAACATTCCCGGATACCGCTTCTTACAAAGCTAACACAGACAGATACCCTGACGGACGCCGGAAAACAAATGCTCCGCCAGGATATCTATGCTTCTGACTTATACGAAAGCGTGATTACAGACAAATATCAGAGGCCCTTTATAAATGAATACCGGCAGCAGGTGATAAAGGTCTGAATCTGATTTTTATCACTTGCTGTCTCTTTTTATGCATAGGTGGCATTTCCCGCCATCTCCCGATATTTTGCAGGTGACATTCCATTATACTTTTTAAAGGCAAGCGAAAAATAATTTGTATTTTTATATCCCACCATTCCTGCAATTTCCCCAATCTGCATTTCCGTAGTCTCCAGGAAATATTTCGACCTTTCAATTCTCTGACGCACAATATATTCGTTGCAGCCCTCCCCCAGTACTTTCTTAAATAATCTGGAAAAGTAGCTCGGAGAAACATAAACCATCTCCGACAATCCTATAATAGACAAGTCTTCATCCAGGTGTGTATCGATGTATCGTTTTGCCTTTTCTACAATTTCATGACGTTTTCCTTCTCTTCCCAGCGCCAGCTTATGGATAAAAGAACCGGCAAGTTCATATACCCTTTCTCTGTCCAGCCCCTGAATCGCTTTTGCCAGATCATTTAACTGACAATCCGGCATTTCTCCGGTTGCAGCTACATAGGTATAATAAATGGCGCATGACATTTCAAAACACCAGATCTGTATTTGTCTGTCTGACAGATTATAGGCTCTCATTGCCCGGCAGAATTTCTCATAAATCTGCATCATTCTGTCCCCATCAGCGATATTATCACACATAGATATTTTAAATTCTCTGTATATATCCTGAATCATATTTTCCCGATTTTTATCTTTTCCGGTTCTTACGATCTTATCAATTTCTTTTTGTTCCTTTTCAAGAAAAAGCAATGCTTCTTTATAAGAATCAGCAATCTGATCAAGACTCTCTACCTCCCCTCCCAGAAGCACCCGAAGCCTGACGCCATGCTCATTCTCCAGAATCTCTGTAATCTCCTGTACGCTTTCCATTACACTTTGTTTGTTCTGGTCAGATTGGAATACCATAACAATTCTGCCATTATCATCATAGAAAGTAACCCCTATTCCCCTTGCATCTATCAGATCCAGACAGCTTTTTCTAATTCCATACTCACGAAATTTTTCCTCCGATTCGTTCTTCACATCCATTTGAACATCCAAAATTAAAATTGCCGCAACAGCCGGATGACGCCGTTTCTGTTCCAGTTCCTCCGGCCATTTTCCTGTCATATTATTAAGTCTCTGATGTACTGCATCCCGCATAAAGATCTCCAACTGCAGCTGTCTTACAGCAGCCTCTGCCAAAACCTTCTCATTCTTTAATAATTTCTCTTTTTTCTCCTTGTCCAGAATACGAATCTGTTCTTCGACACTTTCTTTCAGCTCCTGCTCATCAATCGGTTTTAAAAGAAAATTATGTACCTTCATACGCAGACATTCTCTTGCATAGTCAAACCGGTCATACCCGGTGAGGACAAGAATCCGCATTTCATCATTCCCGCTGTCTTTTCGGATCGCGGCAATCAGATCCAGACCACTCATCTCTGTCATGCTGATATCTGTTATCATGATTTCCGGATGATGATCCTCAATCACTCCCAGTGCTTCTCTCGCAGATGCGGCTGTGTACACCTCTCCAATTCCAAGCTCATTCCATGATACACCGTTCCTGATTCCCATTCGTATCATTTTCTCATCATCTACAATTAAAAGCTTATACATCTTCTTCCTCCCCATTTTTCGCTGTCTTTTCCTTCGGAATGTGAATTTCCACTATCACGCCTCCCTGTTTTCCCTGGTAAAAGCGGATCCCATACTGCCTGCCAAAGAGCAGCTCAATTCTCTTATTTACGTTCCGCACGCCATAACCAAAATTCTCCCTGTATTCCGATATAGACTGATTCATCTCATCAATTTCTTCCTGGTGCATTCCGCAGCCGCTATCCTCTATACGAAGATAAATCTCATTTCCTTCTTCCCGGATATTTAATATAACTGTTCCCTTTTTCCCTTCCCGGACACGAATTCCATGGTAAATTGCATTTTCCACCAATGGCTGCAAGGTTAACCTGGGTATTTCCACTCCATAATACTTTTCCGGTATATGGATTTCTAAGGAAATAATATTGTCATAACGCATATTCTGGATAACCAGATAAGACCGGATATGCTCCAGTTCCTGCTGCAGCGGAATAATTTCTTTTCCCTGACTCAGACAGATCCGGTAATATTTTGCCATCGCCTTGACCATCGTGGAGATTTCTTCATTTCCATCTGCCACTGCCTGCCAGTGAATACATTCCAGAGTGTTATAGAGAAAATGCGGTTTGATCTGGGACTGCAGCGCATCAAAACGGATTTGTTCTATCTGATGCTGCTCTGTCTTAATCTGCTCCATCAACCGGTCAATCTCATCCATCATCGTATTAAAGCCTTCTACCAGCTTACGGCTGTCCACATCCATCCGCCTGTCATCAATCCGGACGTCCAGCTGTCCATTCACAACATCATCCATGACCTTCACCACCCGGTTAACCGGCTCATAAAGGTAATCCAACATCTTTCTGAAAATCAGAACAGCAAAGAAAGTAACCACCAGAACAATCAGAACCAAAAGCAGAACAACTGCAGCACTATTCCTGTATAACTCCGTTAAAGGAATCTCATTCACCAGATAAAATCCCCATTTTCCTATTTTCTGGTAATTCACAAGATTGCCGCTTTTCCAAAAGCTTCCACTGTTCCCTTCAAGTTTACGTGCATAAGAAACTCTATCTCCAATCGTTTCTTTGTCAGCTGACGCCAGCCTTACCCCCTCCTGGTCAACCAGGATCCTCCTGGATTGTCCATCTGCAACTTCTCTGCAAAGCTCTTCTACGAAGCTATCATTAAGATTTAACACAAGCATTCCAAGAGGTTTTCCGATTTCAGATGTGGAATAAATCGGATGATATAAGGTAAGCGTACAATCCTTATCCCGAAAATAATTGTCTCCAAAGCTCATTTTCACAGCGCTTCCTGGTTTGATCCGGATACCCACTTCATAATCCTTCCTGTATACTTCGTCAAATCTGGAATCTGTCACACTGCTGTTTCCTTTATATACGTAATCCCCACTGTCTTCCTTTACTGCAGCGGCAAAATTCATATTGCCCTGTACATTTATCATATTCAGGAGGAAATCATAGAGAGTATTCGCTTTTTGTTCATAATTCTCGTCAACGGTCTGTGAACTTTTTATGTAATCCTGCATCTTATCGTCTATAACAATAGCAACCGCCACATTCTGATATTGATTCAGGGTATCTTCATAATTAGAAGCAAGCATCTTCAGCTCTTCTCTCGCCATCCCCTTGGACTGCGCTGTGATTCGGCTCACTGCAGAAAAGGTAGACGATATCAGGATAACTGCAGAAGCTGCAATCAAAAGCCAGGAAAAAAAGAAAACCATTTTTCTTTTCAGGCTCCATGTGTCGACACGTTTTTCCCGCTCCATAATCTTCCCCTTTCTCTCGTCTTGCTACTTTCCTGCAATGCAGTCTTCCATAGCCTGTTCAAATGTGGCAGCAGCTTCCTCCGGCGTGATTGTCAGACCAAATAATTGCTGACAAGTATCCAAATGTACCTGTGCGACCGCCATCGGCAGATACTGATCATACCAGAGCTGCACTGACGATGCATTTGTCGCCGCATCCAGAACCTGTTTTACCACGCTATCCGTGACCAGTTCTTTGGCATCCTTTGCCGGCGGGATCTTTCCTACCTCTACCATCTTTTTCCTTGCCCCGGCCGTTGCATAGTAAGATGCACACTCAAAAGCCGCCTTCAGTTTCTCTCCCTTACAGTTAAACGAAACAAAGAGATCACCTATCGTTCCAATCTGAATGGATGAATCTGCCGTCGATCCGTCTACTGCCGGAAAAGAAAACCAGTCAATTTTCTTATAAAATTCCGGATCATCGATAGAAAACGTTCCGGTATACCAGGAACCGCCAAGAAGCATCGCAGCTGTTTCCTCATAAATCATCTGTTTCGCCTGTCCGTCATCCTCACTCAGATAATTCACACCCTTCGGGAAATACCCCTTCTTCACCCATTCCTGAATTTTATTTCCTGCATAAAGAAAACACTCGTCTTCAAATGTCCCCTCTCCGGATGCCGCCTTCTGAAATGGTTCCAGTCCGCTGTATCTCGCTGCAAGACACTGAAAATACATCGAACCTGTCCATTTCGGTTCATTTGCGAGAGCAAAGGGTACAATACCTTCTGCTTTTAACCTGTCGCATACAGCTTCCAGCTCCGAAACCGTTGCAGGAACCTCAAGATGATACTTTTCAAATATTTCTTTGTTATAGAACACCCCTGCCAGGGACACATTATAGGTAGGAACAGCATATAACTTTCCATTATAAGTGGCCTGTGCAAGCGCCGCCTCCATAAACTGTCCCTTCAGATCATACTTCTCATAAAGTTCATCCAGTGGCTGCGCAAATCCCGCGTCTATATATTCATTCATCGGCCCGCCTGACCAGCTGGTATACATATCCGGACACTCACCGGAACTCATAGCTACCACAAGCTTTTCCTTATAATTATCATTCTGGATCGAAACCATTTCAACCTTATAGCCCGTCTTTGTATTCTTGTTAAATTCGTCGACTGCATATTGCAAAGCCTCTTTATCCGCACCCTCAGTACCGATATTCCAGAATGTAATAATCTTATCCTCGTCGACTTCCGTCACAGGGTCATCTGCTTCCCGGCTGCATGCCGTTTCTGACAACATCAGACCAAAAGCCAGAAGAACCGCAATAACTTTCTTTATCTTAATTCTCTTCACCATATGTATCTGCTCCAATAATCTTAGAAACCCTTTTCTATCTTATCTTAACATAGAAAAGAATAAAATGTCATCCATTATTTCCTGTAAAAAAAGATGCTAAAAAAAGATGCCGCAAACCACCATACTGATGTTTGCAGCATCTTTTTTTCAAAATCAGATATTTCACTCATATCCAATTTTTTCAGAAAATCTTATAATCCATTCCGATTTATTTCCCGTATTTTTCTATAAATCTCTGGATAATCGTTGCACATTCTGCACGATTTGCACTTCCCTGCGGGTCGAGCATAAGCTGTCCGTTAATGGTCTTTCCTGTAATGATTTCTTCGGATACAGCCCACTTCATGGCATCTTTTGCGAATTCCTGTACGTCTCCTGCATCCGGGAAGCTGTTGTAATCTCCGTCTGCCTTCACCTCATATCCCTTAAAGTCTTTTGCATAACGGTACATCATCGTTGCCATCTGTGCACGGGTCACGTTATCATTTGGTCCAAACATTCCTGTTCCCGTGTATCCGGTTACGATCTTATTCTCTGCCGCCCACAGTACCGGATTCTTGAACCAGTCAGTCTCTGTTACATCAGGGAATTTGTCTGTGTGTTTCATTTCCGGCTGTTCATTCATCTTATGAAGCACTGCTGCGAACTGAGCTCTTACCAGCGTCTCAGTCGGTGCAAAATGTTTGTCATCTTTACCGGTCATTGTTCCTGCAATATAATTATATTCTACTGCATCATAATACCATGCGCCTTTTTCCACATCTACAAATGGAAGCTTGAAGCCACCCTGTTCTACAACGGTAACTACTGTTCCGTATTCCATCTTCCATCCGTCAATATTTGCCGTTACTGTTGTCGTAAGAATCGCAGTACCTGCTTTCTTCGCTGTTACCTTGCCATCTTCGTAAGAAGCAACCTCCTCGTTATCAGAACTGTAAGTAACCTTCACACAGTTTTCCAGTCCTTCCGGAATCACAAATAACTGCTCAGATTCTCCGGTCTCATAGACTGCGTCTTCCTTCGGAGCCGCCGCTTCGATCTTATCCCACGGATCTTTATAATCTTCGTTGTATACAAGTTTGCTTACTGCTTCACGGATGGCTGTTTCAATCTCATAAGCCTCTTCCTGTGTTTTTACATCATCAAGCTTCTCCGGAACCTTTGCAAGCGCTGCTTCCAGAGCTTTGTAAGAATCTGCTGTAAATTCGTCTTTACCGAAAGCCTTTGCTTCCTCTACTACTTTTTTCAGCATTGCAAGGTCAAGCGCCTTTACTGTTGCCTTGAATTCCTTTGTCTCAATAACGTCGCCCTTTGTAATGGTTGCGGTAAGTGTCACTTTTTTGTCTGTTGCCGGATTTGTAACTGTTCCGTCTGCTGCAATCACTTTTTCATCAGAAGATTTCCATGCAATCTTGCATCCTTCAGCTTCTGTAAAGAGATTCATCTTATAAGCAACTGCATCCATGGACTCATTTTTGTCACCAAGAATCTTCTCTGCTGATACAAGCGTATCTGATCCACTCTTAAAAATCTGCTCGTCTGTAAGCGCTCCGTCATATACCGTAAATTCATCAATATTTCCAAGGAAATTCGGGTCTGCAGACCAGCAGGATTTACCAATAAATCCAAGAATGTTGTCCTGTGTACCATTTGCTACGATTGACGCCATTGTCTTTCCGGATGCAAGCTGACTTCCTATCATTACACCATCTGCATAGATGGAAATATTTCCATTATCCACTACCATTGATATCGTACAGTAAGTATCATCCGGAAGTGTTGCTGAGCCAAAGCTGTACAAATTTTCATCAGATGCATCCTTTACACCTGCACGCGGTGTATTTCCGCCAAAATACGGTGCAATGAACAGATAATTAGAACCGGTTGCCTGTGCCCTGGAGCCCAGACAGAACAACCATGAATTCTGTGCAGCTGTTCTGGAATATTTTGCTTCAATCGTGAACTGCTCTTTATTTGTCAGACTATCATAAATACTCATCGGAAGTGTTACATAGCTGCTTCCCGACTTTACATTCAATACCGTACGATCTCCATCCTTTATATAAGAGGTTCCATCCGGATTGATAATCGTTGCATTATGATTATGGCCGGAAGCATCTGTAACTGTAGCTCCATTTGCCTGATCCATTGTATACTGTACCACAACCGGAAGCTCTGTCTCTGCATAATCAGATACAGTTACTTCTGTCTTTTGAGACTTCTCTGTGTTGCCTACGGTTACCTTTGTTGTAATGGTTGCTGTACCAGCCTTCACACCTGTTACGACACCATCTTTTACGGTAGCGATTTTATCATCACTGGATGTATAAGTAACTGCTGCTTCCGCTGCAGATACACCTGCCGGAAGCTTCATGCCAAGAGAAGCTGTTCTCTCTGTATAAACAGATACTTTTTCATTTACAGAAAATCCTTTTTCAGCAAAGACCTCCTCTGCACTTCTGTTGTCATACAAAGAATATACCTGATCTGCCGTCAAAGCCTGGTCATATACCTGAACCTCGTCAATCAGACCTTTGTATAATGCATCCCAGTGATTTACACCAATATAAAGGTCGCTGTTATCCTGTGCATATGCATCTGCCGCTCTTCCGGAGCCTTTCTGCTCTCCATTAATATAAACGACAGCATCGTTCCCCGACTGTGTAATCGTTACGAACGTCCACTCGTTATTCGGAATTACAATATCCTTGATTGTTCCTGCTTCAGCCCAGCTGAAGCCACCGCCATTAGACCAGATATGAACCTTTCCTCCTGCATTCTCCATTGCAGAAAATGAAGTCCAGTATTCGGTCGCTCCTTTCGGCGCGCCCATGAAAACAATAGAGCCATTATTTCCAATATTTTCAGAAGGATTTACCCAAAGAGATACTGTATAATCTGAACCGATCTTACCTGTATTCATCTTTAATCCGTAATTGCCGTCAAGATGAATTGCTTTTCCGCTCTTACCTGCTTCATATACGGCTTCGCCTGTATATTCACCAGCATTCTGGTAGGTCATTTTTGTGCTTCCGCCAAGGTCGTCTTCAAAAGAATATGTCTTCACCGGTGACGGCATATCTGCCGCTTTTGCCTGAATTGCTCCTGCTCCCGGAAGTACTGCTGCAACAGTCAGTGCAGCGGCAAGGAAAGCAGATAATATTTTCTTATATTTCATTTATTTTTCCTCCTTTACCGGGTTTTTCCTGGTTCAACAATGCGAATTGTTACATTTTCAGTTACTTCTTTTCCGTTTTCTTTATAAGTAACCTTAAGTGTCTGCTTTCCGGTCTTGCTCATGTCAATCTCGTCAGCATTGGTTGTATAATCTGTAATCCACTTTGTGTCTCCATTTTCATAAGCCGCTTTTACACGGATATCATCTGTATCCAGCTTGCTTCCAACTGTATACATTCTCTTTGTCTTCTGTACCTTAATAGAAGATACCGGCGTATCTGTATCTACATCAAAGGTGCAGGCGTCGTCATCCGGCTTATTTGTCAGGATCATCTCTCCATCCTTGCTTGCAAGATAATATCCCGGCTTCAGTACACTTTCAAAAGTAACTCCATGTCCGGCAAATCCTTCGAGTGTACGGAAAGTTGCTTTCTTTCTTCCTGTATCGTTATTCTCCCAATGCTGTGAAAGGGTAATTTCTCCGGATTCTTCTACGGTAATGTACATTCCCGGCTTATTATAAGACTGAATAGAAACATATGCGTCATTCTTCTTATCAGCCAGTCCTGATTCAAGCTCCCATTTTGCATCTGCTTCCTTTGCATTCCTGCTTACAAGTACATCCTGTGCATTCGTCCCCACCTTTGGATATTCTGCATCATTTGTCGTATTTGCAAATTCATTATGTGCAACATAAGCGCCCGATGCATCTGTAATCTGTGTTGCTACTCCTGCAAGACCTGTAGACGTCTCGCCAAACAGATCAATGGAGCCATCCTCGTTAATGTTCAGCTTCTCTACACATGCAACACGGCGGTATCCGCTTCCATGTGGAAGTGTACCATTGTGGTATACGAAATATTCCTGCCCTTTAAACGTAAATACTGCCATATGATTTGTATTTGCCGTCGCGGTCGGAGTCATAATCACTCCACCCCACTGCCACCTGTTATTTTTAAAATCTTCATAAGTATCTGCTGTCGCATATGCCATCTGTTCTCTCCAGTCACATGCAAAGAACATATAATATGGTCCGTAATACTCCCCATTTTCATCCTGACGGCGGAAGTAATATGGAGCCTCAGTAAAGGTGTGTCCAGTCATACCATTAACTGTACCAACCTTAATATCATCATTCAAAGTAATCTGTCCATCTCCATTCTGATCTTTAATGGACATCATATCCTCATTCAGCTCTGCATTAAAAAATCTGGTATTTCCCCAGCCTACATATCTGTGTTCTTCCCCATCTACTGTCTCGATCCATGCAGTCGGGTCAATATCCTCCCATGAATGCACACTGTTTGTTGTATCAATATTTTTTACAAGCGGCTGTCCCTTGTCTACAAATGGTCCTGTCGGGCTGTCAGACACCGCAACACCAATACATTTGCCGCGTCCCACACTGCTGTTCCCTTCTGCACAATAATAGAAATAGTACTTATCTTTGTACTTCATCACCTGTGCTGCCCATGCAGAAATATCGTCCTGTCTCCATGACACGTCTGTCATTCTCATAATGACACTTTCATACTTCCAGTGCACCATATCAGTAGACGAATAACATCTCCAATTCGGCATGATATACGCTTCCTGAGAATCCGGCGCCGCATCATTCCCTACATATGCATATACCGTATCACCGTCAACCAGGATGGATGGGTCTCCTCCATAAAGCATATTGCCGTTCTCGTCAAAACCGAGGATCGGATTACCGAGCTCGCTCTTGGCAAGTTTTGTTTCCACCGGAACACGAAGCTGCCGCTCTGCAATCTTATCTCCCACTGCACTTACCGTTACAGCTGAAACCGGAATCAGAGACAGAGCCAGAAGTCCGGCTAAGATTTTCTTTCCCTTCATTGTAAATCCTCCTTATATAAATTGTTTTTATCTGAAATGCCGGCCACAAGATGCCTGAAACCGGCAATTTCATTCAAAATATCCATTTTCTACTTCTCATATTTCTCCATAAACCTCTGAATAATGATTGCACATTCTGCACGGTTCGCACATCCCTGCGGGTCAAGAAGAAGTCTGCATCCCTGAACCAGTCGTTCTCCGTCACATCAGAAAATAATTTTGTATATTCCATTTCAGGTGTCTCATTCATCTTATGCAGTACCGCTGCAAACTGACTTCTCACCAGTGTATCTGCAGGTCCGAAATGTGTATCATTTAAGCCAGTCATAGTCTTCTTTTCATAATTGTAAGCTACAGCATCATAATACCACATATCCTCCGCAACGTCTACATATGGAAGCTTTTCAGCCGATTTGACAATTACATTTATTGTTACTTCTTTATTTTCCGGCTTCAGTTCTTCCTGTTATTTATATAAAACAATTTTCATTATGCCAAAGATAACAAAACCAGGAGAGTATATCATTACTCCCCTGGTTTACCTGCTTATATACTATTTCTATTTTTTTGTCTGTTATAAATCACTTCTCATACTTCTCCATAAATCTCTGGATAATGGTTGCACATTCTGCACGGTTTGCGCTTCCCTGCGGATCAAGAAGAAGCTGTCCATTAATGGTCTTTCCTGTAATGATTCCTTCCGTTACTGCCCACTTCATGGCGTCTTTTGCAAATTCCTGTACGTCTCCTGCATCCGGGAAGGAACTGTAATCGCCGTCTGCTTTCACATCATATCCCTTATAATCCTTTGCGTAACGGTACATCATCGTTGCCATCTGCGAGCGGGTTACCGAATCATTTGGCCCGAACAAATCTGTTCCCGTATATCCGGTTACAATCTTCTTATCTGCCGCCCACAAAACTGCATCCTTAAACCAGTCAGGCTCCGTCACGTCAGAGAACAAGTCTGTATATTCCATTTCAGGCGTCTCATTCATCTTATGGAGTACTGCCGCAAACTGCGCTCTTACGAGTGTCTCTGTCGGTACAAAGTGTGTTTCATCTTTACCGGTCATCGTTTTTTCAACATAATTATATGCAACCGCATCATAATACCATGCATCTTCC
>DKYD01000073.1 GCA_002492335.1 Lachnospiraceae bacterium UBA7109
AAGAATCCGTAATGCAAATACTGCTAAACATGATACAGTAGATGTGCCTTCATCCAAGATGAAACTTGCGATCGCAAACATTCTGTTAGATGAAGGATATATCGAGAAATATGATCTTGTAGAAGATGGTGTATTCAAAACCATTCATATCACACTGAAATACGGTGCTGATAAAAATGAGAAGGTTATCACAGGACTGAAGAGAATTTCAAAACCAGGTCTTCGTGTGTATGCAAACAGTGCAGATGTTCCGAAGGTATTCGGAGGACTTGGCACAGCAATTATCTCTACAAACCAGGGCGTAATTACTGATAAAGAAGCAAGAAAACTTGGCGTAGGCGGCGAGGTATTGTGCTTTATCTGGTAATGGAAAGCGCACAGTAACTGAAAACAGAGCAGGCAAAAGTATCTGTTCCGAAAATTTAAGTTAAGGAGGATTAGGCAATGTCACGTATAGGAAGACTGCCGGTTGCAATTCCTGCAGGAGTAACTGTAGAAGTTGCAGAGAACAATAAGGTGACTGTAAAAGGTCCAAAAGGAACTCTTGTAAAAGAACTTCCTACTGAGATGGAAATCAAAGTAGAAGGTGCAGAAGTTGTTGTAACAAGACCAAACGACTTAAAGAAAATGAAATCATTACATGGTCTTACAAGAACTCTGATTAACAATATGGTTGTTGGCGTATCTAATGGATATGAGAAAACTCTTGAAGTAAACGGTGTTGGATACAGAGCAGCAAAATCAGGAAACAAATTAACACTGAATCTTGGATATTCGCATCCGGTTGAGATGATCGATCCGGAAGGAATTGAGGCTGTTGTAGAAGGACAGAACAAGATTATTGTTAAAGGTATCGACAAAGAAAAAGTAGGCCAGTACGCAGCTGAAATCAGAGATAAGAGAAGACCGGAGCCATATAAGGGCAAAGGTATTAAGTATGCTGATGAAGTAATCAGACGTAAAGTTGGTAAGACAGGTAAGAAATAAGAAAGGAGAGTGTAAAAATGGTTAGCAAAAAATCAAGAAGTGTTGTTCGTGTTAATAAACACAGAAAGTTACGTAACCGTTTGAGCGGTACAGCTGAATGCCCGCGTTTGGCTGTGTTCAGAAGTAATAATCATATGTATGCTCAGATCATTGACGATGTAGCCCAGAATACACTGGTTTCCGCTTCTACTCTTCAGAAAGATGTGAAAGCAAACCTGGAAAAAACAAATAACGTTGAAGCAGCAGCATATTTAGGAAAAGTAATTGCTGAGAAAGCAATTGAAAAAGGTATTAAAGATGTTGTCTTTGACAGAGGCGGATTTATATATCAGGGTAAGATTCAGGCATTAGCAGACGCAGCAAGAGAAGCTGGGTTGAATTTCTAGGAGGAGGAGCACACATGAAACAGGAACGTATTGATGCTAGTCAGTTAGAATTAAATGAAAAAGTAGTATCAATTAAGCGTGTAACCAAAGTTGTTAAGGGTGGCCGTAACATGAGATTCACAGCTTTAGTAGTTGTTGGTGACGGAAACGGTCATGTTGGTGCAGGCTTAGGAAAAGCTACTGAAATTCCGGAAGCAATCCGTAAAGGAAAAGAGGATGCGGCAAAAAACCTCATCACTGTAGCTTTGGATGAAAATGAGAGTATTACACATGATTTTATCGGTAAATTCGGAGGCGCTTCTGTATTACTTAAGAAGGCTCCGGAAGGTACAGGAGTAATCGCCGGAGGTCCGGCGCGTGCTGTAATCGAGATGGCAGGAATCAAGAATATCCGTACAAAATCTCTTGGTTCTAACAATAAGCAGAATGTAGTTCTCGCTACGATCGATGGATTACGTCAGGTTAAAACTCCGGAGGAAGTTGCTAAGCTTCGCGGTAAATCTGTTGAGGAAATTATTGGTTAATAAAATAGAGCGTGGCTCTATTGCATAGGAGGTAGATGTAGAATGGCAAACTTAAAAGTTACATTAGTGAAATCTACAATTGGTGCTGTACCAAAGCATAAGAGAACTGTGGAAGCTTTAGGACTGAAAAAGTTGAACAAGACAGTTGAACTGCCGGATAACGCAGCAACAAGAGGTATGATTAAACAGGTTGAATACCTGGTAAAAGTAGAAGAAGCGTAATTATATAATTGAGATAAGGAGGTGTCACAATGGATTTATCAAACTTAAGACCCGCTGACGGAGCAAAACAGAGTGATAATTTCAGAAGAGGACGTGGACACGGTTCCGGAAACGGTAAGACAGCCGGTAAGGGACATAAGGGCCAGAAGGCTCGTTCCGGCGGCACAAGACCAGGTTTCGAAGGTGGTCAGATGCCGTTATACAGAAGAATACCGAAGAGAGGTTTTACAAACAGAAATTCCAAGACAATTGTTGGAATCAATGTAAGCGCTCTTGAAGTATTTGATAACGATGCAGTTGTTTCTGTAGAAACATTAATTGAACAGGGGATTGTTAAGAATCCAAGAGATGGAGTTAAGATTCTCGGAAACGGTGAGCTTACGAAGAAACTTACTGTCCAGGCAAATGCATTCAGTGCAGGAGCAGCAGCTAAGATTGAGGCGTTAGGTGGAAAAGCAGAGGTGATTTAATGTTAGAGACATTCCGAAGAGCATTTCAAATAAAAGATATTCGCAGAAGACTCGGATATACGTTTTTGATGTTAATTGTAATCAGGCTTGGTTCACAGCTTCCGACGCCAGGAGTAAATGCAAGTTATATTCAGGAGTTTTTTGCACAGAATACGGGGGAAGCGTTTAATTTATTTAACGCTTTCACCGGTGGTTCTTTTGAGCAGATGTCAATCTTTGCTCTGAGTATTACACCATACATCACATCTTCCATTATTATGCAGCTTCTTACAATTGCAATTCCGAAGCTTGAGGAAATGCAGAAGGAAGGCGCAGAAGGAAGAAAGAAAATTGCTGCAATTACCCGTTATCTTACGGTTGGACTTGCTCTTATAGAATCTACAGCTATGGCTGTTGGATTTGGAAGACAGGGGTTCCTTGTAAAATATAACTTTGTAAATGCTGCAATTGTAGTTCTTACTTTCACAGCAGGTTCTGCATTCCTGATGTGGATTGGTGAAAGAATTACAGAAAAAGGTGTTGGAAATGGTATTTCTATCGTGCTGGTAATTAATATTATCTCACGTGTGCCAAGTGATATGGCAACTCTTTTCAGCCAGTTCGTAACAGTAGAAGGCAAGAATAATGCATCTCGTTTACTGGCAGCTCTGATTATTATTGCTATTATTTTAGCACTTGTTGTACTTGTTGTGATTCTTCAGGGTGGAGAAAGACGGATTGCCGTACAATATTCTCAGAAAGTTGTTGGAAGAAAGACACTTGGGGGACAGTCAAGCAATATTCCGTTGAAGGTAAATACTGCGGGAGTTATCCCAATTATCTTCGCATCCTCATTGATGCAGTTCCCGGTTGTTATAGCGGGATTTCTTGGAAAGGGAAACGGGACAGGTATTGGCAGTGAAATTTTAAGAGGTATGAGCCAGAGCAACTGGTGTAATCCTCAGAACATCAAGTACTCATGGGGACTTGTTGTATATATTATTCTTACGGTGTTTTTTGCATATTTCTATACGTCCATTACATTTAATCCGTTGGAAATTGCAAATAACATGAAAAAGAGCGGTGGGTTTATCCCGGGTATCCGTCCTGGAAAACCAACAGTTGAGTATCTGACAAAGATATTGAATTATGTTATCTTTATCGGTGCATGTGGTCTCGTTATTATTCAATTCTTCCCAATCTTCTTTAATGGAGTATTTGGTGCAAGAGTATCCTTTGGAGGCACATCACTGATCATTATCGTCAGTGTAATATTAGAGACTATGAAGCAGATCGAGTCACAGATGCTCGTGCGCAATTATAAAGGATTTTTAAACAGTTAAGCAAGGACATTTGAAACTCGCGGAAATATTTTCCGCGGGTTAAAATGTTATAAAGGAGGAATACCCTTATGAAAATAATTATGTTAGGCGCTCCGGGAGCAGGAAAAGGAACGCAGGCAAAAAAAATTGCCGCAAAATATAATATCCCTCATATTTCAACCGGAGATATATTCAGGGCAAATATTAAAAACGGAACAGAGTTGGGTAAAAAAGCGAAAACTTATATGGATCAGGGGCTTCTTGTGCCGGACGAACTGGTGGTAGACCTGGTAGTTGACCGTGTAAATCAGGAAGACTGTAAAGACGGATATGTGCTGGATGGCTTCCCGAGAACGATTCCGCAGGCAGAAGCGCTTGATAAAGCTTTGGGAGATATGGGACAGAAGATGGATTATGCAATTGATGTGAACGTCCCGGATGAAAATATCGTACGCCGTATGTCCGGCCGTCGTGCCTGTGTGGGATGTGGAGCTACATATCATCTTGTATATGCACCGACGAAAGAAGAAGGAATCTGCGATGTGTGCGGAAAAGAGCTTATTTTAAGAGATGATGACAAACCGGAAACAGTACAGAAACGTCTGAATGTGTATCATGAGCAGACACAGCCGTTAATTGATTATTATGCAAAAGCCGGAATTTTAAGAGAAGTAGACGGAACAATTGATATCGAAGACGTATTCAAGGCTGTTACCGATATTTTGGGAGCGTAATTCCGATGGCAATTACTATCAAATCAGCAAGAGAAATTGAACTAATGACAGAGGCGGGGCGTATTCTTGAGACTGTTCACAATGAGTTAAAGAAAGCGCTGCGCCCCGGAATGAGTACTTTAGAGATAGATAGGCTGGGAGAAGAGATGATCAGAAGCTATAACTGTATTCCTTCTTTTCTGGACTATAATGGATACCCGGCCTCTATATGTGTATCAGTAAATGAAGAAGTTGTGCATGGAATACCAAATCCTGAGCGGATTATAAAAGAAGGGGACATTGTAAGCCTTGACGCAGGAGTAATTTATAAAGGATATCATTCGGACGCGGCAAGAACATATGGAGTTGGAGAAATCAGCCCGGACGCGGATGAACTTATAAAGGTGACGCGCGAATGTTTCTTTGAAGGTATAAAGTATGCAAAAGAAGGCAACCATTTATTTGACATATCAAGGGCAATCGGGAAATATGCCGAAGAACGGGGTTATGGTGTTGTGCGCGATCTGTGCGGACATGGGATCGGAATGAATCTTCATGAAGCGCCGGAAATTCCGAATTTTGAAATGCAGAGAAAAGGCGTGAAACTGAAAGCCGGGATGACACTTGCAATTGAGCCGATGATTAATATCGGGGGCTGGGAAGTGGAGTGGCTTTCTGACGACTGGACCGTAGTGACGAGAGACAGATCGTTGTCTGCACATTATGAGAATACTGTTCTTATCACGGAAGGGGAACCCAGGCTTCTCACACTTACATCCCGGGAGGTGGATTGATGGACAGGTTTCAAAAAGGAATGCTCGCACGTTCGAAATGCGGGCATGATGCCGGAAAGGTTTATGTCATAATTCAGGTTGATGAAGCATATGTATATTTAGTGGACGGCAGAATTAGAACTTTAGATAAACCCAAGAAGAAAAAGAAGAAACATGTACAGATAATCTGTAATCAGCATGATGTTACGGACGCCACAGATGTGAGCATCAAGCGTCTGCTTAAAGAATGGAGCAAGGAAGAAGAGAAATAGGAGGAAATATATATGTCAAAAGCTGACGTAATAGAAATTGAAGGAACTGTAGTAGAAAAATTACCGAACGCAATGTTTCAGGTAGAACTTGAGAATGGACATCAGGTACTTGCACATATCAGTGGAAAACTTAGAATGAATTACATCAAAATTTTGCCGGGCGATAAAGTGACGTTAGAATTATCCCCGTATGATCTTTCAAAAGGAAGAATCATCTGGAGAGATAAATAAAAAAATATGTTGACTTTCATTGACAGTGGGTGCTATAATATATAAGCGCGTTTCCGGGCATTTTTATATGCTTTTCGCAGAAAACCGCGGCAGAACAGAGCGAAAACGGAACAGTTGCGCAAGGAACATGGCAGAGCAATGGATGAAAGGAGGATCCCCTATGAAGGTTAGATCATCAGTAAAACCAATTTGCGAAAAATGCAAAGTAATTAAGAGAAAAGGAAGCGTTCGCATTATTTGCGAAAATCCAAAGCATAAACAACGTCAGGGCTAGAATATACAGCGGTTTTAAAAAAGTTTATGCAGATTAATTTAGGCGGCTGATAGTCCTGGATGTGGAAACACATACAGACTATTTAATATACAAGGAGCACCTTTAGCCGGTGAATGCCTCGTATATTGCTTATAATGCCGGCCCGTCATTACCGAGCAGATCGGTGGCCGGAAAGGACGTGGATACCGAACACGTCTGGATGAAAAGAACATAAGACGACTCTTCCCACTGAACTTGTGAGGAACTTCGCCAGGTGTTCAGTAGTCCCTATTAAAGACAATGATAATAATGATGGAAAATGGAGGAAAATTCACATGGCTCGTATTGCAGGTGTAGATTTACCAAGAGACAAACGTGTTGAAATCGGATTAACTTATATCTACGGAATTGGTAGAGCAAGTGCAACCCGTATTTTAGCAGAAGCAGGAGTTAACCCGGATATTCGTTGCAGAGATCTTACTGATGAGGATGTAAAGAAAATCAGCGCAGTAATTGATGAGACTCAGACAGTAGAAGGTGACCTCAGAAGAGAGATTGCTTTGAATATCAAGAGATTACAGGAAATCGGATGCTACAGAGGTATCCGTCACAGAAAAGGACTTCCGGTTCGTGGTCAGAAGACAAAGACCAATGCAAGAACAAGAAAAGGTCCGAAGAGAACAGTAGCAAACAAAAAGAAATAGTTTAGCGAAAAAATGAAGAAAAATTCAAGGAAAGTGTAGGTTAGTTTTATTATGGCAAAGAAAGTTACAAAGAAAGTGACAAAAAGACGTGTCAAGAAAAACGTTGAACACGGACAAGCACATATCCAGTCATCCTTTAATAACACGATCGTTACGTTGACGGATTCACAGGGTAATGCTCTTTCATGGGCAAGTGCTGGTGGTCTGGGATTCAGAGGTTCAAGGAAATCTACCCCTTATGCAGCACAGATGGCAGCAGAGACTGCAGCAAAGGCAGCATTAGTACATGGTTTAAAATCAGTGGATGTTATGGTTAAGGGACCAGGTTCAGGTAGAGAAGCAGCAATTCGTGCCCTTCAGGCATGTGGAATTGATGTAACAAGTATCAGAGACGTGACTCCGGTACCGCATAACGGATGCCGCCCACCGAAACGCAGAAGAGTCTAATTTTAATTAGGAGGAAATAAATCATGGCAGTAAACAGAGTTCCGGTTCTTAAAAGATGCCGTTCACTTGGAATGGATCCGGTATTTTTAGGAATTGATAAAAAGTCTAACAGACAGTTAAAAAGAGCAAATAGAAAAATGAGCGAGTATGGTCTTCAGTTACGTGAGAAGCAGAAAGCAAAATTCATCTATGGTGTTTTGGAGAAACCTTTCAGAAATTACTATGAGAAAGCGAAAAGAATGAAAGGTATGACAGGTGAAAACCTGATGATCCTTCTGGAATCAAGATTAGACAATGTTGTATTTCGTATGGGATTTGCAAGAACAAGACGTGAAGCAAGACAGATCGTCGATCATAAGCATGTTCTTGTAAACGGTAAGCAGGTAAATATTCCGTCATATCTGATTAAAGCAGGCGATGTGATTGAAATCAAAGAGGCTAAGAAGAGTTCTCAGAGATATAAAGAGATCGTAGAAGTTACCGGAAGCCGTATGGTTCCGGACTGGATGGAAGCAGATACTGAGACTCTTAAAGGAATGGTAAAAGAGCTTCCAAACCGTGAAGCAATTGACGTACCGGTAGATGAGATGTTGATTGTCGAGTTGTACTCTAAATAATAACCCGTAACACCACAGGAGGTGGACTTAGTGTTTGATTTTAATAAACCCAATATTGAGATAACAGAAATTTCAGAAGATAAAAAGTATGGAAGATTTGTTGTAGAACCTCTGGAGAGAGGATATGGTACAACATTAGGTAATTCTCTTAG
>DKYD01000009.1:0-304 GCA_002492335.1 Lachnospiraceae bacterium UBA7109
GTTTCCTCAGGATGAGCTGCCGGATGATATAGAAGAAAAGGATTTTTTGAGAGAGCTGTCGGAAGAAATTGGAAATATCAAAAATAACAGAACGGATATAGGGACGTATGAGTCGCATAGATATGGCGTGTCCTGGTTTCGGGAAATTTATCTGAGGTATGAAAAGGAAAAGAAAAAGCGCAGGAAGATTGATTTTGAAGATATGCTTTTGTTGTGTCTGGAGCTTTTTGAGAAGCGCCAGGATATTCTGGGAAAATGGCAGCAGAAGTTCCGCTATATTTTGATTGATGAATTTCAGGATATT
>DKYD01000009.1:594-6297 GCA_002492335.1 Lachnospiraceae bacterium UBA7109
TTGATTGATGAATTTCAGGATATTAATCAGATACAGTATGATGTGATTCGTATGCTTGCGGCTCCGGAAGATAATTTGTTTGCGGTAGGGGATGACGATCAGTCTGTTTATGGCTTCCGGGGAGCAAGGCCGGCTGTTATGAAGACCTTTATGGAGGATTATCCGCAGGCAGAGAAGGTAGTACTGGAGGTGAATTATCGTTCCACTGCTCATATTGTGAATGGTGCGCTGCGTGTGATTGCACATAACAGAAATCGTTATGAGAAGGCAATCCGTGCATATCATAAAGCGGAAGAAACGGTTCATGTGCAGGAGACGAAAAATGCTGCAGAAGAAGCGGAATATATAATGGAGCAGTATCAAAAATATAAAAAACAGGGGATTTCGGACGAACAGATGGCAGTTTTATACCGTACCGCTTCCGATGCGGCATTTTTGGCGGAGCTTTTTGTTCAGCATCAGATTCCGTTTCAAATGAAAGAACGGATCAGCCATGCATATGAGCATTTTATCTGTATGGATATGGAGTCATATTTTAGCCTTGCCATAGGAAAAGGAAAGAGAAAGGATTTCCTTCGGGTGGCAAACCGTCCGAACCGATATCTTGCAAGAGACAGTATGTCAGAGGAAAAGCTCTCTTATGAAAGCCTTCGGAGATATTACTGTGATAAAGAATGGATGATAGACCGGATTGACCAGATGGAGTGGGATGTGAAAATGATACAGGGAAAGACTCCGTACGCGGCGATCCAGTTTATTCGCAAAAGTATTGGATATGATGAATTCCTGAAGGAATATGCAAAATACAGAGGATTTGATTATCAGGAGCTTCAGGATGTTTTTCTGTATATAGAGGAACGTGCAAAAGAGTTTAAGACGCAGGAAGAATGGATGCATCACGTAAGAGAGCAGCGGGAGCTTCTAAAGCAACAGGCAAAAGAACAAAAGAACAGGAAGGGAGTAAATTTTCTTACGATGCACGGCGCAAAGGGGCTTGAATATGAGATCGTTTTCGTGATTCAGTGTAATGAAGGGGTAATTCCATATAAAAAAGCGCAGACAGATGAAGAGACAGAAGAGGAACGGAGGCTTTTTTATGTGGCAATGACGAGAGCAAAGAAAAAATTAATTCTTACTTATATAAAAGAAAAAAACGGAAAGAGTAAACTCCCTTCCCGTTTCATCAATGAATTATTCGTCTCCGGCTAATTCTTCAAATGCCTGCTCGTCCAGCAGCTCATCAAAAGCATCGACAGCAATTTCGTATTCGTCATCATCTTCAATGTTATCAAGGGTCGGTTCACCGTTTATTTCTTCATAACGGTAAAGATATACATCGTCACTTTCCGGATCTCCGTTTTCATCAATTGGAAGAAGAGCAATATATTCGCGGTCGCCTGCTTCGTAAATCGTAAGAACCGCACATTCCTTCACTTCACCATCATCGAGAGTTAATGTAACTGTAACAACTTCGTCATCTGTAAATCCATTTGTAGCTTCGTTCATTTTTTGTTCTCCTTTAGTTTGAATCAATTCTATTTTGTATTACAATAACTGTATCAAAGCTGTATTTAAAAAGCAAGGATATAGTAGCCAAAAAAGAAAAAATGTTGTAGAATAAAATAGCGTGAGAAGACATGAAAGGAGGACGTGCTATGAACTGGAGAAAACGGATAGCTTTGATGTCAGTATTTATGATCAGTATTGTGCTGTGTGCTGCATGTAAGAAAAATGTCGGAACCCCGGAGGACAATGCAAACGTGTCGGAATCAGAGGATGACGGGGAAGAAAAGACAGAGGAAGTATACAAAATCGGCTTTTCAGCAATTGATATGGAAAATCCTTATTATATAACGCTTGAAGGCGCTGTCAGGGATGAACTGGAAGATTCGGATTATAAGTTGATAACGAAGGACCCGGGAACAGATGCAAAGCAGCAGGAAAAACAGATTCAGGAAATGATTGATGAAGGAATCTGTGCAATTATATTAAGCCCGGTAGATTGGGAAAAGATTATGCCGTCTCTGGAAAAATTAAAGGAAGCTGGAATTAAGATTATAAATATAGATACGCAGGTGAAGGATATGAGCTATGTAGATGCTTATATAGGTTCGGATAATTATAATGCCGGTGTGATCTGCGGAGAGGATCTGATAGAAAAATCCCCGGATGGCGGGAAGGTGGCCATTCTGGAGTGTCCGACACAGAATTCCATCAATGAAAGAATTACAGGCTTTGAGGAAACGCTTTCTATGGCGGAAAAAGGTTTTGAAGTTGTAGCAAGAGAGGATACGAAGGGAGAATTCGAGAAGGCGCTCGCGGCAGCAGAAAAGATATTGGAAGAACATCCGGACATTACCGCAATTATGTGTGGAAATGACCAGATTGCGGTGGGAGCCAAAACAGCAGCAAATATAGCGGGACTTGATGAAATTCTTATTTATGGTGTGGATGGCTCTCCTGATATTAAGAAGGAGCTGAAAAAATCAGAAACACAAATTGCAGGGACTGCAGCCCAGTCACCAATCAGTATGGGAAAGACAGCGGCGGAGATTACCCTTAGCATCTTAAATGATGAATCATATGAGAAAGAGACATATGAGGAAGTATTTATGATAGACAAAGATAATGTGGAAATGTATGGAGTTGATGGCTGGCAGTAAGAAAACTGCAGAAAGGACAGAATATGAAGAAGCTACAGGGAAAGCCGTTGCCGTTAGGTGTCACAGAAATGCAGGATGGATTGAACTTTGCGATTGAAGTACCGGAAGGAAAGAAATGTGAACTTCTGCTTTACAGAAAAGGAGGGGAAGAACCGGAGATATGCTGTGAGATGGAACAGACGGCAGGCTCCGTATATACGCTTAAGCTCACAGGAATTAATTTTGAAGAATACGAATATAATTACAGGATCGATGGGGAAGTATACCTGGACCCTTTTGCGAGAGCATTTTCGGGCCGTGAAATATGGCTTCGAAAAAGAGATGTGAAAAAGCATGAAATAAGAGGAAAGATCTATACGGAGGAGTATGACTGGCAGGGAGACCGTCCGCTTGAGCTACCATATCATCAGGTGATTTCCTATGCACTTCATGTGCGTGGGTTTACCCGGGATGCATCTTCGAAAGTAAAGAATAAGGGGACTTTTCCGGGTGTGGCGGAGAAGATTCCTTATATGCAGAAACTGGGAATCAACCAGATTCAATGTATGCCGGTTTACGAATTCGAAGAGAGCGGACGTTATACAAATTACTGGGGTTACGGAAAGGCATATTACTTTGCACCCAAGAGCGCTTATGCCGCTTGCGGGGACGGGGTAAAAGAACTGAAAGATCTGGTGAAAAAATGCCACAGGGCAGGAATTGAAGTGGTTTTGGAAATGCCGTTTGCGGAAGATATAACGATGTTAACGGCCATTGAGTGTCTGCGGTATTATGTGTTGGATTATCATGTGGATGGATTTATATTAAATCCTTATACGCTGTCTTTTGATGATATCTGTAATGACCCGATACTTAAGAAAACAAAGATTATGAAACATGAAGAAGGGTTTCAAAATACGATGCGTCGTTTCCTGAAAGGAGATGAAGGCATGGTTTCCGGTGTCATGTACTGGCTTCGTAAGCACTCAGAGAAAGAAAGAATTTTTAATTATATAACGGGGCATACCGGATTTACATTGAATGATCTGGTGTCTTATGATGGCAAGCATAATGAATTGAACGGGGAAAATAACCAGGACGGACCAGAGTTTAATTATAGCTGGAACTGTGGGGCGGAAGGTCCTACGCGTAAAAAGACAATTGTGGAGCTGCGTGTGCATCAGATGCGAAATGCATTTTTCCTGCTTCTGTCAGCGCAGGGGACTCCATGTATTCTTGCCGGTGATGAATTTGGAAACTCTCAGAAGGGAAATAATAATGTGTACTGCCAGGATAATCCGACAGGCTGGATAAATTGGAAAAACGGTGCAAAAGAGAAGGAAATGATGAAATTCGTAAGAGGACTGATTGCACTGAGAAAAGCCTGTCCGGTACTGGAGCCGGAAAAGGAAATGCTTGGAATAGACAGAACCGGATGCGGAGTGCCGGATGTATCCTATCATGGAGAAGAAGCATGGAAGGCTCCTTTAGAAGTGCCCAGCAGACAGCTTGGAGTATATTACAGTAAAACTGCTCCCGGAGAGGATGAATGTTTTGTGGCATATAATATGCACTGGCTTGCACATACTTTTGCACTTCCTGCATTGAAAAAAGGAAAGAAATGGCATCTCGCAGCATCTACCGGAGATGGCGTCTGTGAGGAGATAACAGAGCTTGAGGAGCAGAGGAGCATAGAGCTTCCTCCGAGAACGATTGTATTGTTGATTGGAAAGGAAAAGGAATGAAACTGAATTCTTTTCAACTAAAGTGGATTGCGATTCTTACAATGCTCACGGATCATATCGGAGCTGTTTTATATCCGAATGTACCTGTGCTGCGCATGATTGGAAGAATTTCATTTCCAATTTTCTGCTTTTTACTTGTGGAAGGTTTTTTTCACACAAAAGACGTTTATCGTTATGTGATGAGGCTTGGAATTTTTGCCTTATTGTCGGAAATACCATACGATCTGGCGTTTCACGGCCGGATTTTGGAATTTGGCCATCAGAATGTATTTTTTACTTTGGTGCTTGGTATTTTACTTCTGTACATTGTACAGAAAGACAGAGATATCCTGATAAAGATTGCAGAAACATTCCTTATTGCGTGGGCAGCGGCAGTATTGCGGACGGATTACAGTTACAGGGGGATTCTGTTGATTGCTGTTTATTATTTCCTGCGGGAGAAAAAATGGATCCGGCTTGGAGCAGGTGTGGCATGGAATTTTATTTATGGCTTCGGACAGATACAGAATTACGGTGTGCTGGCGGCAGTGCCGCTGGCATGCTATAACGGTGAGAGAGGACCGAAAATGAAATATTTTTTCTATCTGTTTTATCCGCTGCATCTTCTTGCGTTATATTTCATAAAAAGTTATTGTATGAATGGGAATGGTTTATAAAAGCGAAAAAAGAGGGTTGATTATGAAAGCATTACAACATTTGAAGAAAATTAATCATCATAAGAAGCTGGTTATGGAGGGCTGTTTTAAAGTGGGTTTGTATAAGCAGGGATTTCTCCATGACCTTTCCAAATATATGCCCTCAGAATTCCTGGTGGGCTGCAAATATTATCAGGGGGACAGAAGCCCGAACAATGCGGAACGTGAAGCAACAGGACGTTCACTGGCATGGCTTCACCATAAAGGACGTAATAAGCATCATTATGAATATTGGATTGATTACAGTACGAACGCGAAGGAAGGGATGGTCGGACAGAAGATGCCGGTAAAATACGTGGTGGAAATGTTCATGGATCGTGTGGCGGCTTCAAAAAACTATCGGGGAGATCAATATACAGACAGCGATCCTCTGGAATATTATGAAAAAGGGGCGGCTCGTCTGGGAGATATGATACATCCGGATACGGCGGCTCTTCTGCATCATTTGTTGAAGATGCTGGCGGAAAAGGGAGAAGAGAGGACTTTTGAATATATTCGCAGGAAAGTGCTTGGAAAATAAATTTTTTTGAAAAAGTTGTTGACATTATAAATGTAGTGTAGTACAATATCTATTGTTCTGAGGAACGAAAAAGAGATGCGACAGTGGCTCAGTTGGTAGAG
>DKYD01000009.1:6635-13249 GCA_002492335.1 Lachnospiraceae bacterium UBA7109
GGTTCGAACCCCGTCTGTCGCTCTGGTAAAAGGAATTGCTGATGCAGCAGTTCCTTTTTTCTTACTATATGAGGATGGTGAAAGTTATGAATCAGGAGATGACAAAAAATCCATTGGAAACCGAGCCGGTTGGAAAGTTGATTGCGAAGTTTGCAATACCGGCAATTATTAGTATGCTGGTGAGCTCTCTTTATAATATTGTGGATCAGATTTTCATCGGGCAGGGGGTGGGAATGCTTGGTAATGCGGCGACAAATGTTGCTTTTCCGGCATCTATTATCTGTACAGCGACAGCGCTTCTTCTGGGAATCGGAAGCGCGTCGAATTATAATCTGGAAGCAGGAGCCGGTAATCTGGAACGGGCAAAAGGAATTGCGGCGACGGGTCTGTCGATGCTTGCTATTTGCGGAACTGTAATTGCTGTAATTCTGCTCGTATTTTTGAATCCCCTTCTTCAGTTGTTTGGGGTGACGCCGGATGTTCTTCCTTATGCACAGGACTATACGGGAATTTGCGCGTTTGGAATCCCTTTTTTATGTTTGACAACCGGAGGAAACCATCTGATCCGTGCGGACAGGAGTCCCACTTATTCCATGACGTGTATGCTTGTTGGCGCGGTGATTAATACGGTTCTTGATCCCTTGTTCATTTTCGTGTTTCGATGGGGAATTAAAGGAGCCGCCTGGGCTACGGTAATCGGGCAGGTTATTTCGGGAATTATGGTCATTGTTTATTTCTTAAAATTTACGCGTATGGAATTGAAAAAAGAAATGTTTGTCCCAAAAGCAGTGTACCTGAAAGCGATCGTGTCTCTGGGAATGGCTTCCTGTATTAATCAGGTATCTATGGCGATTGTACAGATTACGATGAATAACACTTTACGGCATTATGGGGCGGATTCCATGTATGGAGCGGATATTCCACTGGCATGTGCCGGAGTAATTTCTAAAGTAAATATGGTGTTTATGGCTATTTGTATCGGTGTTTCCCAGGGATGCCAGCCAATCTGGGGATTTAACTGCGGAGCAGGCCACTATGCGCGCGTGCGGGAAACTTATAGAAAGGCATTTCGCATTGCCTTGACTGTGGGGATTATTTTCTTTTTGGGATTCCAGATTTTCCCAAGACAGATTGTCAGTATATTTGGAAGTGGAGAAGAAGAATATTTTCGTTTTGCAGAGCAATATTTCCGAATCTTTATGTTTATGACCTTCATTAATGGAATCCAGCCGATGAGTTCCGGCTTTTTTACCTCGATCGGAAAAGCAAAACGGGGCATTATTATATCGCTGACGAGACAGGTCATTTTTTTGCTTCCATTAATTGTTATTTTTCCTTTGTTTATGGGAATTGATGGTGTAATGTATGCGGGTCCGATTGCAGACGGCGCAGCAGCAGTTACAGCTATCGGACTGGCGGCATGGGAGCAGAAGAAATATCTGAAAGATGTAAAAGTGGAAGAAAAGTAGTTGCAATATATGGAAAGAACAGATAGAATTATGTAGATAAGGAGGAAACTAGATATGTACACATTTGATGAGATTAAAAAGACAGACTATGAGATTGCAGATGCAATTACCGCCGAGATGGAACGGCAGAATTCTCATATTGAGCTGATTGCATCTGAAAACTGGGTCAGCAAAGCCGTAATGGCTGCGATGGGAAGCCCGCTGACAAATAAGTATGCAGAAGGATATCCGGCAAAGAGATATTACGGCGGCTGCCAGTGCGTTGACGTGGTAGAAAATCTTGCAATAGAAAGAGCAAAGAAATTGTTTGGCTGTGATTATGCCAACGTACAGCCACATTCAGGTGCGCAGGCAAACCTTGCAGTATTTTTTGCGATGTTGAATCCGGGGGATACCGTAATGGGAATGAATCTGGATCACGGCGGACATCTGACACATGGTTCACCGGTAAATATATCCGGAAAATATTTCCATATTGTGTCTTATGGTGTAGATGAGAATGGTTTTATTGATTACGAGAAGGTAAGGGAGATTGCAAAAGAAGCAAAGCCGAAGCTGATCGTTGCGGGGGCCAGCGCTTATGCAAGAATCATTGATTTTAAACGTTTCCGTGAAATTGCAGACGAGGTGGGCGCTTACCTTATGGTAGATATGGCGCATATTGCAGGACTGGTTGCAGCAGGTGTACACCCGAGCCCGATTCCATATGCACATGTGACAACAACAACGACCCACAAAACACTTCGCGGACCAAGAGGAGGACTGATTCTGTGCAATCAGGAAGCGGCGGATAAATTTAATTTTAACAAGGCTGTTTTCCCGGGAATCCAGGGAGGCCCGTTAGAGCACGTGATCGCGGCAAAGGCAGTCTGCTTCAAAGAGGCGCTGGAGCCTGAGTTTAAGGAATACCAGCAGCAGGTTGCAAAGAACGCAAAAGCTTTGTGTGAAGGTCTTATGAAGCGGGGAGTTAAGATCGTGTCCGGAGGAACGGACAACCATCTGATGCTTGTAGATCTGAGTGGAACGGATGTGACAGGAAAAGAGCTTGAGAAACGCCTGGATCTTGCGCATATTACATGTAATAAGAATACGATTCCAAATGATCCTCGTTCTCCGTTCGTTACAAGCGGAGTAAGACTTGGAACGCCGGCTGTTACGTCCAGAGGAATGAAGGAAGAAGATATGGATAAGATTGCAGAGGGTATTGCACTTGTAATTGAAAGTGAAGACAATATTGAAAAAGTAAAAGCACTTGTGAAAGAGCTTACAGATAAATATCCACTGTTGTAAGAACAGGTAAAGTGTGATATGATAGGGCAGAACAAATAAACAAGAGAAAGCAGAGTAGGAATATGTGCGTTAAGTGCCGGACGGACGGGGAGTTGCCGACCGGACGAAGAACCAGGAAAGTTCGCGGTACATATTCCGCATCCCGCTGCTACACATAGACAGATAAAAACTACCTGCTTATGCGTAGCTTTAAGGACTACTGCAAAAGGAGGTATTTTTTATGAAAAAATTGAAAACACTATTTACAGACTCCATTTATGAACTGAGTAACCTGAAAACATTGTCTGCGTCAGCTATGCTGCTTGCAATTACAGTCGTGCTGGGATTTTACCGGCTGCAGATTGCAGATTATCTGAGAATCGGATTTGATTTTATTGCAAAAGAGCTTACGGCGATGTTCTTTGGACCGGTGGCAGCATGTGCTGTGGCAGGCCTGGCAGATATAATTTCTTATATTATTAAGCCGGTAGGAGCTTTCTTTCCGGGACTTACCATTAGTGCTATGCTGGCAGCCATTATTTACGGAGTGGTATTGTATAAGAAACCTTTGAGTCTGAAGAGAGTTATTGCAGCGAATACACTGGTGACTGTATTTATCAATATGCTTTTGAACACTTATTGGATGACAATATTGTATGGAAATGGCTTTATGGCTATTTTCCCGGCAAGAGTAATGAAGCAGCTTCTTATGCTTCCAATAGAAGTTGTGCTGTTTTATACAGTAGCAAAGGTGCTCATGAAAGCCAGGCTTCCGGAGCTTCTGGAGAGTAAGTCGGGCAGATAATACAAGGGGATAGCGTAGTATATGAAAGAACGAATGCCGATCGGGTTTATGTTTAAGCAGATTAATAATGTGTATGAGAAGGAGTTTAATAACCGTCTGCGCACGCTTGGAATTACAGCTTCACAGTGCGCGGTGCTGGATTATTTGTTTGTAAGCAGCAAAGAAGAGGTAACCCAGCGGGATATTGAGAGGGCATTAAGCCTTAAGAACCCTACCGTTACAGGTCTTCTGAAAAGACTGGATGAAAAGGGGTTTATTCTGTCGGTGCCCAGTAATAAAGACAGAAGATGTAACAATATTTATCTGACCGAGAAGGCATATGATATACGCAGACGTATGGAAATGGATAGAAAAAAACTGGATAAAATGCTGACTCTTGGAATGAACAAAAAAGAAATTGAAGCGCTGGAAAAGATGTTAAGCAGAGTGCTGTATAATATAGCCGAGCCTTAGGGCGCGGCTATATTTGGCAATTCTGGTATAAATGATAAAGAAAGAATGAAATACGTGAGATTAATGAAAAAATCCTATCAATTACAGGAGTTGTTTTTTCATACTGTATATGCTATATTTAAATGGAAATGATAATCAATATCAAAATAAAAAGCGAAAGAGAGAAATAGACAATATGCATGTTGCAGTTATTTATCATATGTTTTCCAGTGAAAAAGGGAGAAGACATCTGCGTTTTCAATTGATTTTACAGTGTGCGCCCTTTTTGAAAGGATTAAAAATTTCCAGTATGATAAATGTTGAAAAATCTGCGCTTAATGATATCAATAAAGTTTTTGAGGAAATTGGAATTGAGTGGAAGATACTGAAAGAACAAAGAGGGAAATGTCTTTTATTCTTGTACAGAAGAAGAGAATTCACAAATTACCTTCACAGAGAAGAGATACGCAGGTTTCTGGAAGAGAACGAGTACTGTGTGGACAGCGTAGATAAATTATTGGAGAGGCTTTCGAAAAGAGTTTCTGAATATGAGGAACGGAACTTTCCGCATGAAATAGGTGTGTTTCTTGATTATCCAATTGAGGATGTCAAAGCTTTTATTGAAAAGAATGGAAAAGACTATCTTATGTGCGGATATTGGAAAGTATATTATAATCCAGATAGAGCACAGAGAATTTTCCACATTTATGATATGGCAAAAGTAAGTGCGGTGAATGAGTTCCTGGCAGGAGGAACGCTGCGGGATATTGTTCGGAAGAGCAGCGCAGAGATGACACAGTGAGGCAGAAGGAAGGGGCATGATATGAGCGTTGTAATTATTGGTGGAAATGAGCGGATGGAGCAGCAGTATAAGCAGATATGTAAAAGACACAGATGTAAAGCAAAAGTATTTACAAGGATGTCGGGAAATCTTAAGACTCAGATTGGGCAGCCGGATTTGATTATATTGTTTACCGCTACGGTAGCGCATAAAATGGTACATTGTGCATTGAAAGAGGCGGAGCGTTATAATATTCGTGTGGAACGCTCGCATTCCAGCAGTGCGTGTGCTCTGGAAAATATGCTTCGGGAATGCTGTGGGTGATAAGGAATGGGCAGAAGAAAAAGAAATATTGACCTTTTAGAGGACAAATGTTATTGTAAAGCTAAATTCTTATGAAGAAAAGTGGAGGAAGAAGCATATGAGTTATGCAGATCACGTATTTATCGATATGTGCAGGGATATTATTGATCATGGAACAGATACAAGAGGAGAAAAAGTGCGGCCGGTGTGGGAAGATGGAACTCCGGCATACACAGTGAAGCGGTTCGGAGTGGTGAACCGTTATGATCTGAGTATGGAATTCCCGGCGCTGACTCTCAGACGCACTGCAATTAAGAGCTGTACGGATGAGATTCTGTGGATCTGGCAGAGAAAGTCGAATAATATTCATGACTTGAAGCCTCATATCTGGGACAGCTGGGCAGATGAGGACGGTTCGATCGGGAAGGCTTATGGCTATCAGCTGGGAGTGAAGCATCCTTATAAAGAAGGGATGTTTGATCAGGTGGACAGAGTTATTTATGATTTGAAACATAATCCTTACAGCCGTCGTATTCTGACGAATATTTATGTACATCAGGATCTGCATGAGATGAATCTTTATCCGTGTGCATACAGTATGACTTTTAATGTGACGAAAAAGCCGGGGCATGAAAAGCTTACGCTGAACGGAATTTTAAACCAGCGTTCGAATGATGTGCTGGCCGCAAATAACTGGAATGTATGCCAGTATGCGGTGCTTCTGCACATGCTGGCGCAGGTATGTGACATGGAAGTGGGAGAATTTGTACATGTGATTGCAGATGCGCATATTTATGACAGACATATTCCGCTTATCGAGGAGCTGATAAGCAGAGAGCCGCTTCCGGCGCCGACATTCTGGCTGAATCCGGAAATTAAAGATTTTTATCAATTTACAATGGATGATGTGAAATTAATTGGTTATGAGACGCATGAACAGATTCGGAATATTCCGGTAGCTGTTTAGCCGGAAAAAAGAAGGAGGATGCAGAGATGAACTTGATCGTGGCAGTCGATAAGAACTGGGCAATTGGAAAAGATAATAAGATGATGTGGAGTATTCCGGGAGATATGAAGTTTTTCCGGGAAACAACAAGAGGCAATATTGTAATCATGGGAAGAAAGACGCTGGAAAGCTTCCCTCAGGGACAGCCGTTAAAGAACCGGGTCAATATTGTAATTACGAAGAATCCGAATTATAAGGTGAAGGATGCGGTGATTGTCCATAGCATAGAAGCAGCTATGGAAGAGGCGAAAAAGTATAAGGGTAAAATCTATGTCATTGGTGGGGAAAGTATTTACCGCGCTATGCTTCCTTACTGTGATACAGCTTTGGTTACAAAGATAGACCATGCTTTTGATGCAGATACGTATTTCCCAAATCTTGATGCAGATGAGGAATGGCAGATGACAAAAATAAGCGAGGAGCAGACCTGCTTTAATCTGGAATATTATTTTACGGTTTATGAGAAAAAATAAGATATCTTTCAATCAGGAATCGTTTTTTTGTTGCATAACGATACTATATATTGTATTATTTTAATATAATATAATT
>DKYD01000022.1:0-1466 GCA_002492335.1 Lachnospiraceae bacterium UBA7109
AATTGCTGAGACGGCAATGAACAGTCGGGAGATCAGCGGCGAGATGGCAGAGATATGTATAGATAATTATGTGTCAGTAAAGGATCATCTGAATCTGGCACTGGTCAATATGAAAGCAAACCAGAAAATGCTGTCAGAAATGCCTCACATGGAGGTGGAAGATTTATCTGCCATACTCCGTGTGGAGGTTCCGGCACCGGGAGGCGGAACGGGAAGTATAAAGGTGACAAATGAAATACTGGAAAAGTGGAATGTAGGTAAGAACGAAGTGTTTGATACAGCGATAAAAAATATGGAACAGAATACTTTTCCGGAACTCATGGATATGGAATCTATTATGGATGAGATTGTGTATGGAACTCTGGCAAATAAAAATCTCCTTAACAATCCGGGGGAAGTAAACCGCAGTCCTTTTGAGACCATGTATGTATTATCCAATAAGGATAGAAGACATGGTGCGGCGGTAATGTTATCTTCTGATGTAATGAATCGGATTGGTGAGATTTTTCCGGAAGGGGTTTATATCCTGCCATCTTCTGTGCATGAGCTGCTGGTTATACCAAAGGACAATGCGCCGACTCCAAAAGAATTGGGAAAGATGGTGCGGGAAGTCAACCGGACAGAAGTGGCGAAGAATGAAGTATTGTCTGACCGTGTATACGAATATAACAAAGAGCATGGAAAAATCTGTCAGGTGCCAGAATCCATAGAGAAGCAAAGGGGGATGGAACGATGAGAAAACGGAATGTAGCGATTCTGTTCCGCTTGAACCGGAAAGAGGCGGAGACACTGGATAAGAAAGTGAAGAAAAGCGGATTGAGCAGGGAGGCGTATCTCAGGCACCTGATTAACGGTGTGGTTCCGAGGGACGCCCCGCCGCCGGACTATTATTCCATGATGAGAGAACTTCACAAGATCGGGAACAACCTAAACCAGATTGCACAGAAAGCCCATACCCTGAACGTGATTGATGTACAGCGGTATGACAAGGATATGCGGAAGTTTAAAGAAACCGTCCGGCTGATTACGGAGGCAGTCATTCTGCCGGAGCAGCGGGAATAATGGCAACAACGTCTATCTGGAGCATTAAGGGCTGGCTTGGGAAAGTTGTCATTTATGTAGAGAATCCGGAAAAGACGAAAAATCCGGAAGCAGCAAAGTTGCCGCAGATTTCCGATATAGGGAAACCGGATACACAGAGCCTGTCCGATGTGATCGCTTATGCAGTCAGCGAGGAAAAGACCAGGAGGGAGAATAAAGGCAGCAGAGATCATCAGGAAAGGGCAGCGGAGATTGATGATGAGCGGGAGAAAGTCATGGAGCAGTATGTATCCGGTGTGAACTGTACGCCCGCCACCGCCCGGTCAGAAATGATGGCGGTGAAAAAGCGGTACGGAAAAGACGAGGGCATTATGGCGTTTCACGGTTATCAGTCTTTTGCACCGGGGGAATGTACCCCGGCGATG
>DKYD01000022.1:1756-10053 GCA_002492335.1 Lachnospiraceae bacterium UBA7109
CGGGGGAATGTACCCCGGCGATGGCGCATGAGATCGGAGTAAAACTGGCAGAAGAATTATGGGGGAGCCGTTTTCAGGTGTTGGTAGCGACACATCTGGATAAGGCGCACCATCTTCATAACCACTTTGTTGTGAATTCCGTTTCCTTTGCAGACGGTAAGCGGTACCACCGTACCAATCAGGATTACCGGGATATGCGCTCTGCTTCAGACCGTCTCTGCCGGGAGTATGGATTATCCGTCATTGCACACCCGGAGAAAGGGAAGTCAAGGCATTATGCCGAGTGGAGGGCGGAGCAGGAGGGCAAGCCGACCTATCACAGCATGGTAAAGGCAGATGTGGACGAGGCAGTTTTAAAGTCGAGGACAGAAAAGCAGTTTTTCCATTATCTGAAAGAGATGGGCTATTCTGTTAAGTTTGGAAAGGATATCACCGTATGCACGCATGACCGGGAGCGTGGGCTGAAACTGGCGAGGAACTTCGGGGAAGATTATACCTTAGAATCCATCCGCAGGCGGATACTCACGCAGGAAGTGAAGAAAACACATTCCGGGGAGCTGCCGATACTGGAGAAAAAGCATTATACGGTTACGGTGCATGGAAGTGCAAACCGAACAAGAAAAATCGGAGGCTTGCGGGGGCTGTATCTCCATTACTGTTATCTGCTCGGTATCTTACCAAAGAACAGACCGCCCATCAGTCCGAAACAGGTACATCTACTGTTTCGGGAGGATTTGAGAAAACTGGATATGATTTCAAAAGAAACAAGGCTGCTCTGCCACTATCACATTGATACAGCGGAGCAGCTTTTTTCATTGAAAGAAGATCTGCAGGGGAAGATGGAGAGGCTGATTGATGAGCGGAAACATTTGCGGTATAAAAGCCGAGGTATCAAAGACAATGGGCGTCTTACAGAGGTTAAGGCAGAAATCTCCGCATTGACAGAGCAGATCGGGGAACTTAGAAAGGGGGTGGTGCTCTGTGACGGGATTGCTGCACGTTCTGGTGTGATTCAGGAGAAACTGGAAGCGGTGCGGCAGGAAAAAGAAGACCAGGCAACCAGAAAGGAGGAAATGAGCCATGAACACGTCAGGAGAAGCCGCTGACCAAGTGGTGTGATGCGCTGTCTACGGCCATTTATGTGATGGGGCTTGATGAAGCAACAGAATACTGGAAAGAAAATGGTAGCTTTGAAATGCTGCTGATAACAGACGAAAATGAAATTTATCTGACAGAGGGAATCGAGAATGATTTTACTCTGAATGAGAATTTTTCAGATATGGAGATATATGTGATAACGAGATGAGCGAGCAGAAGTTTTTTATATCCCTGTATTTCGTTTATGAGAACAGCTTAAAATATAACAGAGTTTAAGAATTGTTTAGAAATTTACCTCTTGTTTGTTTAAGGTGGGTTGTTAAGATACCCACAGAAAACAAACAGGAGGTTTTTTTAATATGCTGAAAGAAGGAATGAATGGATTCTGTATGGCATTAGCGGACAGCGTGCCGGGAGTATCCGGAGGTACGGTAGCGTTTATCATGGGATTTTATGACCGTTTTATCGGTTCCATCCATGATCTGGCATTTGGAAAAATGAGAGAGAAAAAGTCAGCACTTATGTATCTGGCAAAATTAGGCGTGGGATGGATCATTGGAATGGCAATGGCGGTAGTTGTGCTGTCAACATTATTTGAGAACCATATTTACGTTGTCAGTTCTTTGTTTATCGGATTTATTGCCGGAGCGATTCCACTGATTATAAAAGAAGAAAAGGAAAGTTTCAGGGAAGTCAGAAAAGGGATTCTTTTTTGCATGATCGGAATCATACTTGTAGCGGGAATTACATGGGTAAATGGAAGAATTGGCGGAGGCTCTATGGATTTGGGACAATTTTCTGTGGGGTTGGCAGTGAAGTTGTTTTTTATTGGAATGATTGCGATTTCTGCAATGTTTCTTCCGGGTATATCCGGCTCTACACTGCTTCTGATTTTTGGCGCATATATTCCAGTGATTACAGCAGTGAAAGGTTTCCTTTCTCTTGATTTATCCTATTTTCCGTGTCTGATGTTTTTTGGGTGCGGTGTGCTGGCAGGAGCAATGACAGTGGTAAAAGCGATTAAGGTTTGTCTTGAAAAATTCCGTCCACAGACGATATACATGATTCTGGGTATGATGATTGGTTCTTTCTATGCGGTTATGCAGGGACCGACCACATTAGAGATACCGAAAGCGGCAATGAATTTGGAAAATTTTCAGATATTGCCATGTGTGATTGGTGTGGCGCTCGTGGCAGGGATGCAGATGATAAAGGAAAGAAGTGAAAAAAGTGGGAATTGAATTTAGAATATTGGATTTTTTGCAGGGAATACGGACGCCAGTGGGCGATGCGGTCATGTGTTTTATCACAAAATTAGGCGATGCAGGAATGATTTGGATTGTACTGGCAGTGATACTTTTGTTGATTCCAAAGACAAGGAAAACAGGAATGGTAATGATTGCTGCGCTGTGCATAGACCTTGTGGTGTGTAACGGAATTCTAAAAAATTTGTTCGCCAGGATACGTCCGTGTGACGTAAACACACAGATACAGTTATTGATTGCAAGACCAGATGATTTTTCTTTCCCGTCAGGACACACGGCAGCTTCTTTTGCAGCGGTTGCAGCGCTTTACTTTTCAGGGGAAAGAAAATTGTGGAAACCGGCATTGGTTCTTGCGTGCCTCATTGCATTTTCAAGATTGTATTTGTATGTCCATTATCCAACTGATATATTAGGAGGCATTTTGGTGGGGATTGCAGCAGGATATGCGGGATGTATCATTATTTGGCAATGCATGAAGTGGAATGAAGGACATCATTCGCTGGAGAAAAGAGACAGAGATAGTTGAACACAACAGAAAGGAGATGGCAGGATGTCAGTTGTAATTATACCAGCTTATAAACCAGATGAAACCTTAGTAACCATTACAGACCAGCTTTGGGGGTATGGATGTCGGATTGTGGTAGTAGATGATGGAAGTGGCGAGAAATATCAGCCGATTTTTGAGAAAATCAGTGATATCTGCATTATTTTAAGGCATTCAGAAAATCGTGGAAAAGGTGCTGCAATCAAAACAGCATTGACTTATGTGAAAGAAGAACTTTGGGATGGAAATGTGATCGGAGTCATGGACTGCGATGGTCAGCATTTGCCGGAGGATATGATGAAGCTCTTTACATTTGCCGGAACACACCGAAAAACAATGGTACTTGGGGTGCGGGAAGTCGGAAAGGATATGCCCCTGAAATCCAGATTGGGAAATCAGATTACGAGGACGGTATTTCGGATTGCAAGCGGTGTGAGGGTTACGGATACACAGACGGGACTTCGGGCATTCAGTTCGGAGCTTTTGGACAAATTGATCTCCGTAGAAGGAGAACGGTATGAATATGAGATGAATGTGCTTATGGCACTGGCAAAGGCAGGGATTCCCATTCAAGAAGCACCGATCCATACGATTTATCAGGATAAAAATAATTCCGGTTCTCATTTCCGGGCGGTGCAGGATTCCATAAGAATCTATAAAGATATTTTGAAATTTATGTTGTCATCCTTTTCCAGCTTTATTTTAGACTATGTTCTGTTTTCGTTGTTCATGATTTTTCTTCCGCATACCGCTGTCTTGGTACTTGTGGCGAATATTACTGCAAGGATGATAAGCGCTTTTTATAACTATTGTATGAATTGTCGGTTTGTATTTCATGCAAGAAAAAAGATGCGCACAGCGTTTCAGTATTTTGAATTGGCAGCGTTTGTCTTATTTATGAATAATGTCATTCTGGAAATATTGGTACAGTTTTTGGGGCTTTCGGTATATCCGGCAAAATTGATCACAGAATGTGTGCTGTTTTTTCTTAGCTGGATGATACAAAACCGGGTAATATTCCGAAAGGAAAGAAAGCCTAAGAAATGCTCATCCGGTCACAACGCAGTACGTGCCCTTGTGGGCGGGAAGGCCGAGGCATACCCATCCGGGTACACCGTAACATATGCCTTTGCAGGCGGGAAGGCTGAGGTATGAAGAAGCGAATTTTATGGATTATCATTGATATAGTAGCAGCAGCGCTGATTATCGTTGGCGTGTGGGGATTTAATTACCTGATACCGCAAAAAGGAATCCATGCAGTGTCGATACAAAGCAGTTTTACGAAAAATACAGAAAATCAGGATACGCTTATGGAGAAAATGGAAGAGCAGACGGATGTACAGATGGAAGATACGGAAGGGCAGAATGATTTTTTGCAGAGAACAAATATAACAATGGATACACAGGATTGGCACAAAAAGTTTGCGGATAAGTTTACAGATCAGGTTGTATCTACAGACAAATCCTATACCAGTCCCAATGTATCCGTACAGTTGTCTTATCATCAGTATGATACGGGAAAACTGGACAAGTCCAATTCAGGGAAGCATGAAAAATATGGGACAAAGATTTCCTATGTGCTTGCGGATATTTATGTAGGGGATATTACCTGTTTTCAGACAGCATTTGCGAAGGATACTTATGGCGTGGGATATGCAGAGAAGCTAACCGATATGTCGGAAAGGATGAAGTCCATTCTTGCGGTAAACGGAGATTCTTACAGCAATAACCGTCATGAGGATAATGGAACCATTATCCGGAATGGCGTGATATACAGGAACAGGCAGACAACGGAAGAAACCTGTGTTTTAAATTGGGACGGAACAATGGATATTTACCGACCGGGACAGATTGATTTACAGCAGTTGGTTGACAGGGGAGCATACCAAAGTTGGATTTTCGGTCCGAGTTTACTGAATGAAAGCGGAAAAGCAAAGGATACATTTCTGACTTGGGATTATATCCGCCAGTCGCATCCGAGGACAGCCATTGGATATTATGAGCCGGGGCATTACTGTCTGCTCCTTGTAGATGGAAGGCAGAAAAGTTCCAGAGGAATGTTCCTTGATGAGATGGCGAAGGTATTTGAAGATTTAGGCTGCAAGGCGGCTTATAATCTGGATGGCGGTCATTGCTCTTTTATGACAATGAAAGATCAGGTGGCGAATCACCCATATAAGCCGGAGCATGAAGTAGAAGATGGAATTTTTATCACGGAGGGATTGTAATGAACAAAATAAGAGGAATTTTATTACATGTATGTGTTGTATGTAGTTTGGTATGTGTGATCGCAAAAATTTTGGATTGGTATAATCCGTATATGGATTTTACAGGACATATATGGGGGATTCAGATGGCATTGTATCTGTCTGCGATTCTTCTAGGGGTTACAAGAAAATATGTATCTTCAAAATTGGAAATGAAACAAAAGGTTCGTATATCAAATGTAGGCAGGAACTATGCACATCGGAATATGCGGCAGTCAATAAGATAAGACTGGGAAAGGTAAGTGCAGAAAATGAAGTATTTAACAATTACAGTACCGTGTTTTAATTCAGAAAAGTATTTAAAACGTTGCCTGGATTCTTTAATTATAGGCGGAGACGATGTGGAAATTATAGTAGTAGATGATGGCTCCACCGATCAGACAGGGGAGATTGCTGAGCTTTATGCGAAATGGTTTCCGGAGATTGTGACTGTGGTACATAAGGAAAACGGTGGGCATGGTTCAGGAGTAAATGAAGGTCTGAAACTTGCAAAGGGGAGATATTTTAAAGTTGTAGATTCTGATGACTGGCTGGATGAAACAGCGTACCGGGAACTTTTAAAAAAGATAAAGACATGGGAGGAACTGGAAAAAATAGATTATATTGCCCATGCTCCCGATTTGTTGATTTGCAACTACACATACAATCATCTAAATGAAGGTACGGAAAAAGTAATAAATTACCGGAATGTGTTCCCGAAGGGACGGATATGTTCATGGGAAGAAATTAAGAATTTTCGTCCCGCTCAATATCTGATTATGCATGCCTTGATATACCGCACGGATGTGCTGAGAAAATCAGGAGTGGTTCTGCCGGAACATACCTTTTATGTGGATAATATTTTCGCTTACTATCCGTTGCCATTTGTAGAAACTCTTTGCTATATGGATATCAATTTGTATCAGTATTATCTGGGCAGGGAGGATCAGTCTGTGAATGAAAAAGTGCTGATTTCCAGAATTGAGCAGCAGATTAAGGTTACAAAGATTGTTGCAGAGTGTGTAGACTTAAGGGAAGTACGGGCGAAACATCCAAAACTGGCAAGTTATATGTGTAGAAATGTGTCCGTTATGATGGCAATATCCTCTATACATTTACTGCTTTCCGGTGATGAAAATGCAAAGAACAGGCACCGGGAAATATGGGCGGATCTGAAAAATGAGAATCCCGGCTTATATTTTCGGCTGCGTTATACAAAACTAAGCGGTCTGACGAATCTGCCGGGAAGGTTAGGGAAGAAAGCAACAGTAAATGGATACAGGATTGCGAAAAAGATTTATAAATTCCAATGAAGAGGAAAAAATGATGGCTTATATTTATATTGCGTTTGTAGATACGCCGGGATTTTTTGCGGCATTAATCCGTAAATTTTTGAAACAGCGATATGTTCACGTTGTGATAGCCGCTGATGCAATGCTGACAGAGGCATATAGCGTAGGGAGAAGAACTCCGGCGATTCCGTTCTTTTCCGGATTTGAAAGGGAAGATAAAAACAAGATTCTTCATACTTTTCCAACAGCGTTTTACCGAATCTGTGAATTATCCTGTACTAAACAGCAAAAACAAGAAATTATGGAACGATTACATACAGATTGGAGAAAAAGGTTCCATATCCACTATGCGGTAATTGGATTACCATTTATTGTAATGGGCATTCCTTTTTATCTGAAAAATCAATATACATGTTCCTCTTATATAGCAAGGCTTTTGCAGGAAAAAGGGATATGTGTTTCGGAAAAACATTTTTCGCTTGTAACACCGAAAGATTTTTTTAGATATAAAAAAATGCGGGTGATTTTTGAAGGAGAATTATCTGAAATTACGTCGGAATGCCCACAGTGTGTGTTAGAAAGTGTTTCTACTTATGAATAGTAAAAAACAAAATATAGTGTTGGATGTGGGAATATTTGCAGCCGTTATGACATTCACATTTTGGAGCGTTTTTCGGAACCAGAATATGGCGGATATAGTAGATACTGTCCAAATGCTATCAATACCCTCTCTTGTGGCGGCAGTTATCCTGTCCGTCTTTTATGTAGCAGGAGAGGGCAGTATGATCTGTTATCTGCTGAAGGGAGTAGGCGATAAGGCAAAACTGTTGCGTTGTATTACATATTCGTTCATTGGCTTTTTCTTTTCAGGTATCACACCGTCTGCAACGGGCGGACAGCCGATGCAGCTATATTATATGAAAAAAGACGGACATTCCATTTCTGCATCCACTGTAGTACTGATGACTGTAGCGGTTGTTTATAAATTTGTGCTTGTTGTGACAGGAATAGGTATTCTGCTTTTTTGGAGAGAGCCGCTTAAAGAGTATCTGGAAGGATATTATTCGCTGTATTTTGTGGGATTATCCTTGAATGTTGCTTTAGTAATCATATTGCTTTTGATTATGTTCTCTCCGGGAATCATTATGACAATCTTTTCCAAGATAGAAGAACTTTTGGTGGCTTTCAGATTTTGGAAGAAATCGGAGAAAAGAAAAGGCAAAGTAAATCAATTTTTAGCAGGCTACCGGGAAACGGTTTGCTTTTTGAAAAATCATAAAAAACTGATAGTTGTAACTATTGTTTGTACATTCCTGCAAAGATTTAGTATATTTGTTCTTACTTATGTGGTATATCGTGGACTGGGATTGAATGGATTTGCCATGATAGATGTTGTGTTGCTGCAGGCATCCGTTTATATAGCGGTAGATATGCTTCCGATTCCCGGAGCGCAGGGGATTACAGAAGCGATATATAAAAAAATATTTAGAAATATTTTTCCCGGACAATATCTGATCGTTTCTATGTGTATTACAAGGGGAATCAGTTTTTACTTTATTATGATAGTCAGCTTTGGAGTGTGGGGAATCGCATATCTGAAGAACAATAGGAAAAGTGAATAGGAAGGGAACCCACCAAATAAAAAAACGGAGTTTTGGTGGGATACTGTTCGTGTGTAAAGCTCTTTCTTAACTTCGTTTTTGGAAGTTTGGAGGGAGTTTTTTCGTTTGACGAAAAGTAATGCTGTATGGCGAATAAGTCAAATTGGATATTATATTGAAATTTTGTATAGAAAACTGGAGAAATTCCGGTTAAAAAAATACTGGAGTATATAAGGAACTCGTATGCTCTA
>DKYD01000017.1:0-8883 GCA_002492335.1 Lachnospiraceae bacterium UBA7109
AAGGTTCGTGCAATGAAAATGCAGGAAGTAGAAGGAAAATAAAAGACGAAATCAAAAATCGTGAAACACCCTGGAAGTGTTTCACGATTTTTTACATTCTGTCTTATTTTCGAAAGCATTTTGCTATTGCCACAAGAAAAGCTCCAAGAACAACATACAAATCCGCAAGATTTGCAGTCACCCTGGAAAGGAATTTATTTTTGCATCTGATACCGATATAATCAATGACCTTTCCCCTGATGAGCCTGTCATAGATATTGCTGAGCGCTCCGGCGCTTACAAATGCCATTCCGATCTTCTTACACAGATTCCCTTTATGAAGAAAAACCCATATATCATACAGTAACACACAGATTCCGGCCACCGCAGATTCCACTTTGATAAATGCCGGATACTGCTCCAGAGAATTCAGGAAAAGTCCTTTGTTATGGACTTTTCTAAGTACAATTTCAGGCACAACTGTTTCTCGTTCCTCATCCTGCCAAAAAGTATCTTCTATATACTGTTTGATACCCATATCCAGAACTGCAAGTACAAGAAACAGTCCTCCTATTATCGCATACATCCTTTACACTCCCTGAATTCTGCTTATTTCTTCTTTGCATTTCTCTGTTTCTTCATCTCTTTTTTCAATTTCTTCACACTGTTTGGTATAATCAAAATCAACCACTTCGCCATCCCTGAATTTGTCATATACCATACGCCCGATTTCCATAAGGTCTCTTTCATTTGCCCTCTTAAGAGACCTCATCCGACTCCTGAGCTTCTCAATCTCAATTGTTTCCTCTGCTTTTTTCCCAATATCTCCCGCTATATCGGATATTTTCTTTCCCAGATCTTCAAAAAAATCAGCCATCTTCTGCTCTCCTCCCTGTATTTTACAAACTTCGCAGCCGGTCCAGGGACTGATACAGATCGATTCGTCCATATCCCCATTCCCGATTGGGATACTCCGGAAGAATCCCCTGCTCCACTCCAAGGAGCAAAATATTCTTCACCTGACTGGTCGTTACACCTGTAACGTTCGGCTGCTGCATAAGCCACTCCATAATAAGAGCCGCCGCACCTGCCGTAATCCCCGCCGCAATACTGGAACCGCTGCGCTTCACAAACCTTCCGTCTATCCCGGTGCCCGTAACCTGAACTCCCGGCGCCGTAAATTCCGGTTTGATTAATCTACCTCTAGTATAACCTCTGCCGGAGTTAATATCAATACTATTCTCAACTGCATTATAATACGAGACAGTTATTGCATCCCTGGTAGTTCCCGTATCCGTTAATGTAACATCCGGATTTGCCTCCAGAAAATATACATCCCCATCTATAAATTCCTTCATAGATGACCAGATGTGAAATTCCCCATCCGAAATATGGAGCGGTTCCACACCGACACGCCATATCCCTGCCGCCGGATTCGTGAAGCGGTAAAAAATAAGCTGAGAATCATTATTTTCCAGGAGAAACCGATATTCAATTTCCACCCGGGTTCTGTCAAAAGTAAATGTATAATCAAAGCGGCTTCCCTGTCGGATGGAAATGGCAGGACTTCTTTCCCCGGAAGGCGACACAAGATATGTCGTCACAACATTGGGAATCTTTGTCCAAAGTTCCATGACAAAGCCTTCATTTCCTGATTCCACCCGGATTTCAGCCTCTTCTGCATGTACATCAGAAGACAACACCCCATAATAATGATGTCTCTGCGCCGCCTCATTCCCCACACTGGTAACTACGCATCGATTCAATGTATTGGCATAGCGATCCAGAATCCTGGACAGCATTGTTGTCCCATTATGACCTCCAAAATTACTCCCCAGCGCCAGACAGAGCACAAGAGGCAGATTCTGCCTTCTTGCGAGCTGATGCAGATAATAAATCCCCTGCATGATATCATTTTCCTGAAAACAGACTGCATTCTTTTTAATGGCATAAATTTCTTTCAGATAATCTTTCGCTTCTTTTAACTTTACCATCCCAATTACAGCCTTCGGCGCCGCCCCCTGAAACTGATTTTCCAAATCCCGGTTTCCTGCGGCAATACTTGCCAGAAACGTTCCATGTCCATTCGTATCAATACTCGGTACAATCCCCAGCGGATTCTCCGAGCGGAGCGCCTGATCGATCGTCTCCTTCGTATATTCACTTCCGTATGCAAATCCCTGCGGAAGCGCGCCATCCTGAATGGTCTGATCCCAGATACCTGCAATACGGCTCCCTCCATTTATATCACGGAATATCCGGTTCTGATAATCAATACCAGTATCTACAAATCCTATCATCACCCCGCTTCCCAACAGCTGAAGCGTCGGATAATTCTGCACTGCACTGATTCCTGCCTTATTGATCGCATCCGTATCTGTGAGCGCATAGCACCCGGGAATATTGTTATATCCATATCGTTCAATGGTCACCTCCGGGGCAAATGTTTCATTAATATACACTGCACGGTAACCAAATCCAAGCTCCTGCACACATGCCTGGCTCTGAGGAACTATAACATCTATATCACTTCTGTAATCCGGGATAATAAAATCCCGGTAACTCTGGGACAATATTTTTTCTCTGCATTCTTCCTCCGGCATAAAAATAACACCTCACATACTTTTTTTCAGTATATGAGGTGTTCTCTTCTGCTATGCGTGATTTCCAATCTGCGGAACCTCCTGACCTCTCAGCGTAATAATCGGCCCGCCGGTATTATTAATGTACCCTTCTGTAATCGTCACCTGCCCGATGCTGTCATCCTTTGGAATCTCATACATAATATCCAGCATAAATTCCTCGATAATCGCACGCAGCGCCCTGGCTCCGGTATCCTTCTTCATCGCCTTCTTCGCAATTGCACGCAGCGCTCCGTCCGTAAAATCAAGCTTCACTTCATCAAGCGCCAGAAGCTTCTGATACTGCTTCAAAATCGCATTTTTCGGCTCTTTTAATATCTGGACAAGCATATCCTCACCAAGTCCCTGTAACGTAAATATAATCGGAAGACGGCCTAAAAATTCCGGTATCATACCAAAATTTCTGAGATCCTCTACCGTAACCTTACTCAAAATGGTCTTATCCTTATCATATTTATCCTTCAGATCAGCGCCAAACCCGATAGAGGACTGCTTTGTCAGCCGTTCCTTAATAATCGTATCCAGATCCGGAAATGCTCCGCCGCAGATAAATAAAATATTTCTCGTATTCACCGTTGTCAAAGGAACCATGGCATTCTTACTGTTTGCCCCAACCGGAACCTCTACATCGCTTCCCTCCAGAAGCTTTAACATTCCCTGCTGCACAGATTCCCCGCTCACATCACGCTGACTTGTATTTTTCTTTTTTGCAATCTTATCAATTTCGTCAATAAAAATAATTCCCTGTTCCGCTTTTTCCACGTCATTCCCTGCCGCTGCCAGAAGCTTTGATACTACACTTTCAATATCATCGCCTATGTAACCTGCTTCTGTCAGGGATGTTGCATCCGTAATCGCAAGCGGCACATCAAGAAGTCTTGCCAGCGTCTTAACAAGATAGGTCTTGCCGGAACCTGTAGGTCCGATCATCAGCATATTGGATTTTTCAATCTCGATATCATCCATCGTATCCGTGGCAACTCTTTTATAATGATTGTAAACTGCCACAGACATGACTTTCTTCGCATATTCCTGACCCACCACGTATTCATCAAGGCTCGCCTTGATCTTATGAGGCGCCGGGAGGTTCTTAATATCCACTAACGGGACTCTTTTTTCCCCTTCTTTTTTCTTCTTCAGCTTCTGTTTTTGGGGAACCTGCTGCTGGATATCCGACATATTAATAAATTGAATTCCCGGCATATTCATAAGCTGGCTGTAATCAATCTTCCCTTCCTTCATAGCGTCAAAACTCTTCTGCATACAGTCATTGCATACGCAGACATTCTGCGAAATCTGTATCATTTTTCCCGTCACGCTCTCCGGCCTGCGGCATACAAAACATACCTTCTCATATTCATCGTCATCGTTTTTATCGTTGTCTTCGACTTCCACCTCATGTGCGTCTACTTTTTCGATATCGTCTCTGTAATCCTGTTCCGACATTCGTTCTGCCCTTCCTTCCGTCTTACTCTTTATACTGTATCCTTTTCATTATATTCTTCTGTCATCTTCAAAAATTGCGTCTCTGACAGAATCGGAATCCCGAGCTCATTTGCCTTTTTATTTTTGGATGACGTAGAATTCACATCATTGTTAATCAGATAATTGGTCTTAGAAGTCACGGAGCCTGTCACTTTTCCTCCCAGACTTTCAATAAATTCCTTCATTTCCGCTCGATTGGCAAAATGCTCTACACTTCCCGTAATTACAAAATTCACTCCGGTAAATATCTGCGCTCCGGAAGCCGTTTTCTCTTCCGGTATCTCAAGTTCCGCAAGCAGCCTTCGGAACATTTCCACGTGTGCAGGCTCTGCAAAATAATCGGTAAATGCCTTTGCAAGCACATCTCCCACACCCGGGACTGCATCCAGTTCCTCTTCATCCGCATGTATCAGCTTCTCAATATCATAGTCAAATGCCCGGCAGATAACCTTTGCATTTGCAAGGCCGATTCCTGCAATACCAAGTGCATACACAACTCTCGGCAACGTCGTCTTTCTCGCCTTCTTTGCACTGGCAATCAGATTCTTGTATGATTTCTCCCCGAATCCTTCTGCTGCCATAATCTCCTCCGCATAACGGTCAAGATGAAAAAGATCCGCAAACTCCTTAATATATCCTCTTGATATGAATTTTTCCAGCGTTGCTTCAGACAACCCTTCGATATTCAATGCATCACGGCTCGCAAACAGGGCAAAAGCCTTCACATGCTTTGCCTGGCACTGCGGATTCGTACAGTACAGCGCTTTTGCATTGCTCACTGCCCTGATTTCCGTCTTTCCTCCACATACCGGACAAACCTCCGGAATATCCTTCACTCCGCTTTTTGTCAGATTCTGTGCAATCTGCGGAATGATCATATTGGCCTTATATACTTCAATTTTATCACCGACGCCTAATTCCAGTTCCTCCATAATACTGATATTATGAACACTGGCACGGCTTACTGTCGTTCCCTCCAGCTCTACCGGCTCGAATATAGCAACCGGATTAATCAGCCCTGTTCTTGACGGACTCCATTCAATTTCAAGCAGCCTGGTTTCCCGGATTTCATCTGCCCACTTAAAGGCAAATGAATCTCTCGGGAATTTGGACGTCCGTCCCAGGGACTGTCCATATGCTATATCATCATATACTAACACAAGTCCATCCGAAGGGAAATCATTGTGTGCAATTTTTTCTGAAAATTTAATAACTTCCGCTTCTATCGTATCTCTTGTCACTTCTGCATATTCTACCACTTCAAACCCCTGGCCGCGGAGCCATTCCATCTGATAGCTTCTGGAATTATGAAAATCCACATCTTCCGCCTGCACAAGGGTAAATGCGTAAAACCTTACATTACGCTTCGCCGTAATCTCATTGTTGAGCTGTCTTACGGAACCGCTGCATAAGTTCCTGGGATTTTTATATTTTGCCTCTGCCTCGGCAATCTCTGCATTAATCCGCTCAAAATCCTTATAACCTATCACAGCTTCCCCGCGAAGAATCAATTCCCCCTTATAACGAATCTGGAGCGGAATATTTTTAAAAACCTTTGCATTGTTCGTGATAACTTCACCAATTTCCCCATTTCCGCGGGTAACTGCCTTAAATAATTTCCCGTCGCGATAAGTCAGGACAATCGTCAGTCCATCCATCTTCCAGGACATCAGCACCTTCTGTTCCCCGGCAAAGCTCTTCAGCTCTTCCACATCCTTCGTCTTATCAAGTGAAAGCATCGGTCGTTCATGATGTTCCTTGGGAAGCTCACTTAACACCTCATATCCAACATTGACAGTAGGACTGTCAGAAAGCGTAATTCCCAGCTCTTCTTCCAGCCCCTTTAATTCATCATAAAGCTTATCATATTCATAATTACTCATGATTTCTTCGGCATCCTGATAATATGCCTTTCCCGCTCTGTTAAGTAATTCCACCAGTTCCTGCATTCTCTGTCTTTTCTGCGCGCTCATATAATTCCTCTAACTCCTGTTCTGACAGCTTCCGGTACGTTCCCGGTTTCAGACCGCCAAGTTCTATATTCATAATCCTTACCCGTATAAGCCTTGTCACCTTATATCCCAATGCCTCGCACATCCTGCGGATCTGCCTGTTAAGCCCCTGCGTCAGTATAATGAAAAATGTGTATTTTCCAACCTTTGACACCCTGCACGGCCTTGTAACCACATCCAGTCCCTTTTCTTTATCTGTAATTCTGACTCCACCGGACATTTTCTCTATAAATTCATCCGTCAAAGGCCTGTCCACCGTCACCTTATACTCCTTCTCATGCCCGTACCGGGAACGCATCATATGATTAATCAGTTCCCCGTCATTTGTCATAATCAGAAGTCCCTCCGAATCCTTGTCAAGCCTCCCGGCATAAGTAATTCGCCGGGGATATTTTAAAAAGCGGATAATATTATTCTTTATCCGCATATCCTCTGTACATATGATTCCTGCCGGCTTGTTCACCGCCAGCACAATTTTTTCATTTCCACTTTTAATAACCTTTTTTCCGATACGGACAATCTGTCCATCCCCCACCTGTGTTCCCGGTACGGCGCGCACACCATCTACCGTCACCCGTCCGCTTTCGATCAGACGGTCTGCTTCCCTTCGGGAGCACACCCCGGCAGAACTCAGATATTTATTCAGTCTAACCATTTGACAACACTCCGCTAATGCTGTTATCTTCTACAAAAGTATTTCCATTGTATAAGAACAATACACTTGTAATCTTATTTTCCTTCATGATTTTGTGAATATCACCATAATAATATCTTGGATCAATCACGATAATTTCCCGATAATACGGCGTCAGAAACGGAATCATGCAGTTTGCATAAGAATCCTTGACAAGAAGCAGTCTGTCCGTAGATTCTGCCGTCGTCCGGATATCTATCATACTGTAATTTCCACCTAAAAATACCGCATATTTATCCTTTCCCGTAAGCTTCGTACTGTCATACAGAGTCGCTGTTTTCTTCTTTTCATCCACATAATTTACAACGACGGACACCTCTTCTTTCGATTTCTCCGCCGCATAAATGTAAATCGGTTCTTTGTAACCGCTTTCATATCCGCTTACGGCAGATAATGTCCCATTAAAATCATTTGTCACTGCATAAGGCTTAAGCTTCGATGTCTTTGATGCATCAAGCTTCATTGTCTCTGCCAGCTCCTGATACCCGTAATAAGCCCCAAGCGTTGTCCAGTGATGGTCTGTATGATAATATATCTCTTCATCCTTGTGTTTTTTTAATGTTTTCTGTACATCTACCCATCGGATGCTGCTTCCAAGTGCTTCCTTAATCTCTTCAAATTCTTTGCTCTGGTCCTCTGTCACTGCCAGGCCCGGGAGCTTATCTGACAGAATATTCGCCGCATTCGGAACAAGCATCATATAGACAGGCACATCTTTATATGTATCGCCAAATGTCTTTATCGCGTTCAGATTATCCGTCATCTGCTCTTCGTCTGGCTGCGCGATATCTTCCATCAGATAGCTCTTCTTCCCCTTAAAAACACCGTTCGATTCCCGCTTCCCCATAAGAAGCTCCAGATTCGTCTTTAAAGTAACCCAGAAATCACGCCCGGCAAACTGATCAGATTTGTAAGTTTCATAGCGCTCCATATAACTTCCGCCCTCAATACCCGACCAGGTTAATTCCGGCTTCTGTTCCAGCATACGATTTTCTTTTTCCGAATATTTCTTATCCTTTGTGATCAGATTTGTAACACATATAATAGCAAGAACTCCCGCAAATAAAAGAGCCATAATCTGTAAGCTACGCTGTTTTTTACTTCTTCTTTCTTTCATCTGATTACACTCCTAGAATCTAAAATACAGGAACGGATTGTATGACTCCGTCACAAGATACGCAACACACAGCAGAAAAAGTACCGTATACACGATACAGTTTGCCACAGTTCTTACGTGCTTTTCCCTATAAATAAGTTTCTCATATATACGGTGGACAACCGGCGTGGATCCAAGAATAAGAAGAACCCACATCACACCGTTTCTTACAAGTATATAAAGTCCTCTTTTATCTGCCAGTCCACATCCGCCGATACCGATCATATGCTTCAGATACTCAATCGCGCTTCCAAACGTCGGGCTGAAGAAAAAGACCCAGCCTGTCATGACAAGCGCCAGACAGTAAATATGACTGATTACTGACGGAACCTTATCCAGGAATTTTGCCAGAATATACTTTTCAATCAATAAAAGCACACCATAATATAATCCCCACATCACAAAGTTCCATGCCGCTCCGTGCCAGAGTCCTGTCAGCATCCAGACAACGAGAATATTGCGGATATGCTTTCCCTTACTGACACGGTTCCCTCCAAGCGGGATATACACATAATCCCGGAACCACGTACTCAGAGAGATATGCCACCTTCGCCAGAAATCTGTGATACTCTTCGCCGTATAAGGATAGAAGAAATTTCTCCGGAACTCGAATCCGAACATCTTTCCAAGTCCCACCGCCATATCCGAGTATCCGCTAAAATCAAAATAAATCTGGAATGTATATGCCGCACATCCAAGCCATGCACTCAACACGGAAACCTGATCCATTTCCATGGAAGTAACCTGATTAAACACCATACCGATGCTATTTGCCAGCAGCACCTTCTTCGAAAGTCCCCGGATAAAAAACAACACACCTGCACCAAATTTATCCAGAGTCTCTTTTCTTACATGAAGCTGCCTGTCAATATCTGCATACTGGACGATCGGCCCTGCAATAAGCTGTGGAAACAT
>DKYD01000017.1:9169-9296 GCA_002492335.1 Lachnospiraceae bacterium UBA7109
CCTGCAATAAGCTGTGGAAACATGGTAACATATACCGCAAAATCCAGCACATTTTTCTGTACCTCTACTTTTCCCCTGTATACATCGACGATATAGGATAAAATCTGGAATGTATAAAAGGAAATTC
>DKYD01000017.1:9608-9881 GCA_002492335.1 Lachnospiraceae bacterium UBA7109
GAAATTCCAATCGGAAGCGGCAGCTCCCGGTAAGGGATGTCAAAGGGCAGCACCGCATTCAGGCTGCCAAGCAGAAATCCTTCGTACTTAAAAAATCCAAGAATCGCCACATTTACCGCAACTGTAAAAATCAGGCTCTTCTGCGCCCTCCTCTTCTGCCCCAGATTCCTTGCAATGTCCAATCCGCAAATATAATTAAACAAAATGGAAAATATCATCAGGAAAATGTAAATCGGTTCGCCCCATGCATAAAACACAAGACTGCCTAAAAGA
>DKYD01000111.1:0-2468 GCA_002492335.1 Lachnospiraceae bacterium UBA7109
CATTCGTTAAAGCGACAGCCCCTCGTTTTGGGTGAACGGATACTTCCAGACAGTTTAAAGGGTAAGTTTTTATTGCTTTCCTATTCTACTTGTGCTAATCTGTATGTAACAAAAGAGGTGATGAGATGCTGATAGAAATTGATTTTAACAGTGATGAGGCGATATATGTGCAGCTGCAGCATCAGATTATTATGGGGATTGCGACGGAAACGATCCGGGAAGGCGATTCACTCCCGTCGGTGCGCCAGCTTGCGGATATGGTCGGGATTAATATGCATACGGTAAATAAGGCATATTCGATCTTAAAGCAGCAGGGGTTTATCCGGCTTGACAGGAGAAAGGGCGCCGTTATTGCGATTGATGCAGATAAGCTGCAGGCATATGAGGAAATGCGTCGGGAACTCCGGCTTATACTGGCCAAGGGATGCTGCAAAGATATCAGCAGGGAAGAAGTACATGAGCTGGTAGATGAATTGTTTGAGGAATACGCACCAAGACGGTGAAATAATTTGCGTAAGACAAGATATTTAATACAGGAAGAAAGGAACAGAATATATGAATTATACAGAACAGGCGAGGGATGTCATACAGACTGCGGAAAATATTGCAAAAAAACTGCATCATCCATATGTTGGGACCGAGCATCTCCTTCTGGGACTTTGTAAAGTATACAGCGGGGTTGCCGGACAGGCGCTGGCTATGAATGGCGTGGGGGAAGAGAATATTTATAAGGTCGTGGACGAATTGATCTCTCCGGTGGGAGATACGACATTTGCGGGGAAGCCGCAGAGGAGCCCGAGGCTGGACTATATTTTAGAAGAAAGTAAAAATGAAGCAATATATTTTCATTCCGATGAGATAGGAACGGAGCATATACTTCTGGCGCTTCTTCGGGATACCGATTGTGTGGCGACAAGGATATTACTGACATTGAATATAAATCTTCATAAGCTTTATCAGGATATATTGAGTGTTAGCGGTGTGGATCCAAAAACGTATCAGGAAGAAATGATGCAGGATGGGGCGAAAGGAAAAGAGGGCGTTCTCTGTCAGTATGGAACAGATCTTACGCTTCAGGCGGAGGAGGGAAAGCTTGATCCGGTGATTGGAAGAGAAGAAGAGATACATCGCCTGATGCAGGTTTTAAGCCGCAGAACAAAGAATAACCCGTGTCTGGTCGGAGAGCCGGGAGTTGGAAAGACGGCTGTCGTAGAGGGACTTGCGGCATGGATCGCATCCGGAATTGTACCGGACAGTATGAAGGATAAACGGATTTTCACGATGGATCTTGCGGGCATGATTGCCGGCTCCAAGTATCGCGGCGAATTTGAGGAACGTCTGAAACGTCTGATTCGGGAAGTAAAGACAGCAGGGAACGTGATTCTGTTCCTTGATGAGGTGCATACAATGATTGGCGCGGGCGGCGCAGAGGGTGCGATGGATGCATCCAATATACTGAAACCTTCGCTGGCGAGGGGCGAGCTTCAGCTGATCGGGGCAACGACAATTACGGAATATAGAAAATATATCGAAAAGGATGCGGCGCTGGAACGGAGATTTCAGCCGGTTACTGTGGAGGAACCGGACGCCGGGCAGTGTCTTAAGATTTTACAGGGGTTGAAGAGCAGATACGAGGAGCATCATCATGTATATATAGAAGATGCGGCTCTTAAGACGGCAGTGGCATTATCAGACCGGTATATCAACGACAGATTTCTGCCGGATAAAGCGATCGACGTCATTGATGAAGCCTGTTCAAAAGCATCTCTTCGGGGATTTCAGGTTCCGAAGAAAATATATCTTCTGGAGGAACTGGTAACAGAGCGGATAGAAGCAATGGAAGAGGCGCTTGGCAGCGGGAATCTGGAGGAAGCATCTGCAATTTTACGGGAGAAAGAGGATGCGCAGAAGCAGCTTCAGAAAGAGCGGAGGCGTTTCCAGAAGAAAAATAAAGGAAAGCCGGTTACTGTGACAGAGGAGGATATTGCATCCGTAGTGGCAGTGTGGACAAAAGTTCCGGTGCAGAGATTAAAGGAATCTGAGGGTATTCGTCTTCAGAAGCTTGAGCAGACTCTTCATAAACGAGTGATCGGCCAGGAGGAAGCGGTGACTGCAGTGGCGAAGGCAGTAAGACGGGGACGTGTGGGACTGAAAGCTCCGAATCGTCCGATTGGTTCATTCCTTTTCCTTGGGCCGACCGGGGTGGGAAAGACAGAACTTTCCAAGGCATTGTCCGAGGCTTTATTTGGACATGAGGATTCCATGATACGAGTGGATATGTCCGAGTATATGGAAAAGCATAGCGTGGCAAAGATGATTGGCTCTCCTCCGGGCTATGTCGGACACGATGACGGAGGACAGTTGAGCGAACAGGTAAGACGGCATCCGTATTCCGTTATTTTGTTTGATGAGATTGAAAAAGCACATCCGGATGTATTCAATATCCTTCTCCAGGTGCTGGACGACGG
>DKYD01000111.1:2762-3544 GCA_002492335.1 Lachnospiraceae bacterium UBA7109
CCTTCTCCAGGTGCTGGACGACGGACATATTACAGATTCGCAGGGGCGAAAAGTTGATTTTAGAAATACAGTTATTATTATGACTTCAAATGCGGGCGCACAGGCAATTATTGATCCGAAGAAGTTGGGATTTAACGCAAGGGAAGATAAAGCAGGTGATTACAGGCGCATGAAATCGAATGTGTTAAATGAGATTAAGCTGATCTTCCGTCCGGAATTCTTAAATCGTATTGATGAGATTATTGTATTCCATCCATTAAGCGAAGACGAGATGAAGAAGATCGTCGGACTTATGTGCAGAGATCTTGTAAAACGTGCGGCAGAGCAGCTTGACATTAAGCTTACGATCCGTGATTCTGTGAAAAAGCATATTGTGGAGACCGGAACAGACCAGAAATACGGGGCAAGACCTCTCAGACGTGCCGTGCAGAACCAGCTGGAGGATAAGCTTGCAGAGTCATTACTTTCCGGTGAGATTAAAAGAGGAGATGAGGTGGCTGCCGGAATTGTGAAAAAAGAAATAAAATTCATTGTCAAGTCTACAAATTAAAAAAGATATAAGATATAATAGATGTACAAAACTGCAGGAGGAAATGTCATTATGGCAACAGTAAAAGAACTATTAAGAACCGAAGCAGATGGAACATTAAGCTTTGGAGACTACACATTGGAAACGAAAACAAAATTAGATAATTTTGAGTTTGAAGGCGATATTTATAAGGTGAAAACGTTTGCCGGAATTACAAAGCTGGAAAAAAACGGCATGTTTGTATATGAATCTG
>DKYD01000111.1:3811-4239 GCA_002492335.1 Lachnospiraceae bacterium UBA7109
GGCATGTTTGTATATGAATCTGTACCCGGAACAACGGTAGAGAATTTTAAAGCATCAGAAAAAGAAATCTCATTTGGCGTGTCGGGGGCGGCAGATGCGCAGTTCACACTGGAATTAGAGGCGGACAGCGAATATGTAGTATATATGGACGATGTGAATGTCGGAGATATGAAAACGAATCTAAGCGGCAAGTTAAGCGTCAGTGCGGAGCTGGTACCGGACAAATGTGTGGCAATTAAAGTGATAAAGAAGTAGATGACAGGAAAATGGGGCCGTAGGTTTACGGCTCCTTTTTTATTATGAAGGAGAACAACTTAGATGGCAAAAGCAAAAAAAAGTGTATATTTCTGCCAGAATTGCGGGCATGAAGAGAGTAAATGGCTTGGACAGTGTCCGATGTGCAAGGAATGGAATACATTTGTGGAAGA
>DKYD01000111.1:4535-4976 GCA_002492335.1 Lachnospiraceae bacterium UBA7109
GAATGGAATACATTTGTGGAAGAAAAAATAACACCTGTAAAAACCTCAAACGCCAGAGTATTAAAAGAAGCAGAGGTTGTTACGCTTTCCAGCGTGGCAACAGACCAGGATGAGAGAATTCTGACGGGAATCGGCGAACTGGACCGGGTATTAGGGGGTGGCGTCGTGCCGGGATCCCTTGTGCTGGTGGGTGGTGATCCGGGAATTGGGAAGTCTACGCTGCTCCTGCAGGTGTGCCAGCGTCTTTCCGATCAGAAAAAAAAGATTTTGTATATCTCAGGCGAAGAATCATTAAAACAGATTAAATTAAGAGCAAATCGTATAGGAGAATTTTCGGAAAGCCTGTTTCTCTTGTGTGAGACGAATCTGGAGATTATCCGAAGTGTAATTGAAAAAGAAAAACCTGATATGGCAGTCATTGATTCGATTCAGACGATGTAT
>DKYD01000111.1:5264-5462 GCA_002492335.1 Lachnospiraceae bacterium UBA7109
ATTGATTCGATTCAGACGATGTATGATGAGTCTGTCGGTTCTGCGCCGGGAAGTGTATCGCAGGTAAGAGAATCTACGAATGTATTTATGCAGCTTGCAAAGGGACTTGGAATCTCTGTTTTTATTGTCGGACACGTGACGAAGGAAGGAACGGTTGCCGGACCAAGGGTGCTGGAACATATGGTAGACACGGTATTA
>DKYD01000027.1:0-303 GCA_002492335.1 Lachnospiraceae bacterium UBA7109
CAGAAACATACAACATCTCTCCGCTATATTTCATCAACATAAATTTTGAATTTTCGGGCGATATGCCCTTTTTTATCAGCGGACTGATAAAAGATTTTCAGATCATCATAATGAATCTTCCAAACAGCTGAACAGCTGTTTATGATACTATTCATAAAAACAAATATGGGATGAGACCGCAAAAACCGGAAGCTTATTGGCTTTAGACAATAAACTTCCAGTATATATAAATTTATTTCTCTCCCTGCCCATACTTTGAAACACATTCCTGCGCTTCCTCTTCGGACATCCGGAACCGTTCCG
>DKYD01000027.1:665-30671 GCA_002492335.1 Lachnospiraceae bacterium UBA7109
CCTTCTTTCCTCCCCTCTTCTCTCGCCTGCTTTTCTCCAAGCGCTTTTTCTTCCCATGCCTGCATATATTTCACTCCCACCTTTTCACTGGATTTGATTTCTGCTATACGCTTCTGCATATCTTTAATACGCCTGCTTTCACATCTCTGACTGACTTCCTCTGTCGTATGCTCAATATAATGCAGAAGCTCGATCAGCTCAGGGTTGACATTCTCTTCCCGGACTCCATGCGTATTCAGAAATATCCGGACCGCTCCATCCTCAAGCCTGACACCTGGTTCTTCCTCACATTGCATCTGAAACGTATACTGATAGAGTCCCTTCCCAAACAGATCAAACGGCATGATCAGGATGATATACACCTGGTTGAGCTTATTAAAGTCAGTCTCGCCGGGCTCTAATAGCTTTGCGTCAATCATGCTCTGGTATAACCGGCTTCTCTTCGGAAGATTCTTCGTATTCTCCACCTGCACTTCCGTATCATAGACGACGTCCTCCGTGTCCCACGCCCATACATCCAGCTTCACAAACCGGTTAAATGGCGCTGTCCTCTGCTCCTTCTCCGTCTGGGGCAGATATTTTAACGCAATCTCTTTCCCGAGAATGATCTCCAGCACATTCTTCATGATTACCGGATCCTCCATCGCCTCTGCAAATAAAAAGCGGTCTAACAGATTCAAATCCTTTAATTCTTTTCTTTTTGTTGTCATGCTCCTTTTCTCCTTTCATTATACGGAAAAATGCAGAAACATACAACATCTCTCCGCCATATTTTATTAACCTAAGCCTTGAATTTTCGGGCGATATGCCCTTTTTATCAGCGGACTGATAAAAGAATTTCAGATCATTATAATGAATCTTCTCAACAGCCGAATGGCTGTAAAGTGATACTATCATAGATAGCCGTATTTGTCCATTTAAATTTTATAAAATCATTTTGTTGTCTGAACGTTCAGGAAACTGTGAAAATGAAATCGGAAAAGCTGTAAAATCTATAAAAGATGCTTAAATATTTCATCTACTGCCTGTTCATAAGCCTTTACATCCGTCGCCTTCTTAATTTTCTTTAACAGCTTCTCACTCTCCGGAAAAAGTCTTCCCATATAGACCCACAGTTCTTTCATTTTAAATAATACATTTTTATCCCCAAAGCTTAAATCCATATAATCTTTCAGAACCTGATTATGAAATGACCGCAGACGTTCTCCATCCACTCTGTCCATTCCCCGGAGTTCTTCCGCAAGACCCGGATTCCCGGTCAGTCCTCTGCCCAGCATAATCATCTCAATGCCCGGAAATCTCGTTACTATTTTCTCATAATCATGTTTTGAAAAAATATCTCCATTATAACATACCGGATTTTTACTCTCCCTGTATGCATACGCGAATGCTTCCAGGTTCGGAATATTTTTATAAAAGTCCTGCTGAATCCTTGGATGAATAATCAGCTCTTTTACCGGATACTGATTGTAAATATCAAGAAGTCTCACAAACTCTTCCGGAGAATCCTTTCCAATCCTTGTCTTAATAGAGATTGTAACATCTGCCTGGTTATAAATCGTATCCAGAAATCGTTCCAGCTCCTCCGGCTTCGCCAGAAATCCAGAACCCCTTCCTTTCGTCACAACTGTTTTGGAAGGGCATCCAAGATTCAGATTAACTTCCTTATAACCATATCTTTTCAATTTTTCGACTGTATCAAGGAATCCTTCTGCAGAATTACTCATAATCTGCGGCACAAGATACATGCCTTCATTATGTTCAGGAATGACTTCATTCAATTCCTTTTTGCTAAATCCTTTTTTGCTGTGTGGTACAAGAAAAGGAGTAAAATATTTATCCATCGGCGCAAAATATTTATGATACGCCTTCCTGTATATAAATGTTGTAATCCCTTCCAGGGGAGCCATATAATATTTCATCCCATAATACTCCTGACAGTTTCTTCTCTTCTGATATCCATTCAAAACCCCGACAACTGACAACTGTTTTTACAGATATCCGCTGACGGGGTTCTGATTATCCACCTCTATGCTCTCTCGCTATAGCGGTGTGCTTCTTCAAGCATCATATCTTTTACTTTCATCAGACGAATCTGGGAGCTTCTCTCATTCTCATCCAGCTTCATCGTAATATACTTAATTGTTTCCTGTGCCTCCGGAATTGTCACATGCTCTAACGCATTTACACGACGTCTTGTCTTTTCAATTTCCGCCGCCATAAGCTGGCACGCTTTTTCCGTCTCTGCAAGCTTCAACATATCCGGCAGAATGTCCGCCAGTGATTTCACTGCACCGTCCAGATCACTGGAGGTAAATGCAAAACCATAAGAATAGATATCATTTGCATCTGCAGTTCTTGTCTTTGTATCAAAAACCGGAATATTAACACTCATGACATTTCTCTGGTCTACTTCCAGGTTTACTTCCTGCTTCGGAGCCATAAGTGCCGTATTTAATGTTGCCTCATCCATTCCGGCCTTAGCAATGACAAAATTCTTATTTGCAGATTGGATTCCGGCTTCTACTTTCTGGCGCAGTGCCATATTCTCCTTTACCAACTCCAGAAACTGCCGCATCAGCTCGTCACGCTTATCTTTTAAAAGCTTGTGGCCTCTTCTTGCTGTGACAAGTTTTCTCTTTGTTTTGGTCAGTTCCATACGGGTAGGAGTAATTTGTTTTGATGCCAATTTGCTACCTCCGTTTCTATCCCACTTCCCGCCATGCCCAGCTCGATTCCGCTTCGCTCCTTCTCGCTGTGGGCTGACGCCCTATGCATCTGTCGGTCATTCGCTTTGGGTAAGCAAGCTTCCCCATGCGAATGACCGACAGATGCGCATGGCTTACTGCTTATCATAGTACATATCTAAGAATTTATCATCGATTCGTTTCAGCTCTGCTCTTGGCAGCATGGATAACAGTTTCCAGCCGATTTCCAGTGTTTCTTCTATCGGGCGGTCATTGTTATATCCCTGTGATACGTATTCTTTCTCAAATGCTTCTGCAAATGCCGCATACTTCAGATCAATCTCTGTAAGCGCTGCCTCTCCCAGAATTGTCATAAGTTCTTTTGCATCTTTTCCACGGGAGTATGCTGCAAATAACTGGTTCATCGTATTTGCATGGTCTGCTCTTGTCTTTCCTTCTCCGATACCTTTATCCTTCAGACGGGAAAGGGACGGCAGTACGTCGATCGGAGGCTGAACTCCTTTGCGGAACAGCTCACGGCTTAAGATTACCTGTCCTTCTGTAATGTATCCGGTCAAATCAGGAATCGGATGTGTTTTATCATCTTCCGGCATGGTCAGAATCGGAATCATTGTTATACTTCCGTTTTTCCCTCTCTGCCGCCCTGCTCTTTCATACATGGTCGCAAGGTCTGTATACATATATCCCGGATAACCACGACGGCCCGGAACTTCCTTCTTTGCGGCAGATACTTCACGAAGCGCATCTGCATAGTTCGTAATATCTGTCAGAATGACCAATACATGCATATCCTTTTCAAATGCAAGATACTCTGCTGCTGTCAGAGCCATACGAGGAGTTGCGATACGCTCTACCGCAGGGTCATTTGCCAGATTGATAAACAAAACCGTTCTGTCAATCGCCCCGGTCTCTTTAAAGGATTCAATAAAATAGTTGGACTCTTCAAATGTAATACCCATTGCAGCAAATACAACGGCGAACTTCTCATCGGTTCCACGAACCTTTGCCTGTCTTGCGATCTGCGCGGCAAGCTGTGAATGCGGCAGACCGGAACAGGAGAAAATCGGAAGCTTCTGTCCACGAACCAGTGTGTTCAGACCGTCAATCGCAGATACTCCTGTCTGGATAAACTCCTCCGGGTATACACGTGCCGCCGGATTCATCGGCAAGCCATTAATATCTCTTCTTTCCTCCGGAAGAATCTCAGGACCGTCATCAATCGGACGACCCAGTCCGTCAAATACTCGTCCCAGCATATCCCCGGAAACTCCAAGCTCCATGCTTCGTCCGAGAAAACGTACTTTACTGTTGCTCAGGTTAATTCCCGCAGCATTTTCATAAAGCTGTACAACAACATCCTGTCCATCTACTTCCAGAACTTTACAACGACGTTTCTCACCGCTTGCAAGCTCAATCTCACCAAGCTCGTCATATGCGACACCCTCTACGCCTTTTACCATCATAAGCGGTCCGGCAACTTCCTGTATGGTTCTATATTCCTTTGGCATAATTAGAAGTCCTCCTTCCCGAATGCGCCTGCAATCTCTGCGCTTAATTCATTCATAATTTTTTCGTATTCTGTTTCAATATCCTCTGCCAGTGTATATTTATAACGGCCAATTCTTTCTCGTACGTTCATTCCAAGAAGCTCTTTCATAGAAGCCCCATCATTCAGCGCTTCAGATGACTGCTCATAAAATGCGACTACCAGTTTCATCATCAGATACTGTTTCCGAAGCGGGGTATAAGTATCTACTTCATGGAAAGAATTCTGATGCAGGAAGTCCTCACGAATAGAACGGGCCGCTTCCATTTTCAGACGGTCAGACGGTGACAACGCATCCATACCTACCATCTGTACAATTTCCTCTAATGCTGCTTCTTCCGTCAGAAGGCTCATCATCTTCTGGCGGTCTTCCATCCAGTCCTCTGCAACCGTATTGTTAAACCAGTCTTTCATATTATCCAGATACAGCGAATAACTTGTCAGCCAGTTAATCGCCGGGAAATGCCTCTTATATGCAAGTGCAGAATCCAGTCCCCAGAATACCTTTACGATACGAAGGGTTGCCTGGGATACCGGCTCGGAAGTATCTCCACCCGGAGGGGATACCGCACCGATAACAGACAGTGAACCCTCTCGTCCATCTTGACCAAGAGAAACCACACGTCCGGCTCTCTCATAGAACTCCGCAAGACGGGAACCGAGGTATGCCGGATAACCTTCCTCACCTGGCATCTCTTCCAGACGTCCGGACATCTCACGAAGCGCCTCTGCCCACCGGGAAGTGGAATCCGCCATAAGCGCTACGGAGTATCCCATATCACGGAAATACTCCGCAATTGTAATACCTGTATAAATAGATGCCTCACGGGCTGCAAACGGCATATCTGATGTGTTTGCGATCAGAACCGTTCTTTCCATAAGGGAACGTCCCGTTTTCGGATCCTTCAGTTCCGGGAACTCGTTCAGAACGTCTGTCATCTCATTTCCACGCTCTCCACATCCGATATATACGACAATATCTGCCTCTGCCCACTTTGCAAGCTGATGCTGGATAACAGTCTTTCCGCTTCCGAATGGTCCCGGTACGGCTGCCACACCACCCTTTGCAATCGGGAAAAATGTATCAACAACACGCTGACCGGTAACAAGCGGTGCATTAAGCGGAAGCTTCTTTACATATGGACGGCCTTTACGAACCGGCCACTTCTGCATCATAGTAAGCTCTTTCTCTCCATCCTTTGCTGCTATGACTGCCACGACTTCTTCTACCGTAAACTGACCTACCTTGATTTCTTTTACTGTACCGGACACTCCATATGGAACCATAATTTTCTGCTGTACAACAGCTGTTTCCTGAACCGTGCCAAGAATGTCTCCCGGCTCCACTTCATCCCCGATCTTTGCCACAGGAATAAAATCCCACTTTTTATCTCTTTTCAGGGAAGCAACCTCCACACCACGTTGCAGATTATTTCCCGAAATTTTCATAATATCATCAAGCGGACGCTGGATTCCATCATAAATGCTCGTAATCAGCCCCGGTCCAAGCTCAACAGACATCGGCGCACCTGTAGATTCTACCGGTTCACCGGGACCAAGTCCTGATGTCTCTTCATATACCTGAATCGACGCCTCATCTCCATGCATCTCGATGATTTCTCCAATCAGACGCTGCTTACTTACACGGACAACGTCAGACATGTTGGCATCCCGCATCCCGGATGCGATGACCAACGGTCCTGCTACTTTTTTAATTGTACCTGTACTCATTTGGACGAATCACCTTTCCTTCCTCTTTTCTACTGCTTTGCCCTGTACATGGCTCAGCTAAATAATATGTCGGAGCCTACCGCCTGTTCTACGGATTTCTTAACACTTACGACGCCTGCTCCGGTATTTCCTGAAACACCCGGAATCTGGATAATTGCCGGTATTACCTGCTCCTTATATTTTTCAATCTCATGTTCCAGCTCTGCTGCCAGCGCCTCTGTAATATAGATAATTCCATATTTTCCTCCGGCAAGCCTGCGCAGCATCTCTCCGGCCTCTTCATGGGTACTTACCGGAAATGTATTCAGACCCAGTGCTGCAAAACCATAGATACTGTCATAATCACCTAATACCGCAATTCTATACATACATCTCCCTTACCCTTTCTCGGATAGAATCATCCGGTAATTCATTAAGTTTGCCGGAAAGAATGATTCGTACCGTTTTAATTTCATTCTGTCTCGCAATTACATAGGCCACAATCGGTCCAATTGTAAATGCATTATATTTCTGCGGACTGATGGTCTGAATGATACGATTATCACACCAGCGTTCAAAGGAAGACGGTGACTCAGCAAGCGCTTCCGCTCCCTGTGCATACACAGTATCCTTCAAATATTCCTGTATGGCATCCATACCATTCAGCGCTGCCTTTGCAAGACGTGACACATCTACACTTCCACATTCTGCCATTGCCCTTTTCATAAACTCCAGTGATTTCGCGGTTCGCTGTGAACGTACGGCAATCTTGATATCTGCAACAGCCACCGTGGATTCAGCATAATCCCGGATGATCGCATCCTCCGCTTCCTGTCCGGCATGGTACACCGCATCAAGCGCCGCCCTGTCAATAATCACATCACACAACTGGCCGTCTCCTGTATGAAGAAGACATTCATATGCCTCTTTAGCTGCATCCTGCATAAAAGCAGGAAGTTTTGTGAAATCCTTTTCCTGTATAATTGCCCGCATCTCTTCCCCCGGAATCGAAACATCATCATAAAAGATATGACGGCTCTTCTCCGACGTACATACTTCTTTGATTGCCGCTTTCAGATTATGGAACAGTTTCGGGTATGACAGAACGTCAAACTTATCCATATCAATCTTCAATTCTTTTATTACTTCCCAGATCTTCTCTTCTTCTCTTCCGAGAATTGCCTCGGCTTCCATCGGAATATCCGCTCCTCCCCAGCCTTTCTCTACGAGAAACTGCAGACACTGTTCATAATCCGAACATGCAATCAGCCGGTCAATTACCGCATTGGAAAATAACGCAGTCTCCAGAGACCGTATGCGCGCAACCGCGTAGGTATATTGTTCACTCATATTAACCCTCCCGTTTACGCTCTACGCAAATAATAATTCCCGAACCTGATCGGATAATTCATCTTTCTTTTCATCGAACATTGCCCGAAGCGTGCAGTTTTCTTCAATACCTCCATAAGCAAGAACGAACCCATTTTCAATATTTCTTCCTTCTTCAGATATCTTAAGGCTTCCGCCCTTTGCCCCGGCAATTTTGCTTACCTGAGCTTCATATCCGGAAGGCATTCTTTCCAGATCCGCAGAGGAGAAAAACATCTCTCCTGCTTCCGGCAGCACATATTTCTCAAGCAATTTAAGAAGCATGGCAAAGTATTCCTCTGTCTCCATTCCTGCAAGTGTATGATACGCTTTATCAAGAATATCTCTGATCAGATTCTGCTTTGCTTCAAGGATTCTTGTTCTCTTCTGCAGATCAATGGAAGAGGCTGTTCTCTCCCTGTAATTTGCAATATCCTTTTCAGAATCCTGAAGAATCTTTTTACTTATTATTTCCGCTTCTGCATTTGCCTGACTGATTATTTCTTCTGCCTGCGCCTGTGCCCCTTCTATCTTCAACCGGGCCTCCGCTTTCGCCTCATCCAGAATCTGGCTTTTCATTTTATCTAATCCAGCCATCGCTTACGCACTCCTTTTTCTGATTTCTTTACCCTGTCTGTGTACTGCAATTAAAACTGAATTGCATTGATAGCCATAATGGAAATCAGAAGCGCAAGAATTGCATACGTCTCAACCATTGCCGGGAAAAGCATTGCTTTACCGAACTGGTCTGGCTTCTTCGCAACGATTCCAATAGAAGCTACAGCTGTCTTACCCTGGTGTCTTGCAGACACAAGACCTACAATCGCAATCGGAAGACACGCAGCAAGAATCATAAGCCCCTGTGCTCCACTTAAGTCTGCCGGTTTACCGGACAGAATACCAATATTATTCAGAGTAACAAACGCAACCAAAAGGCCATAAATTCCCTGCGTACCCGGCAGAAGCTGCATAATAAGTACCTTTCCGAATTTACTCGGATCTTCTGTAACAACACCTGCGGCAGCCTGTCCGGCAACACCTACACCGTATGCAGAACCCATACCTGCAAGAATTACTGAAAGTGCTGCTCCCGTTAACGCAAAAACAATTCCTAAATTATCAAACATTTTATTTTTCCTCCTTAATATCTACATAATGTGTATCAGCTTTAAATGGTTCAAAAGATTTTCCGCCGCCTTCATAAAACTTTCCAAAAAATTCTACAAACTGAAGACGGTTCGTGTGCACATAAGCGCCCAGAATATTAATTGCAAGATTCAGTGTATGTCCGATCAGGAACACGAGCACAAATCCAATCACACCCACTGCACTTTTACCAAACATACTTCCCATCTGGTTTACAACCGATGCAATAACACCCGTCGCAAGTCCAAGCGCCAGAAGTCTGGAATAAGAAAGCGCATCACTGAGCCATCCGGTAACATTGTACAAATCATATGCGCCAAGCGCAATCCGAAGCGCCGGATTCTTATTGTCACGCCCGGACATCAGGATGATTCCCACTGCTCCGCCAATTGCAAGAACCTTGGACAAGGTACTCATAAACGGTGAAAACACAATCTCTGTCTGTGCCAGTGAAGCGAAAATATCCGTCGGGATCAGTAAAAGAATCAATCCTGCAAGAAATATATACCACAAAACCACATCACAGAAGAAATCCAGGATCTTTCCTTCCTTCAGTTCCATATACCCTTTCATGCCCAGTCCTACGAACAAATGAACCAGTCCAAATCCAACAGAGTAAATCAAAAGCTTCATCGGATTGTCTAACGGCGCAAACCACAATGCCGGTATCGTAACTGTTTTTCCAAAAAACGTCTGCGATACAATGTCTACTACATTTCCAAAATATCCGCCAAACAGAATTCCCCACACCATGGTGGAAACACCGCAGAACATAAACATCTTGATCGACTTATGCATACTCTTGCTCATCCGCGGGAACTTCTTAAGCACGATGAAACACGCAAGCGCTACGAGCGCTCCATATCCCGCATCACTTAACATCATCCCGAAAAAGAATACATAGAAAAATGACATCACCGTTGTTGGATCAATCTCTCCCTTTTTCGGAAGTCCAAAGGACTCAAGCACGCCTTCCACACTGTCTGAAAATGCGTTATTCTCCAGAATAACCGGCGGCTCCTCCTCTTCCTTCAGCTCCTCTATGTCAAGAACACAATCAAACTTTTCTCCAATTGCCTTCTTCACAACAGGTACGGCCTTTTCCGGTACATAACCACTGATGAAAAATGTCCTCTCAGACTGCGGCAGCGTTCCTAATACCTCATATTTTCCGGCCCTCATGCGGAAGTAGTCACTGATAATCTCCAGTTCCTCCCTGGCGTCTGCATAACCGGCAATCACATTTTCAGTCTCCACAATCTGCTCTTCAAGCATTCGGATCTTCGTCTCCAACATCTCCACTTTCTTCGCCGGTATCCAGTGTGTGAGCCGTGAAGGCCTTGCAAACCCAAATGTTCTGAGTACATCTTCTACTGCCTGTGCTTCCGTATTCATACAGAGCACTGCCAGACTTACAACATCTTTATCCGCATAGACAGTCTGGATCTCGACTCCTTCGAGTTGCTCCTCTTGTGCGAGCTTCTCATAAAGCATGTCCGTCGTTACATCCGGAGTTACGGTTCCAAGAATCAATGTCGTCTTTTTAGTACCTTTAAAATTCATAGGCACATCCAGATTCAGCCACGGGTCGAGCATCTCGATCTGATTTTCAAGCTTGAGAATATTTCCTTTGGTCTCGGCAATGCTTCTTTCTTTTTTCAAAATCTGAGCCGCATTTTTAATAATCTCATCTTTTCTGTCCATGGCCTGATTGAATTTGGACTTCTCAATCTCAGGTTTCCCTTCAAGACTGGCAAATATTGACTTTTTCTTTGGTGCGTAAATATCCAGCACAGCCAGCGCCTGCTCTGCTGTCTGAGCCTTTTTCTCAAAGCTTATTCTGGCATTAAGCGTGTCCATTTTTTCAAATCCCTGCTCATCTTCGGCAACCTGATTCATTTCCATAATTCCCAGAGACTGTATCTTCTCCAGGATAGCCTTACGATCCTTTTTTAATCCGCAGATACTAATTCTTTGCATCTGCAATACTGCCATAACTGCATCCCTCCTTTTCTGCTTAATTTTCTTATCTTATACAAATCTTATATAAGCCCTTCGATAATTGCCGATATCACTTCTTTTTCTTTTGATGCTGCATTTTTCTCCAGAGCAGCCACATCTCGTTCCACATCTTTCAGTGCATCCTGCATATCCTTCTTTGCCCTTTGTTTCTCTGTATCAAGCGCCATCCGTGCTTTTTCTTTCGCCTGAACCTCCGCCTGATTCTTCAGCTTATCTGCCTGTTCTTTTGCATCTTCAAGGATATCCCTGGATTTCATCCCGGCTTCCTCTATCAGAGTCCCGGCTTCTTTCTCAGTCTCCTGGATTGTCTTGATAGTCTCTTCTACCATTGGCTCACCACCCCTCTATTCCACATTTTGCTAAATAAAATTATAATATGCTTTTACTTCAAAGTCCATACTTATCATACGGAATAACTCATAAAATGTAACAGTTCCATCATATAAACCCTACCATGAAAGCCGGTGCAGATGTCCCTCCTGATTCATCCCTCTGAATTGGTTCTGTCTTAATGCTTCATATAAAACAATTGACACAGAATTACTGAGATTCAGAGAACGAATATCGCCTACCATAGGTATTCTTATACACTCTTCTTTATGTTGCACCAAAATTTCCTCCGGTATTCCTGCACTTTCTTTTCCGAACATAATATATGCATCCGGCTCATAATTCACTTCTGTATATACTTTTGGCGCCTTTGTCGTAGCCATATATATTTTTGCTTTCGGATTCTTTTCAAGAAAGTCCTCATAATTAATATATGTAGTTACATCCAGATTACTCCAGTAATCCATCCCGGCACGTCTCAGACTTTTTTCATCCAGCCGAAAACCCAGCGGTTCAATCAGATGAAGTCTTGTACCGGTTGCCACACATGTTCTTCCGATGTTCCCCGTATTTGCCGGTATCTCCGGTTCATACAACACGATATTAAGCATTTTGTTCCTCCCATTTTACATGTTCAAAATTTATCCTTCTCCAATAAAATAATGTCGACATCTTATTCAACATCCGTAAGATGATATTTTTTGTAATATTCCTTCCTTACTTCCGCATCACTTGCTACAAGAGCAGCCTCCTCCATCTTCCCTTCGTTCATTAAAACAGTTACTAATTGTCCAAGTCGATTTTCGCCTGTTTTTTCACCCATTTTACGACCATACTTCTCGCCGATTTCCCGTCCGCGTTTTTCACCAATTTCTTCACCAATTTCCCGTCCGTATTCTTCGCCCTGCAATCGTACATTGCGCATATGTTTTTCTTCATCATATTCAAATATACTCACGCTTCGCACCTCCGCCTTATTCTTCATCAGAAAATCTTTCAGAATCCCTTTGTCTATGCACTCGTTTATTTAAGCCATTGCAGGCTTGCGGGCTTCAATATACAGGTCAATATCCTCAATGATATAGTTTGTACCTGTCGTATGCAGAGCTTCATAACAAGAGTAAACATATTCCCATACCCGATAACGGCTGAAAAGCTCCGCAAGCTGTTTGCCGGTCAGGTGCTTTGCCAGCTTATATTGCTCGGCACAGTAAATCATAAATTTTCCTTGACTGCTCATAATCAAACCTCCTCCGGCAGCTCAAAGTTGCCCGTCTTTTTTTCTTCGTCAAACATATTGAAAAGTGTAAGCGGACTGAAATGCCACAGCTTCGTATCTTCCTGTTCCAATAGGGCGTAAACCTTTGAGTTGTAAAACTCGTTTGAAGCGGTCATTTCGTCATACGCATAGTTTTCAGTAATCAAGTGAACGACTTGTTCAACCAACACACCCATAACAGCGCCAAATTTTTCTGCTCCCATTTATAATTCCTCCTGCGGGACTGTCCCGATAAATTTTAGATAGGAAAGCGCCTTTTCGGATGACAGCACTAACTGATTATAAAGCTTTTTGATTTTCAGTGCCTCCAAAGTCTGCTCTTTTGTAAGTACACCGGCTGAATAGAGAGTAAATGTGGTATAAACATCATCATTTGCAACAGGGCCGAAAATAAAGTCGTAGGCTTCTCCTGTGTAATTGCCGGAACGGTTCTCCGATACAAAGTCAAGCCACGCCTCATTTGCGCTGTCAAAACGCAGAACAGAACATTCATCAAAGGCACGGGCTTCGTCGATCTCATAAATGCTAACGGCTTTTTCACCGTCCTTGCGGCGCTTCGTTACCTTATCCGCAAAGCCTATCGCCTGTATTTTATTTGTCGTCGTGTAAAATCCGAAACCAAAATCAAGAAACCGATTCTGCGGGATCAACTTCGGTTCGGAAACAATCACATTGCTGCCGTGATATAAAATCATACTGCACCCTCCAATACTTTATCTGCAATCGCTTTTTCCTCCTGCAAGGATTTCACCATTGCCTCAATGTGCCGCCGTCTCTCTACAAGAGCACGCACATTTTCAATTTCTTTTTTGCTGATATATTGCGAAACAACCTTTTTGCCGTCCCTGTATTTCAGATAATAATATGTTTTCTCACCGACCGTCTTTTCCGATATTGTGCCTTTCGGTAAAGCGGAAAGCTCACTTTGATACTTCGCAAGCATATATTCAATCCTTTGCTTTTCCTGCTGGACTGTATGCAATATCAAATTCATTTCGATCACCTGCCTATCTTTATTATACGCAACAAAATCAAAAATATCAATATACTGTTGTTCAAATCCAAAAAAAAGTCACTTGCTATGTAAAAAGGTGGTACAGAAAAAACCCGTACCGCTTACGCTGAAATATTCAATTTACAATGCCCCGACCTTTTTCAGATACGAAATACAGTCGGTATGTCCTCTGAAATATAACCGCTGGCGTTCCATGTCGTCGAACCTGAATCGTAGACGGAAATACTCGCTTTCATCAAGCTCCATAATCTTTCCCGCAAAGTAATTGAGTTAGCTTAAATTCTCGTATTCTCCGAGCAGGTCATAAATGTGGGAATCGGGAACTTGACCCATTCACCGACTAAATAGCCCTCGTTGTATTTGCCGAGATTGGTAATAAAGGCTTCAAAGGCACAGTCCCTTGAATCGGATAAATCCTCCATAGCTCCGCCTCCTTACCGTTCTTGTACGGCTGTTTTTCGCCGGCGCGGAATCGGGAAACCGTGTACTTTTGCAATTTCATCACCAAGCCTGCGGGTAATCCTCACAATGTATTGTAAAATAAAAATGTAGAAAGTTGCAAGCCAAAAATGTAGGTCGTTACACCTGCATCATCCGCACTTACAAACCTTCCGGTCACCGGATCATAAAACCTGCTCTTCAGATAATACAATCCTGTCTCTTCCTCATAGCAGTATCCCCGGTAGCGGAACGGATTCTTACTTCCGATTCCTGTACTTGTGCTGTCCGTCATGGAGATCTGGTTTCCCCAAGTATCATACTGATAGCTTACCACCTGGCTTCCGTTGCTGTCAATCAGTCCGATAACATCACCCTGAAGATTATAGATATAATAGTAAGGCGTTCCGTTTAAATCCACAGAAAACAACTGTCCATCCTGATCGTATATGAAATGCATCAGGTCACTGCCATTCTGGGGGGCTATCATATTATCCCCATTCCAGTAATACTTGAGAAGCTTTTCCACATCATGGCCATTCACCACATGCTTTTCCACACGTCTTCCATGGGAATCATATGCAAAGTAATACAGTTTATCCTTGTACAGATGCGTAAGGCGTCTTCCCTGCTCCCACTGCATCGTCATACCGTCACGGTAAGTCAGCGGATTTCCCATGGCATCGTAGGTAATGGCAGTTCCGTTATAGTTCGTCAGCTGATCCTTCCACTGGCTGTTTCCATACACATATGGAATGGTCTTCTGTACGGAGCCCAATGTTCCGGTCGTGTAAGCATACTCTTTCTTTGCCGTAATATTTCCTCCGATATCATAGCTGCAGCAGATCGTCTTATTCAGCCACTTATTATTTTCACGGGTCAGTCTGTTCAGACCATCATAAACATAAGATGCCTTCAGGATACCGTTCTCATAGATCTTTTCAATATTTCCGACTGCATCATACGTGTACTTTAATGTGCTGTTTCCATTTGTAATGCTCTCTGGAAATGTTGTCGTCTGCCAGCTCTTTGCTCCCGGAACATAAGTGTATGTGATATTATAGCTTTTGCTGCTTCCGGGATTAATCACCTTTCTTGTTACCCTGGACATCTGGTCATAAGAGAGCGCGCTCTTTGCCAGACCATCTATGCGCATACCATAGATCAGGCCAGGCTTTTCTCCCCCGGATACATTGCCATAAATATACCCAGTCTTCTTAATACTGCCGCCAACCTTGCTGACTACTGCCTCCACCCGGTTCTTGTCATCATAACTGATCCTGAGTTTTTGCAGGCTCTCGCCGCTTCCGGTCTTTTTCTGTTCCATTGCGGTCATGCGTCCGATCAAATCATAGTCGTACTCATACACTGTCTGACGCGGGACATCCTTGTGACGTACGATCTTGTTATACGCATCATACGTATAGTTTGTTACCGTTCCCTTTGCGTCCCTGGTACTTGTAAGCAGACGGTTATTCGCCCCATAATCATTGGTCGTCTGCATTCCTCTGGCGTCCGTTACTGTCCTGATCTGACGTTTTTCACTCGTATATGTCATGGAGGACTCGATCCGTTTCCCCCTGTTCTCCAGTATAAATAATTTATTTGGCGAATAATTCTGAATCTCCTGGCTTCCGTCAGTCACGACCCTTGCTCCGCTTTCCCATGAATTTCCCCGGATTCCCATCCCTTCATTCGAAGCCGCATTCCAGACCGCATATCCGTTTCCAACCTTTTTAAACTGGAACTTCTGGGCGGTATTTCCGCTGGAAAATGGTCTCAGGATGATTGCCGGACGGTTAATCTGCGTATCATTTGCAATTCTTGTGAGCGCCATATCCGGGGCACACATCGGGCTGAGGTAGTAATTCCCGCCTGTATCTGCTTTCTTCAACAGGAAGCTCTGCCCATCACTGCCATTATAGTAATACTGCTGAAGCGCTGTGCCTGAGGAAGACGCTCCGCCCGGCACATCCAGATACTGTCCACTGTGCCTTGCGCGGATGGAAAAGATACTGCCATCCTCCGGCTCATCGGAAATTGTATAAAGGTCTGCTGGTTCAAAATACCATTTCTGACGGTTATATGTATCGTTTGCTCCCCAGATGGTCACCGCTGCTCCTTCTGCTGTACTGTCTACTGCATTTGTAAGAACGCGCTTATCCTTGCTGCATTTTGCTGCGATCTGATATTCGCCCCTCCATTGTGGAAGCAGCTTAAATTTCTGGGCGTCTGCTTTCTCATCCCGGACAACAATATCTACGGTCTGATTATCTTTGTTACTTCCACCTGCCACATCTAATGCCTTTGTCAGATCATGCACCGGCTGAAGCTGCACATAACCGGCGCCTGCATCAGTTACCCTCCATTTTTGCCGGTTCTCTCCCTGGAAGGAAGCAAGTTTTACTGCCGTTCCGGCCGTCTGGCTGTTTCCCGGCACCTCCAGGTACTTTCCTGATACTTTCTCCCGGATATAATAACTTCTGCCGCAGATTACGGCTCCGTGACGGCGTTCTCCATATGCACGCGTCTGAATCGGATTCCCTGTAAAGTCATGTTCAAACTGATATACTACCTGCTCCGAGCTTGCCGCACGTTTCAGGTTCTGTTTCTCATCGTATCCATACTCAAACGAAGTACCGGTAATATCCGACATTTTTGTCAGGTTTCCTCTTTTATCACAGGAAAAGCCGGCGCTTTCTGACGCTGTCTTTGCAGAGATCAGGTTTCCCTCGTCATCATATACATAACTCTCCCCATCATCGCGGATGATCTGGATTCCGTCGAAATACGCATCATTGGCATTATTTCCATAGAAGAGATGGAACAGAATCGCCCGGTATTTCTTCACATTATTTTCTGCCGGTTCGGCCGGCGTGATCGTCTGGCTCACGAACTGCCAGTCCTCTACATGAGGATTAAATGGAATATTTTCATATTTTGTTTTATACTGGCCATTCTCATCCTTTTCTTCATATTCGAATCCCACTGTCATGCCAAACTCTTTGCCCGGAACTCCTTTCCCTTTCGCCCAGCCGCTGACAGAAAATACATCTGTCGATTCACCTGTCAGTGGAATCCTCTTCCAAAATCCTTTTCGTTTATCCGGCTCTCCATAGACATGCAGCGATTTTTGGCCATACTTGTGCTCTGATCCATTTAACCCGTCCGTACCGGACGTCGTATTAGTAAGGATACTGGTAAACGTATCCGGTTCTTTGGAAGAACCATCTTTTACCCTTTCAAAGCTTCCATTTTCCATCAGGTTGAATGGATTCGCAACTTCCCCGTCTTCCAGCTGGAAACAGGTCATCCATCCGGTTCCCGATGCATCAAAGATTCCTCCGATGATCCATACGCTTGCGTATTCATCTGTCACTGTAAATGTAACGCTGTCCCTCTGCCAACCATGATCGATATTCTGGTCGGTTGCCGCCGTGATACCTGCCGAACTGTTCAGATCCGTCAGCGTACCGTCTGCCTTACTTCCCAGTACATTGATACACATCCTGCCTCCGGAAATACTGGATACCTTCATATAAGCAGATGCTGTATAAGTACCCGGGGTTAGTACTGCCTGCTGGCTTACCCCGGAAGCCCCTGCACTTTGCGACGTCCTTGTTACCTTTACCGATTTATCACCGATATATCCAACTCCTGAGACTCTCTGCACCTGGCTTGCGTCTGCAGAATAGATGTTCCACCCTGCCAGATATTCTTCAAATCTTGTATTCTTCAGATAATTCCGGATTGGCTTCATTGTAGAACCCATGCGGCTTAACCGGTTATTCTTCTGTCCTTCTTTATAATAACCATAACTTGATGCATTTCCATCCTGATCGCAGATGCAGACCGGGCGTCCGTTTGTATCAAACTGATATGTATAGACCCGGTTATCTTTTCTTGCCGCCTCTGTGCCTTCCAGTATCCCATCCAGTCCCGGCTCTTCAAATACTGTCATATTTCCTTCTTTATAAGTAATCTTTACTTCCTGTCCGTTCTGGCTTCCTTTGCTCTCCTGCATACGCACGACACGTTTGATCCCGCAGACGTCACCATATTCATAATACATCTGGTAAGTATCCGGCGCTTTTACATACATGAGCAGATGTGTATTGCTACCATTTCCGTATCCGTAACGGCTCTCTTTATTATCCGGATAGACGATCGATTTCAGGTCATACTGGTCATACGTATATTTTATGAGCCTTCCTGCATCATCCTCGATACTTTCAAGCCTGCCGTCATCTGCATAATTTAAAGTAAACGACGCCTGTCCTGGATCTGTGATCTTTGACAGATATACTCCGTAAATATCATTTTCATAGGTATAAGTGATCGTATTTCCATTTGGATCAATTTCCTTTGTAAGATAACCATCCTTGTGGAATACCATCTGCTCCTTTCCCTTTGTCTCTATGATCCGGTACAGATTATCATCCGCAGATGATTCCTGTGTAATGACAAGTCCCAGACCATCTTCATCCTTTAACTTATTTCCATCTTCTGTATCCTTATAAAAATAATGGTTTGTTCCATCCTCATCCGTATACACATATGGGAATTCCTGGATTCCGGAGTTACGCAGTTCCTTCTGGGCGCTTAATCTCCAGCCATATCCCATACGTCTCCAGCTATCTTTATCTGCCGCATTATACACATGGGAGAGGCTGACCGGAAAACGGTTCCCCCGTGTTGCCGCATCCGGGTGTACCACCACCAGATTCCCATTAAAATCATTGACATAACACGATCCTGCCCTTCCTACAGACTGCTCATGATAACTGTAATAATCTTCCAGTCCTTTTGCATCCCGATAATAAACTATACAGGATGGATACATCTCTGTTGTAATTTCATTTTGTACCGGATGGTCAGCTGAAACAAAGCTTGCATCTGCCCGGGCGCTCTCATCATGCATTTTCAGACAGATCCCCAGGTTATTTCCTGCATACCATTTGTGCATCAGTTTTGTAACGTTAAAGAGCTTTGGTGTAATATATCGTACTCCTGCGCTTACTACATTTTTAATTTCTGCAAAGTCAAGGATCGTACTGCTGGTTGATGGCTGGCTGTTCCAGGTCACTGTTTTTTCATTCCACACCCCAGTCACTTCATGGGCGTCTGCGTAGAACTGATTTACAGTTCCCGAAGAAAATCCGTACTGGTAAATGCACAGCCTTGCATCATAGACTACCGCTCCTGCCGGAATCTCCGGAAGGGTCTCCCCTTTTTTACGATTTTCCGAAAAAATTTATACGAAGTTTCCTATACAATAAAAACAGAGGGCGATGTGACTCAAATGAATCACATCGCCCTCTGTTTCGGACTATCTATTCCCGACAGCTGCTTATTTATTCGTAAGGTGACTCGAACAGAGTCACTTATTCTATATACGGCGCTGCTATCTCACGCAGCCTTCTTTCATTTCCTTCATACCATGCATCAAAATCCATGCCGGATGTCTCAATTTCCGCTCCAAGCTCTTTTAGAAAAACAGGAATATCAGACTCCAGAATCGTTCCAAGCTGCTCTCCAAACTGCTCGGTTCCTTCTTCTTCCCGTCCATTTACAACAAGAACAAATGCTGGCTGCGCTTTGCCGTCCACGCGCTTCACACCTCCACGGAAGCCAATTCTTCCGATCTGATGAGTTCCGCAGGAGGAAGGACATCCGGATATATGAATCTGCGGCAGCACTCCGTCTGCATATCCCCATTCTTTTGACGCCTCTACCAGAGTCTTGAGTAAGTTCTGTGAATCACGCACACCTACCTGGCAAATCGACGCCCCAATACATGCAACAGAAGATTCAAATACACTCTGCGCACTGTCCTCCGTAATATCAAGAATTTTCTGTGCCTCTGCCCCTGTACAATTAATGATATATACTGTCTCATCCGGCGCAATCCGAAGCTCCACCTGTTCCATCGGAAGAATTGCGTCATAAATCTCGCGGAATTTCTCCGGTGCAGGACATCCACCGATCGGATGATATTTTACTGCATACAAGCCCTCCTGCTTCTGCAAAACTGCACGGACATGCTGAACCGTTGAACCATCTCCGGTCTTGGTAACCGGTACTGCTTCTGCAGTAATATCCATGTTTTCCTCTCCCATTGCCTCTTTCAGCTTCTCAGCAAAACACTCTGCATATTTATCCCCCAGAACATCCTGCATATAACGGGTTCTTGCTTTGGCGCGGTTCTCATAATTACCATAGGTAGTAAACATCTTAACCATGGCCTTAATATAGTAAAGAATCTTGCTTCCTTCAACACTCTCTGCGACACACACGCCCATCTTCGGATTATTTCCAAGACCACCGGCACTGTAAACGTCAAACGTTCCATCCTCTTTCGCTACAAATCCCAGGTCTCTAAACGTTGCGTGGGTCACATTTGCAGGAGAATTAGAGAAACATACCTTTAATTTTCTTGGAAGCTTCACTGTTTTGATCAGCCCCATCAGATAATCCGCCGCTGCCATTGCATACGGATATACATCAAAATACTCTCCCTTTTCCACTCCTGTAAGCGGTGATACCATTACATTTCTCGGGAAATCTCCGCCGCCGCCTCTCGTTACAATTCCATAATCAAGAGCGGAAACTGCAAGCTCACATACTGCATCTGCATTCAGATTATGGAACTGAATCGTCTGACAGGTTGTAAAATGAACCTTATCAATCTTGTATTTCTCAATTCCTTTTACCACATACTCTAACTTATCTTTGCTTACATGTCCGCCCGGAAGCCGGAGTCTTAGCATACTTGCCTTACCGCCTCTCTGTGCATAGCTCCCAAATCCACCGGAAAAACCTTTATACTGCGGCACCGGTACTTCCCCTGCATAAAACTGTCTTGTCACAGCTTCAAACTCCTCATAATCTTTTTTCCATTCCATCGCCTGCATCTCTTTTCCTCCTTACCTTCGCGTTCCTTATCATAGAAAATATATTTTTATTTTAACATATTTTGATGGAAAATAGCACATAATTTCCTTACATTTACAATTTATCCCGGGAAATTACCACCCGGGATAAATAAATCTCATATTGTGTTAAGCGTAAAAAAATCCTTTTACCGCCAAAGTAACAATAACTGTTACCGCAACAACAATCACCAGTGCAATGGTACGTTCCTTCCAGGTCTTTTTTGGGGGTTCTGGCAATTTTTCCGGCATATATCTCCACCTCCTGATTTAATTACTCACTTTAGCTTCCCCCAAAAACCCTGTTCTTATAACATACGCATCCGTTCTTCAAATTGTTTATAAAAATCAGCTTTCTCATAAGGCATCAAAAAGAACAGCTGTAAAATTTTAATATTTTCTCTCTTCTGTTCCTCCTCTGTAAGCTCCTGAAATCGCTCCTGGAATTCAGCAGTAAACCGATGCCATCTGCAGATATATGCCTCATATTTTGCAATCTGCGGGATATCAAGCCACTTTTCAATTTTTATCTTTGTCCGTTTTTCTTTCATGCATTCATGGGTTTGCAAAAAATAAGAAAACGTTCCAGCCTCATCATATACACGTCCGAGCGGAAATAGTCTGCAGATTCCCGGACGCACCGCATGGATCCTGCATCTGCCTGCTTCATTTAAAAATCCGCACGCATGATCCGGACCATCCATCTTAAGTTTCAATACAATAAGTCCATCCTCTATACCAAGTTCGATATACTTCTCCAGAAGATCTCCTGCCATGCACGCAAGCCCGGTTGTCAGCATATATACATCCCATGGATCTAATATCACGCTTTCCATGTCGTGACAACACGCGCTGCATCCCTCACAGTCTCCGCACCCCAGCTTCGCCATATCACCCCGGTGATACTTCTTTCCATCCGACACTTCACTCAAATCCATCTGCCGCCGCATACTTCTTCTCCTTTAAATTACTCTGTATCCCACAACAAAACAAAAGCCCCGGGATTTCCGGAGCTTCTGTATCTTATGCCTCTGAAAAGTCATCTTTTCCAACACCGCAGAGAGGACACTCAAAATCCTCCGGCAAATCTTCAAACTTTGTACCCGGCTCAATTCCATTTTCCGGATCGCCAAGTTCCTCGTCATAAATCCATCCACACACATCACATACATATTTCATAATCAATTTCTCCTTTATATACCAGATTTCTATTTCCTAAATCATGTTCGGATCTGATTTCATATTAATATATGAAGCTACTGAACAGTCAAATCCTTTGATATGAACAAGCAGCCAGTCAAGCACATTTTTCTTTACTGCATTTACAAATTCTTCTGTCGGTCCCTCGACCTCTTCAAGCATCTCATAAAGTTCCTTCACTGCCTGTTTAAATTCTGCATGTTTTTCCTTGTGTTCTGCAATCCCCGGATACTCTGCTTCTTCCTGAAGCTTCTCCTCTGCTGAAAAATGGTATTCCACATAGTCACTCAGGAAATCCAGCACTTTGATTGCTTCCAGCTTTCCTCTGTTCTGTTCGCAGCAGGTAATCAGCTTTGCAATCCGTTCAATCAATTCCTTATGCTGTGCATCAATCGTCTCATTTCCTGTTACCAGGCTCTCGTCAAATTCAATAGTCATATCCTGATATCCCCTTTCTTCCTGTATTTTTAATGACAATGTCCGCCGCTGCCGGCGCAGCCATGCTTATCTTCACCACACTGTCCATGTCCATCATGATGCTCATGATGGTTACAGTGCACGTCAGGATCATATGCCAGTTCCCCCGCAAGATAAGCTTTTACCGCATCGTCTGCACTTCCCGACACTCCGCCAAAAAGACGGATACCAGCCTCAGATAATGCTGCCTGTGCTCCGCCTCCAATACCGCCACAGATAAGAACCTCTACATTTGCATTCACAAGAAAACCGGCCAGAGCACCATGTCCCTGCCCATTGGTATCTGCAATCTGTTCTTCTGTAATCTGACCGTTCTCTACATCATAGAATTTAAATTGTTCCGTATGTCCAAAATGCTGAAATATTTGTCCATCTTCATAAGTAACGGCAATTCTCATTTTCCTTACTCCTTTCTCCAGTCCAATATATGAAGAAGTATACCACGATTCTCCGCCAAACACAACCCGCCGTCTTCCCCATTTTTCTCATTTTATCTTTACAGCTTTTCCCGGAATGCTATAATCTTTGTAAGCATTTTATTTCTAAAATCCTGATGACACCGGTCATTCTTCTATCTGTTTGCATCACGCAAATCTTATAAATTTTCAATGCTAAAACTCACAAAAAAGCAGAGAGGATTCTAAGAAAAGTACCATCTTACTGATACTGAATAAAGAAACCAATAAAATGAATAAATAAGTGAAAAATTTTTAACAATTTCTTTCGGATTTTATTGATTTGATTATTTTATTATGTATAATATGATATGAGACTTTATAGACACCATTTCCTTTAAAAATGGTAGAATAAGGCCCTCCTTTTTGGGCAAATATTAAAGAAAAGAGGTTTGATGTAAATTGGCAGAGATTAATTTAAGCAAGTACGGTATTACAGGAACTACAGAAATCGTGCACAACCCTTCTTTTGAGATGTTATTTGAAGAAGAAACAAAAGCAGATTTAGAGGGTTATGAAAAAGGACAGGTAAGTGAACTTGGCGCCGTTAACGTAATGACTGGTATTTATACAGGTCGTTCACCTAAAGATAAGTTCATTGTAATGGATGAGAACTCCAAAGATACTGTATGGTGGACTTCTGATGAATACAAGAATGACAACCACCCGGCTTCACAGGAGGCATGGGACGCAGTAAAAGACATTGCGCTGAAAGAGCTTTCTAATAAGAGACTTTTTGTTGTAGATGCTTTCTGCGGCACGAACAAAGACACACGTATGGCAATTCGTTTCATCGTTGAGGTTGCATGGCAGGCTCACTTTGTTAAGAATATGTTCATTCGTCCTACAGATGAAGAGCTTAAGGACTTCGAACCGGATTTTGTTGTTTACAATGCTTCTAAAGCAAAAGTTGAAAACTACAAAGAATTAGGTTTGAATTCTGAGACAGCAGCAATGTTCAACATTACAACCCGTGAGCAGGTTATCGTTAACACATGGTACGGCGGAGAAATGAAAAAAGGTATGTTCTCTATGATGAACTACTATCTGCCGCTTAAAGGTATTGCTTCCATGCACTGTTCTGCAAATACAGATATGAATGGTGAAAACACAGCAATCTTCTTCGGTCTTTCCGGTACAGGTAAGACAACTCTGTCAACAGACCCGAAGCGTCTTCTTATTGGTGATGATGAGCACGGCTGGGATGACAACGGTGTATTTAACTTTGAAGGCGGATGCTATGCGAAGGTTATCAACCTTGACAAAGAGTCTGAGCCGGATATCTACAATGCGATCAAGCGCAACGCTCTTCTTGAGAACGTAACACTGGATGCAGAAGGTAAGATTGACTTTGCAGATAAGAGCGTAACAGAGAATACTCGTGTATCTTATCCGATCGATCATATTGAAAAAATTGTTCGTCCTGTTTCTGCAGCACCGGCAGCCAAGAATGTAATCTTCCTGTCCGCAGATGCTTTCGGAGTACTTCCTCCGGTATCTGTTCTTACGCCAGAGCAGACACAGTACTACTTCCTGTCAGGTTTCACAGCTAAACTTGCGGGTACAGAGCGTGGCATCACAGAGCCTACACCAACATTCTCCGCTTGCTTCGGACAGGCTTTCCTTGAGCTTCATCCGACAAAATATGCAGAGGAACTCGTTAAGAGAATGGAAATGAGCGGTGCAAAGGCATATCTTGTTAATACAGGATGGAACGGTACAGGAAAACGTATCTCCATTAAGGATACCCGTGGTATCATTGATGCAATCCTGAATGGTGACATCAAGAATGCACCGACAAAGAAGATTCCTTACTTCAACTTCGAAGTACCGACAGAGCTTCCGGGTGTAGATCCTGCAATTCTTGATCCTCGCGACACTTATGCAGATGCAGCTGAGTGGGAAGAGAAAGCAAAAGATCTTGCACAGAGATTCATTAAGAATTTTGCAAAATACGAGGGCAACGAGGCTGGAAAAGCTTTAGTTTCAGCTGGTCCTGAGTTATAAGATAAACCCAAGCCAACTCTCTTTCAAGAGAGGATAATAACTAAGAAAAGCCGGAGATGATAAGTATTTCACCTCCGGCTTATTCTTTATTTTCAAATTATGATTTCTGCGGCATATGCTTCATGAATATTGAAAAAATCACACGCACTACCGGCTGAATAAAAAATAACTGTGAAAAATATGCAAACGGGAAATTAAAGCATACAAGCTTAAGCCAATTTGCCAGCAGTGTGAATATGTTGAATCCCGCATAATATGGATAATACAGCCATGCTGCAATAAAGCTCATGGCTGGGCACATAAGCCCGACTGTTGCACAGATAATCGCTGTCTCAAACATCATCGGATGGTTCTTTTCCGGATTAAATACCCTGCATGCCAGCTTGAATGATAACGGACTTCCCATCACATTTTCAAGTAGATATGCAAGACAAAACTCGATCAGAACACAAGCCCATATTGGCAGATAAGTTCCACACATATAGACTCCACCCTGTTTGTTAATAGCTGAAATTACACTGCTTGCTTCATTCACCTGCATCAATACGTTGCCATTTACCACGTACAGGCTGTAGAAAACATAAGCATGTACGGTAATGATAACAGTAATAAATGCATACACCATTCTTTGAAATTGATTTTCTGGCATTTTTTTATTTCCTCCTTTTTGGCGCAAAAAAATACAAGTATTGTTCCCATATAAATGAATACCAATACAGATACTTCCCTGATATAAGCAGCTGTACCGTAATCAGATTTACATGTTCAATGGAACAATACTTGTGTCGTTCTACGCAATTTCTATATTATTTTATCACATTTTATCATAAAAAATCAAAGCGAAATTTTGTACTCATTACCTTTTTTTCAGTCCATCCAGGTATATTTTCGTCTCTGCAACCACTACACCGTTTAAGGCAAGCAGTGCAATCAGGTTCGGAATCGCCATCAGCCCATTAAAGATATCTGCGATTGTCCAAACTGCCTTTACTGTCATGTAAGGTCCGATAAAGACGCAGAAAATATACAGCCAGCGATATGCTTTTACAACCTTCTGGTTATGACCGGTCAGATATTCCAGACATCGTTCACTGTAATAATCCCATCCGAGAATCGTCGTAAATGCAAAGAATACAAGACAAACCATCAAAATGAAGGATGCCACCTGATTTGGGAAAGGCAGTCCAAGCTGGAATGCTTTTGTTGTAACCTCCACACCTTCCAGTCCCATGTCATAAGCTCCGGTAATTACAATCGTAAGACCCGTCATCGTACAAATTATAAGTGTATCGATGATTGTTCCCATCATAGAAATCAATCCCTGCTTTGCAGGAGAATCCGTCTGTGCCGCCGCAGCTGCAATCGGTGCGCTACCGATACCTGCCTCATTGGAGAAAATACCTCTCGCAATTCCCTTCTGCATTGCAACGATCATTGCTCCAAGCGCTCCGCCTGCTGCCGCTCTCAATCCGAACGCACTTTTTACAATCGTAACGATTGCTCCCGGAACTGCCTTAATGTTAAAGATGATAATCAATAATGCCGCAATTACATATGTCGCAGCCATAAATGGTACAATAACCTGCGCAACACTGGATATTCTCTTCAAACCACCGATCAACACAAGCGCCACACAAATTGTCAGAAGAATACCTGCAATAATCACTACCCATGAATAAGAAATGTCCTTTCCGAACAGTGGAACATTCACACTCCATGACATATCCGGATCAAAGAAATTCTGGACAGCACTCGTAATACCATTAATCTGGGTAAATGTACCGATACCGAACAATCCTACGCAGACGCCAAAGAATGCGAAAATCTTTGCCAGCCATTTCCATTTCTCGCCCATACCCTTTTCTATGTAATAGAACGGTCCTCCGACAATATGTCCATCTGCTGCAGCAACGCGGTATTTTACTGCCAGCAGACATTCTGAATATTTGGTCGCTGTTCCTACCAAAGCAGCCATCCACATCCAGAATAGTGCACCCGGGCCACCAGCTACGATTGCAGTTGCAACTCCGACAATATTTCCGGTTCCGATCGTAGCAGAAAGCGCGGTACACAACGCTGCAAAACTGGATACTTCTCCATCCGTACCGCTTTTTTCATTGGCAATCAGATTGCGTACCGCCTGTGGCAGCCTGGTAACCTGAAGTCCCTTTAAACGGATAGTCAGAAAAATACCTGTTGCCAGAATGAGAACAATCAACGGAATATTCCATACAAGATCGTCCACTTTCGTCAAAAAATTACTAATTGTTTCTAACATCATTCTCTCTCCTTTAGTTTCGTATGCAAAAAGAAAAGAGCCGATTTCCATCAGCTCCTCCAAAGAGTAGAACATGCACTTTTTATGCTCTGTCCTTTTGCCTGAGAGATCGACAGTTTCCTGCCTTACACCTTCGGCGCTTTCACATAGTTTTCCAGTAAAAGACTCTCCAGAGTGATTTTGCACCTTTACGACAACTATATCGTAAACACAAAAAGTATAATACCACTCTTTTACAAAATAATCAATAAGATTTTGTAAATTTATCTGATAAGATAGACCTAAGATAGAATAAAACACTCGTTCCAATCATAATAGTATTAAGGGGTGATTTTTTGAAAATTCAATGGGAAAAATTAATTATATGTGTTGCCATACCACTTGCAGTTGGCAGCCTGTCTGCATTTCTGACACAGAACAATATGGAAACCTTCGCTTCAATTAATAAACCATTTTTAGCTCCTCCAGGCTGGCTGTTTCCAATAGTCTGGACAATATTGTATACCTTTATGGGAATTGCATCATATCTGGTACTTACATCTGAAAAGCCAAACAAGACTGCTCTGACCGTATATGGTCTTCAGCTTCTGTTTAACTTTTTCTGGTCGATTATTTTTTTCAATCTGGAGCTATACCTGTTTGCATTTGTCTGGCTTGTATTATTGTGGCTTCTGATTCTCAAAACGGCCAGCCGGTTCTATCAAATATCAAAACCGGCCGGGTATCTGATGCTGCCATATCTGCTATGGGTAACCTTTGCGGGCTACTTAAATCTCTCTATCTATCTGCTAAACTAAAGAAAAAGCCAAAAATTATTATCTTTAAATATTCTGTTTCAGACAGCTTTTGATATCATCCTCTGCATTACTGATCATCCGCAAATCAAAAGTATCCACCAGATACTGCAACACATTCGGGCTCAAAAATGCCGGCAGGGTTGGCCCCAGATAAATACCTTTTATTCCCAGACTTAACAATGCCAGCAAATCAGCAACCGCCTTTTGTTCATACCATGATATGATCAAAGACAGCGGCAGACCATTCACATCAGTATCAAAAGCGTCTGCCAGGGCTGTTGCAATCCGTATTGCAGAATATACATCATTGCACTGACCGAGGTCCAGGAGTCTCGGCAGACCTGCTACTTCTCCGAATTCCAGTTTATTAAATCTGTATTTTCCACAGGCCAATGTTAAAATCATACAATCTTCCGGAACCATCTTTGCAAACTCTGTATAATAGTTTCGCCCAGGTCTTGCTCCATCGCAGCCGCCAATCAGGAAGAAATGTCTGATTTTTCCTTCCTTTACAGCCTCTACGATTTTTTCAGCATAATTTAATGTAGCATGATGACCGAATCCGACCAATATCTCTTGTGGCTTCTGATCTTCCGGATAACCGCCCAGTTCAATTGCCTGTTGAATGATTTCACTGAAATCCTTGTCACCGTTTTCTTTTCTGCCAATGTGCCTGATTCCTTCCCATCCTACCACATTCGTGCTGTAGATTCTGTCTTTATAACTTTCCCTTGGCCGCATCAGGCAGTTCGTAGTCATTAAAATACATCCCGGAAGATTGTCAAACTGTTTTTGCTGATCCTGCCATGCTCCTCCAAAATTCCCCACCAGATGAGGATATTTTTTTAATCCTTCATATCCATGACATGGCAGCATTTCACCGTGCGTATAAATATTAACTCCCTTCCCCTTCGTCTGTTCCAGCAGCATTTCCAGATCTTTAAGATCATGACCTGAAACGATAATAAAGGGACCCTTCTTCATATGGATATTAACCTTATGCGGAGCCGGGTTTCCATAAACTTCGGTATTTGCTTCATCCAGCTTTTTCATGACTGCAATTGCTATTTCACCGGTACGCATGGTCATCCGAATTAATTCCTCTACCGTAAGACTGTCGTCTGTGAGAGCCTCCAGTGCCTGAATATAAAAATCATCTACCTGGTCACTGTAATACCCCAGTTCTCTCGCCTGATGCCCATATGCGCTGATACCTTTTAATCCATATAAAATCGTCTGCCTCAAAGAGCGAATATCCGGATCCAAAGATTTATCATACATAATCCCTGCCAGCGGCGCATCCTTTAACATTTCCGTTTTTGTTTCCGGAAGATTATAGGTAGCGTGAGCCGTATGATTTTTAATCTCCCCGGCGATATCTCTTAAATTTTCTTTGATTTCCTGTGATTTTTTGAGTAATTCTACATGCTCCTTTGCATCAAAATTAACATTTGTAAGTGTTGTAAAAAGAACGTTTTCGATAAAACTTATGACGCTTTTATCAATCTCCTGCCCGCTCGCCGCCAGTGATTTTCCATAACAGCTGATTCCTTTGATCTGAAAAATCAATAAATCCTGCAGATTGGCAATTTCCGGTGTTTTTCCGCAAACGCCCAACTTGGTGCAACCCTTCCCATTCGCTGTCTGTTCACACTGATAACAGAACATTTCATATCCCAAATCCATGTTATTGCTCATATACTGACCTTCCTTACCATTTATTCTTGTGATATAGTATTGATCAGCATATAAAAATTATGCGCTTCTTTTCAAGAGAGTGGAAGTTTTCAATTCAGTTTTTCTGACCACTCTGCTTCTTTGAATCCAACAAGCACAGTATTGCCATTCACAACCAACGGACGCTTTACCAACATGCCATTGGAGGCAAGCAACTGCAACTGCTCCTCTTCACTCATCGCAGAAAGCTTGTCCTTCAACTGCATTTCTTTGTAAAGAAGTCCACTGGTATTAAAGAATTTCTTAAGTGGAAATCCACTCTTAGAATACCAACCCTTCAATTCATCATAAGTTGGATTGTTCTCAACAATATGACGCTCCGTAAAATTTATATTATGCTGATCCAGCCATTTTTTAGCTTTCTGACAAGTTGAACATTTTGGATAACAAATAAATAACATTGAATAACCACCTTTCTTTTCTAATATCTGATTTTTTATTGTTCTCTATATGCCGTTCTATCCACACGAAAACTATCCTCAACTCTGCTTTTCATTTTACCATGTTTTCCTTATGTTTACTATCTGAAAAGGAGTAAAGATAGAGTAAATTTACTGTCAG
>DKYD01000105.1 GCA_002492335.1 Lachnospiraceae bacterium UBA7109
AAGTATGACATGACAGAATCCCAGAACAGTCTGGCACAGGCGGAGATTGATCTGGAGCGTACAGCGAACGATATCGAGAATACAAAAGCTCAGATTGAAGAGCTGAAGGCAGCGCAGGCAAAAGCAGGACAGGATGAGCAGTTGAATTATACCATCGAAATTCAGACAGCGGAAAATACAGTGAAGCGTACAGAGTATGAACAAAAAAGTAAGACCGTGGAGATTGAACAACTGAAAAAAGCAATTGAAAATTCGGTGGTGACGAGTGAGATTGATGGTGTCGTAAAGTCAATCAATACCGACAGCTCAAGCAGCCTCAATTCGTATACAGGGGAGGCAGAACCTCTGATTACCATTCTTGCAACCGGAGATTACAGAGTAAAAGGGACAGTAAATGAGCAGAATGTACCATCATTAATGATCGGAAGCAGAGTGATTGTCCATTCACGCGTGGATGAAAATCAGATATGGAGAGGAACACTTGACTCGATCGATATGGAGAATGCTTCATCGAATCAGTCAGATTCTTATTATTATAGCGGATCTTCAAGCAACAGCAGCAGTACGTATCCATTTTATGTTAAGTTAGATGATGATGAGGGTTTGATGTTGGGACAGCATGTTTACATTGAGATGGATAATGGACAGATGGAGGCAAAATCCGGGCTGTGGCTGGAAAATTATTATATTGTTCAGGAGGATGGACAAGAGCCGTACGTCTGGGCAGCTAACAGTAGAAACAGACTGGAAAAACGCTATTTGACATTGGGAGAGTTTGATGAGGACACACAGCAATATGAAATTTTGGATGGATTGACCTCCAGTGATTATATCACTTATCCAAGTCAAGGACTAGAAGTGGGAATGCCGACAACGCAGAATATTGACGAGGCGACTTTTGGAATGAACAATGATATCGATCAAGATTGGAATCTAGATTCGGACATCTATGAAAATAGTTATGAGGACGACTTTTTAGCTTCCGGCGGTGACGCGATATGGGAAGATGACTTTTTAGCTTCTGGCAGTGATGGAATATCAAATGACGACTTGATGGGAAATATTCTGGAGGGAGATTTTGCAGACGAAGGTTTACTCTCCGATAGTCAATCCTTGATACAAGAGACGTTTAGTGATGCTGACCTCAGTGATCAAGATTTGGATCTGATGGGAGGATCGGATGGAGAAAGTATGCAGATAGAAAATGAAAATGGAACGGAGTGAGAAACCTTGATCTTAAAAATGGAACATATCTATAAAGATTACATCCAGGGAAAAATGGTAGTACCTGTTTTGAAGGACATCAATCTGGAGGTGGAAAAAGGAGAATATGTGGCGATCATGGGACCATCCGGTTCCGGAAAATCGACGCTGATGAATATCATCGGATGTCTTGATAAGCCGACGAAAGGGTCTTTCTATTTGGATGGACAAAAGGTGCTAGAACAAAAAGAAAATCAGGTTGCAGAGGTACGTTTGCGCAGCATAGGGTTTGTGTTTCAGAATTTCCAGTTGTTGCCGAAGTTGACAGCCTTAGACAATGTGGCACTTCCTTTGATTTATGCTGGCGTCAAAAAGCGAGAGCGCAGAAAACGTGCAAAAGTGGCATTAGAAAGAGTAGGTCTTGGAGATCGATTAAATTTCGTGCCGAATCAGCTGTCTGGAGGTCAGAAACAACGTGTGGCAATCGCAAGAGCAATGGTCAATAATCCTAAGATTTTGCTTGCCGATGAGCCGACAGGAGCGCTTGATTATAATACAGGAAAATCTATTTTAAAGCTATTGCAGGATACTTGCCGCAGCAAGGGGATGACAGTGATTCTGATCACCCATAACTCGGCGATAGCACCAATGGCAGACCGTGTGATCAAATTAAAAAATGGGCGGGTATCGAGTGTTGTGGTGAATCCGAACCCGGTTCCGGTAGAAACGATAGAGTGGTAGGAGACAGATGAAACGAGGAAGAAAAGCAACAAGAAAAGATTTTTATATGGAAATCAGGAAGAGTCCGGGAAGGTTCCTGTCGATCCTTTTTATTGTTGCGCTCGGAGTTGCTTTTTTTTCCGGGATTCGTGCGTCAGAGCCGGATATGAGATTAAGTGGTGATTCCTATTTTGACAAGGCAAATCTTATGGATATTAAGGCTTTCAGTACGTTTGGTGTCACAGAAGATGACATCAGGGCAATTGAGGCGCTGGATGGCGTGAAGCATGCAGAAGGGGCGTACAGCAGTGATTTCCTTTATAATATGGAAGAGGAGCAGCAGGTTGTGCATATTATGTCACTTCAGAAGGATATGAATCTTGTGGAAGTGAGTGAAGGACGCCTTCCTGAAAAAGTCGGCGAATGTATGGCGGACAGTGAATCGGGATATCAGATTGGAGATATTATTACCCTGGAGTCCGGGACGGAAGATCCGGTAACAGATATCCTGAAAGCAGAGAGACTTGAAGTGGTCGGGCTTGGGAGCAGTCCGTGCTATCTCTCCTTTGGACGTGGCAGTGCGACTGTGGGGGATGGAAGTATCCGTGCGTTTCTTGTAGTGCCGGAAGAAACTTTTGATATGGAGGTGTATTCGGAAGTATATCTTCAGGCAGAAGGGGCAGAACAACTGACTGCATTTACAGATGCATATGAAAAATGCGTGGAAGAGGTGCAGGAGCAGGTAGAAGAAATTACAGGAGCACGTGCGGAAATACGGAAGCAGGAGATACAGGAGGAAGCAGAAGAAGAGCTTGAAAAAGCCAGAGAAGAATTGGAGGAAGGAAGAGAAGAGGCGCAGGCTGAGCTTTCAGGTGCCTGGAATGAGATAGAGAATGGCAAGAGTCGGCTGGAGGATGGAAAAAAGAAGATAGCGGATGGAAGAAAACAGCTGGAGAATGCGGAAAACACATTAAATTCTAAACAGAAGGAACTGGACGCGGCGAAGTCAGAATACGCAGCAGGTATGTTAAAGTTTACGGACGGAAAGAAGCAGTATGAGAAGAGTCTTGCGGAATATGAGGCAGGAAGACAGCAGGCGGAGGAGCAGATTGCCGAGGGCAGACAAGCACTCGCCGGATTCCGGCAGGAGCTTGACAAAGGCTGGAGTGCATATGAAGAATTTATGAAACAGATTGCACAGATGGAAGCAGCTCCGCCGGAAACAGGTACGCCCGAATACGAGCAGTGGGAAATCACGCTGGATACATTAAAGAAACAGGTTCAGGAGACAAAGGCGACACTTGATGCACAGGAGCAATCTTACGTGCAGGAAGTGCAGAAGATAGAGGCAGTGCAGGAGCAGTTGCATTCTGCAGAGAATATGCTTGCCCAGACAAAGGCGGCGCTTGATTCTTCGGAAGCGCAGCTTGCTGACGCAAGGATTCAAATCGTATCCGGGCAGGAACAGATTACAGCGGGAAGAGAAGAATTAAAGAAGCAGGAAAAAGAACTGAATAGAGGCGAAAGAGAAATTGAGGAAAACGAAGGGAAGCTCGCGGATGCCCTGAAGAAATATGAGGAAGGAAAGCAGGCGGCAGAAGAAGAGCTTGCAGATGCGGAAAAAGAGATCAGCGATGCAGAAGAAGAGCTTGCAGATATAGAAAAGCCGAAATGGTATGTATATGACAGGAGTACACTGATTGAATATAACGGATTTGGTGAGAATGCGGAAAGGCTGGGAGCAATCGGAAGAGTATTTCCGGTATTGTTTTTCCTTGTTGCAGCATTGATCAGTCTGATGAGCATGACACGTATGGTAGAGGAGCAGCGGACGTCAATCGGAACAATGAAAGCGCTGGGATACAGTAAATTTGCAATCGCTTCGAAGTATATGGGATATGCAATGCTTGCCACAGCAGGGGGAAGTGTGCTGGGGGTTCTTGCAGGAGAGAAAATACTTCCATATATTATTGTTTATGCATATGGAATTCTGTACAAACACCTGCCTCAGATATTGGTACCATATCAGTGGAGTTATGCAGTGATGGCTTCTGCGGCGGCAGTATTTTGTACAATGCTTGCTACCGTTATGGCATGTTACAGGGAACTGGATGCGCAGCCTGCTATACTGATGCGTCCTCCGTCACCCAGGAATGGGCGCAGGGTATTTTTTGAGAGAATCACTGTCTTGTGGAAACGCCTGAATTTCACATGGAAATCTACCGTTCGTAACCTGATGCGCTATAAAAAACGTTTCTTTATGACAATTTTTGGCACCGGAGGCTGTATGGCGCTTATGCTGGTTGGCTTCGGACTCAAGGATTCCTGCTATGAAATCGCGGAGCTTCAATATGAGGACATTCAGCTTTATGATGGTAGCATTTATCTGGAAGAAGATATTACACAGAATCAGAAAGAAAAATTGGAAAAAACCCTTGAAAAAGAGCAGGACATAGAGAATTATATGAGCGCTGATATGCAGAATGTTACGCTTGTAAACGGAAAAAATGAGCGTACAGCATATATTTGTGTTTTGAGCGAAGAAGAGAAGATTCCTGAATTTGTGGATTTCCATGACCGTAGGACAAAGGAAAAATATCAATTATCAGATCAGGGGGTTATTGTAAGTGAGAAGACGGCGAGGCTTCTGGATGCGAAAACAGGAGATTCCGTATGGATCAAGGATGAATCCGGTGCAGATAAAGAGGTGAAGATAGAGCATATCTGTGAAAATTATCTGGGGCACTATATGTATTTTACTCCCGCATATTATGAAAAAATATATGGTGAAGCGCCGGAATATAACAGTATTTTCTTTGTGGTAAAGGATTCTGTAACGCAAGAGCAGATGGAAAAAATTGGCCGTCGGACACTGGAAATGGAAGGGGCGCTTAGTGTCAGTTATATGTTTGACATTGAAAAGCAGCTGGATGATATGCTCCGGAGTCTTAATCTGGTTATTATAGTATTGATTATTTCTGCAGGAATGCTGGCTTTTGTTGTCCTTTACAATCTGAACACAGTGAATATTGCAGAGCGGAAAAGAGAGCTTGCGACGCTTAAGGTGCTGGGATTTTATGATGGTGAAGTGGCTCAGTATGTATACCGGGAAAATATCCTTCTGACATTTTTAGGCGGGGCGTTAGGAGTTATTCTTGGAAATATGCTTCATCGGTTCATTATTGAGACCGTGGAGGTGGATTCAGCTATGTTTGGAAGAATTATTCATATGCCGAGCTATGTATACAGCCTGGCACTTACCGTTTTGTTTTCTCTGCTGATTAATGGGGTAATGTATTTTAAACTCAGGAAAATTGATATGGTTGAGTCACTGAAGAGTATTGAATAAAATTTATAGAAACTTTATATTCTTAAGAAAATTGTTAGCACTCTTGATTAAAGAGTGCTAATTTCTTGTTGACTTTTTGGTTGTGCTGTATTATGATATCTGTTAGATAAAAATGACAGAGTGATTTCTGTCCTGTATAGAATAAAATAATAAGAATTAGGAGTGGTAAGAAATGGCAGCAAAAAAAGGAAGTTTATCAATCAGCAGTGAAAACATATTCCCGATCATAAAGAAATGGGTGTATTCCGATCATGATATCTTTGTGCGTGAGATGGTATCTAACGGATGTGATGCGATTACCAAGCTTAAGAAGTTGGACGTGATGGGTGAGTATCAGCTGTCGGATGATTATAAGCCGGCGATTCAGGTTGTTGTGAATCCGGAAGAAAAGACATTAAAGTTTATCGATAACGGTCTTGGTATGACAGCAGATGAAGTAGAAGAGTATATTACACAGATTGCATTTTCAGGAGCGACAGAATTTCTTGAAAAATACAAGGATAAAACAACTGAGGATGACATGATTGGTCATTTCGGACTTGGTTTTTATTCAGCTTTTATGGTAGCAGATGAAGTTCATATTGATACATTGTCTTATAAAGACGGCGCGACCCCGGTACACTGGGTAAGTGAAGGCGGTACAGAGTATGAGATGGAAGAGGGAACAAAGACAACGGTTGGTTCCGAGATGACTCTGTATCTCAATGAGGACAGTCTTGAATTTGCCAATGAATATCGTGTAAGGGAAGTGTTGGAGAAATACTGCTCCTTTATGCCGGTAGAGATTTTCCTGTCAAATGCGAATGCAGAGACAGAATATGAGACAATTGATGAATCAGATCTGAAAGAGACAGATGTGGTTGTTGAACATATTCATGAGGACGCTAAGACAGAGGAAAAAGAGAATGAAAACGGTGAAAAGGAAGTAGTAGAAGTTTCTCCTGCAAAGGAAATGGTTAAGATTGAGAAACGTCCGGTATCGATCAGCGACATTCATCCACTTTGGACAAAACATCCGAATGAATGCTCGGATGAAGATTATCAGGAATTTTATCGTAAAGTATTCCTGGATTATAAAGAACCATTATTCTGGATTCACCTGAATATGGATTATCCGTTTAATTTGAAGGGTATTCTGTATTTCCCGAGAATTAATACAGAGTACGATTCCATTGAAGGAACGATTAAATTATATAACAACCAGGTATTTATTGCGGATAATATCAAAGAGGTTATTCCGGAGTTTTTGATGGTGCTTAAGGGAGTTATTGATTGTCCGGATCTTCCGCTTAATGTATCAAGAAGTGCACTGCAGAACGACGGATTTGTAAATAAGATTGCTGATTATATTTCCAAAAAGGTTGCAGATAAGCTTTCTGGAATGTGTAAGACAAAGAGAGAAGATTATGAGAAATACTGGGATAACATCAGTCCGTTTATCAAGTTTGGATGTCTGAAGGATGAAAAATTCTGCGATAAGATGAAGGACGCTGTGTTATTCAAGAATATTGATGGTAAATATCTGACATTAAAGGACTGCATTGAAGAAAACGGCGGAGAAGTGGTAGAGCCGAATGAAAAAGACGAAGAAAATGCAGATGAAAATAAGGTAGAAGAGATTAAGACAACAATTTATTATGTAACAGATGAGATTCAGCAGAGCCAGTATATTAATATGTTCCGCAGTCAGGGACAGGACGCAGTAATCTTAGGGCATAATATAGATTCCCCGTTTATTACACAGCTGGAGCAGCGTAACCCAACGATCTGTTTCCAGAGAATCGATGCAGACGTAACGGAGAATATTAAAGAAGAAGTCGCAGAAGAAGAAAAAGAAGCTTTCAAAGCAACCAGCGACAGTCTGATTGAGATCTTCCGCAAGGAACTTGGAAATGATAAGCTGGATGTTAAAATTGAGAAGATCAAAGATGAGAATGTGGCTTCTATGATGACTTTGTCTGAGCAAAGCCGTCGTATGCAGGAAATGATGAAGATGTATGGTATGGATGGCATGGATATGGGTGGAGAGAGTACATTGATTTTGAATGCAAACCATCCGCTTGTACAGTATGTTGTGGAAAACAAAGAGAATGAAAATGTGTCTCTGATCTGCAGACAGCTGTATGACCTGGCAATGCTGGCACATAAGCCGCTGAAGCCGGAGGAAATGACTGCATTTGTCAAGAGAAGCAATGAGATTATGATGTTGCTTACAAAATAAGATGTTTTATGTAAGCAGGGGCAGATTATTTAGTATTGTATAGTAATATATAACCAGAGGATTAATAACGGAATCCTCTGGTTATATTTTGTTATGCTCTTGATGAGAGGTTCTGAATAAATGCCTGAAAATTCAAAGGTAATGTTAGCAAAATATGGCGGAGAGATGTTGTATGTTTCTGCATTTTTCCGTATAATGAAAGGAGAAAAAGGACATGACAACAAAAAGAAAAGAATGAAGGGAGGGACAGAACCTATGAAAGAGACAATCAGAATGATTTTGGCAGCTTTTATGTTATTATGTTTGACCGGATGTTCTCAAAAGGAAGCATCCGTGGTTAAGACCTATGAAGTGACTGAATCAGAACTTATTGATGGATATTTTGAGAATAATAAGCTGGTTACTATTGCTAAGTATTATGAAATGAGTGATGCTACCTGGAAAACAGATGATTGTGCATATCAATATAGATTAGAAATTAGTGGGAGAATGAACAATGCGGCTGAAGACAACACTTTTGTCTATTTAAGTAATATAAAAGATATTACATTTGATCAGGCGTGGAAAGCAAGTGGACTTAGCAGTAATATGAATGATTACTTCAAGGAAGAAGATGCAAAACTTGTGGCTATGAAATAGATAATTCCAATTTGTATAAGCAGATCGGCGGCAGGAGAATATCTTGCCGCCGTACTATATATTGGTAGAAAAATCTATACTTTTTAAAAAATATTTTGTAAGATTTTGCTTTTTGCGAGGTCTTATAGGTAAAAGGGGGGTGGCAGCGTGACAGAGCTCGAGAAAATATACCGGACTTATTTTGATGATGTGTATTTATATATCCGCAGACTGTCCGGTGACGAAAATATAGCAGAAGAAATTACGAGTGAAGCATTCTTCAGGGCTATGCGCGGGCTTAGCACTTTTCGTGGCGATTGCGATATTCGTGTGTGGCTTTGCCAAATTGCAAAAAATTGTTATTACACGCATTTGAAAAAGTCAAAGCAGATGAACAGGATTGATGATGTGGAATTTTCAGAATTGCCGTCTGAAGAAAGTACAATTGAAGAACAATGTATGAAACACGAGGAAGCCGCACGGATAAGAGCGGTTTTGCATAATGTATCGGAGCCATATAAAGAGGTCTTTATGTGGCGGGTTTTTGCAGAACTGAGCTTTAAACAAATCGGACAAATATTCGGTAAATCAGAGAATTGGGCTTGTGTGACCTACCACCGGGCCAAAACAATGATGAAATCAAGACTGGAGGGAAAATCTTATGAGAAATGAGTGCAGCATCATACGAGATCTTTTACCACTGTATGCGGAAAATATGGTAAGTTCCGATACAGCAGCATTTGTTGAGGAACACCTGAAAAAATGTGCGGCTTGCAGAAAGGAATATGAGGGAATCAGGGAACCTCGGCCGAAGCAGGAAATATCTTCCGCCGCACCATTGTTAAAACTTCACCGGAAGATGAAAGCAAGGAGGATACAGACGATTGCTCTGACTGCCTTATTTGTGACAGCATTATTGGTATCAGCCTTTGCCGTGCTGGATGCTCCAATTTACCTGCCTTATTCTGAAGATCTGATTACTGTTGAGCCTGTCGGTGACAGCGGATTAAGCATTGTTTTTGATAAAGCAGTAACAAATTTTGACTATACGATTTACTCTGATCCGGGCGGAAAGAATTTCTACTGCTGTGACATTCAGGCGTGGACTTCCCTCTGGGATAAATGGTTTTCAAAGGAAAAGGGAGAACTGTCCACGATTGTAAATCCGAAAAAGCCTTATCCTGTTACTGTAGAATATCTTCCAAATGATGGAAGCGAGAATATCTGCATTTATGGAGATACGTGCATTGACAGAGGTATCTCATTACCAAGGCTGTCTCTTGGATACTATCTCATTCTCGCAGTAACGGCATTGGCAGTTTTGGGAATTGCATGGCTTTTCACTCGCAGGAAAGCAGAAGTACGTGTCTGGATAGAGCGCATGGGTTTGTATCCGGCTGCCTATATCATCAGCCACTTTATCGTATCCGGCATCAACTGGGCTTCTTATTCATTGCCTCGTGATTTCGCCCTTATCGTTTTTATATCGATCCTGTTGTATAGCGGTTTATTGTTGGCACATAATATTTGGAGATTAAAAAGGGAAATTAAGGAAATGAATCAATACTTTAAAGAAGGGCATCGCTGAAATGCGGTGCCTTAAATAGCTTTTTCTGACAGTTTAGTCTTCGATTTTTTTTGCAAAAAAATCCTGCACCGATCTGTCCCATTCCTGCTCCAGACTTTTGTCCATAGTAAATGTATGCATGGAGGTTCCGGTTATGCATTGCAGCGTCTGCCCGTCATAATGCAGATTCAGGTACAGCCCCTGTACCTCTTCCGGGCGGAACGCTATCTCGTGACGGAGCAAAAAGGCTTTTGTGTCCCCGGGGGCAAGAGAAAGGATGATTTTGAAGTTCAGAGGAGTGCGCTTGCCGCGGATGATGGCAAGAAAAAATTCTTGTACCTCTTTCCAGCAAGAATATTCTCGTTCCGGTTTTTCGTCGAAAAAGTCCTTGTGAAGATATCCGTCAATACAAAATTTGTTATAGGTTGTAACTTCTCCGCTGATAAAGGTAAAACGGTGAAAAGTGGACTTCAGAAGAAGATGTGACATGCAGGATTTTGCGTTTAATTCAAGTACGATCATAAGAACTCCTTTTTATTATTTATATGATAATCTTATCTTATCAAAAAAAACTGTGGAATGCACGATAAGTTTGACTTTTATTATAAAAAACAGTAGAATAATTGTGTATGTGAACTATATGGGTAAAGCAGGAAAGCATACATACGGATGAGGAGAGTTAATATGAAAAAAAACAGACGTTCCGGAGAGGAAGACAAGGTGCTTCGTTTTGCAGTGATTGCAGTGATTGTTTTGTTTTTGATTGGGGCTGTTGCAATTGCGGTAAGAATGATGAATCTGCGCGTGGATGTCTCTGAGGGCGAGAAAAAATTAAAAGAGTTGTGTAAAGCGGATGTACAGGAAGTTGAGGGAAAGATACAGGAGCTTGAAAAAGCGGAGAAACTGGCAGACGAGGAGTGGCAGAATCGTCCGAATAATGAAAAATTTGCGGGAAGTCTTGTGATGGGAGATTCTATTACGCAGGGGTTGTATGTGTATGAGATTCTTGACAGTTCTCTCGTAGTCGCGAAAAAGGGTGTGGGAGTGCGCTCTCCTGACAAAACGGGTTTGTCTGATATGATAAATCAGGTTATTTCTGCAAAGCCGCAGAACCTTTTCCTTGCATTCGGCATGAATGATATTGTGGCTGCAGGAGGAGATGCAAATGTGTTTTCTGCGGATTATAAGGTTGTATTAGAGACACTTAAGGAGGGACTTCCGGATACAAAGATTTATGTAAACAGTGTTCTGCCAGCGAGTCAGACGGTTGTGGCAAAAGACGCGCGTTATGGAAAAGTGCCGGAATATAATGAAAGTCTGAAGGCATTATGTGCAGAAGAAGAGATTACATTTATAGATAATACAGGTCTTGTGACAGAAGAGTATTATGAAGTTGATGGTATTCATATGAAAAAGGCATACTATCAGAGCTGGATAAATCAAATGGCAGTGGAGGCGGATCTGTAATGAAGAAACGCAGGATAGATATCATTAATATATTAAAGTACGCCATGGTGGTTGTCATCATTGCATATGTGGCTGTTTTGCTTGCGCGGCAGGGTGGAGATGCACCGATGAAGGAAGTGACGAAACAGGTAGTTGACGCAATGAAGACAGAAGGGATGGAATCCGCAGGAAGCCAGGAATTGAAGCGGTATTATGGACTGAACGAGAATGATTATGAATCCGTTGTACTATACGTTCCAAATGATGTCATGGGAGTCAATGAACTCCTGGTTGTCCGCCTGAAAAATGAAGGTCAGGCAGAGGCGGTGGTAAAAGCGGCGCAGAAGCGTCTGGATACACAGACAGAGAGCTTTGAAGGATACGGAGCGGAACAGACGAAACTTCTGAAGGCAGCGGTGCTTGATGACAGGGGAATGTATGTGTTTCTGGCGGTCGGAAAGAATGCAGACAAGGCATACGATGCGTTTAAAAAAAGCTTATAGAAGAATATAGTAGAAAGAAGAAACGAAAGAGATGCTATTTAGCAGTATTGTATTTTTATTTACATTTTTACCAATCATATTAATATTGTATTATATTGTGCCGAAGGTTTTTAAGAATTTTGTGATTCTTTTAGGCAGTCTTGCGTTTTA
>DKYD01000079.1:0-16093 GCA_002492335.1 Lachnospiraceae bacterium UBA7109
GGCAGCAGGAGTACCGAGGGCATCACTCCACTTTTTACCTGTAATCTCTTCCAGCTGGTGAATCGCATCCCAGAACTGTGCACGGATATAGGCAACCTCTGCATCGGACACTTCATAATCCGGGTTGAACGGAATATCCAGCATAATCATTGGAATATCCAGCTCTTTGGAAAGATTCTCATACCACTTGATCATGCAGTTACAAATATTGTTACAGCACAACAGAAAATCCGGCTGCGGCATATTCTGCTCCGGTGCATCCTTCACCTTCGCATAAGCAAGACTGATTCTTGCATAAGCACAGATATCATTCGAGTACCCGTCTGCCTCACTGATCTCACATAATCTCTGTCCGCCTCCCCTTGCGGCAATACCTGCCGCCTGGTTCTCCGGATAACAGACAGCAAGACCTAAGGTTTCCGGAATCTCTACCGGGAAATTACTGGAACACCAGCCTACCATTTCGCCGCGGTCTTTTGCGGCCTGGGCGTCTTTGTATGCATTTGCCGCAATCTGACCCAATTTATACTTTGCCGAATTCGGGTCCGGCGGCGTACGACGTTTTTTTACTTCCTCTGCCATTTTCTTCTCCTTTTCTTTGTCTTTATTTTCACTTTCTTATTTGTTTTCTTCTCTTGTCGACTTGTCGACAAGTTATCTCTGTAAAAAAGAATATCACACATTTCCAAAATTGTAAATAGAAATATGTGATATGTTTCACGAATTTGTAACAGTTCAGCCCGCGCCATTCACCACATACTGCTTCTCACTGTCTTTAATGGTCTTCGCATACTGACTTACCGTCTCCAGATGATTATGCAGGCATTTCCGTGCTCCTTCTATATCCCGGGCTTCTATCGCATCGACCAGACTTTCATGCTCGGCAATCAATGCCTTGACACGCTCGGAATAACGAAGTTCGAAATTTCTCCACCGCCGGAAATGAATGTTCGGCTCTGCAATGAATTCGGCCGCCTTCTTTCTTCCAATCGCATCATAAAGACATTTGTGAAAAATATTATCCAGCTCATAGAATTCTTCTGAATATTCTTCTCCTTTTTTACAATGCTTTTGCTGCTCAATACAGATTCTCATCCTCCGGCAGACCTCTTCAACCTCTCCGCTCTCAATAATTCTGCGCAATGCCTCCTGCTCCATGGATTCACGGAAAAATACAATATCTGCTATATAATCCATATCAATCAGACTGACAAAAGTTCCTCTCTGTGGATATACTTCCACCAGTTTCCTCTGCCTTAATCTTGTGAGCGCCCCTCTCACCATATGCCTGGTCGCCCCATACTGTTGACATAACTCATTTTCACTGATCCGCTGTCCCGGCATATAGACCAGATGCTCAATCTTGTCACACAGATCTTCATATATCTCATCGCTGTTCATCATCCGCCTGCTCTGTAAATCCATCTTATCCCTGCGCTTTCTGTCTCTTTAAAACTACGAAATTCTCTTTCCTATAATCATAACACGCACTGTCTGCTTTTTCCAGATGATAATTTAATCCATCCGGTTCTTTTATTCCACTTTGTCACAGTATATTTGAATCGCATTGTCGACGAACTCTGCGGTCCCTTCACCACCATACTCATCAATGTTCTTCGTAAAATCACCACCGCCAGAATACATCTTTCCCAAACCGCGCAAAATCTTGTCAGAACAGGTATACAGGTTTTCCGTGATATAATCCTGTATCCTTTTCACAAGATCCTGAGCCTTAGACGATGCCGGATCCGTATCCTTCATCTCTCCGGCCTCTTTGAAGAATAACAGGAATCTGTCTGCCAGAATCTTATCCTCTTCTTCTGTCCGGTTTTTCTGCTTCTCTTCCATCTCTTTGTACTCTGGCGTATCGCCGTAAAGTTCCTTCGCATTTCTGGAATATTCATCCAGCTTACTTCTATCAAAAGCTCTAAAATCCATATGTTTTACTCCTAACATTTTTATTCCAAGTGCAAAGTCCATCAGATTTTCAATATGTTCCTTTTTCAGCTTCAGCAATTCTATCTGTTGTTCCAACGCCTTGCCTCTGTCAAAATCAGGACTGTTTATGATAGCCTTGATGTCCTTTAACGGAAACTCCAACTCGCGAAACACCAGGATGTGCTGAAGGCGTTCCAGATCCATATCGTCATACAGTCTGTATCCCGCATTGGTGTATCCCGTCGGATGCAAAAGACCAATCTTGTCATAATATTGCAGAGTACGTATACTCACCCCGGCAAGCTTGCTCACCTCATGTATCGTCATCATCGTCGTTTCCTCCATTCGCCTGGTAATATTAATATAAACTATTACGCAGCGTAGGAGTCAACACTTTTTTCAAAAATAGTCAGGACTCAAAACACCTGACCATGATACTCTCCCGATTCTTCTCGTAATGCTTATTATTTCACTTGTTATTGATCGGTTTCAAAATGTTCTCCAATCAGCATTCTCCACTGTTCCGCCTCTTTCACAACACACAGAATCATATCAGAGCCGATTTCATTTTCTTTACATAATCGCCAACATATTTCGGCGCAGCCTTTCCATACTGTTCCAACAACCTGATAATAGCCGAACCGACGATCGCTCCATCAGAAAAACCTGCCATTTTCTTCGCCTGCTCCGGTGTGGAAATACCGAATCCGATCGCACATGGAACCTCCGTATTTTCTCTCACTATTTTAACAATTGATGTAAGGTCTGTTTTAATCTCACTTCGCACGCCGGTTACCCCAAGACTGGAAACAATATATATAAAACCTTCCGCTTCCTTTGCAATCATGGCAATACGGTTTTCCGAGGTGGGTGCAATCAGCGATACCAGATCCACTCCATACTTGTGACAGAAGGGCAAAAATTCATCCTTTTCCTCAAATGGAAGATCCGGCAGAATGAGCCCATCGATTCCGATGTCTTTGCAGGCGCTGATAAAGCGCTCTGCACCGTAGGAGAATACTACATTGGCATAAGTCATAAAAACTATCGGCACAGTGACATTCCTGCGCAGTTCTCTGACAAAACGGAAAATCTGATCTGTGGTAACTCCTCCATTCAAAGCCCTCAGATTCGCCCCCTGAATCACCGGGCCTTCCGCAGTAGGATCGGAGAATGGAATACCAAGCTCTATCAGATCCGCACCATTTTCCACAGCAGCACGGACAACCGCGGCGGTGGTTTCCAGATCCGGATCGCCGCAGGTAATAAATGGAATGAACGCCTTTCCGTTTTCAAATGCATTTTTAATTTTATTCATGAAGATCCTCCCCTCTGTAACGGGCAATAGCGGCGCAGTCTTTATCGCCTCTGCCGGATATAGTGATAACAATAATTTGATCTTTGTTCATAGCAGGCGCCAGCTTTATTGCATGCGCGACTGCGTGAGCCGATTCAATAGCAGGAATAATCCCTTCGGTTCTGGCCAGATACTCAAAGGCGCATACCGCCTCATCGTCTGTAACAGGGACATACTCCGCTCTGCCAATGTCATATAAATGCGCATGCTCCGGGCCAATCCCGGGATAATCCAGACCTGCCGAAATGGAGTAAACCGGAGCAATCTGGCCATATTTGTCCTGGCAGAAATAAGACTTCATACCATGAAAGATGCCAGGTTTTCCGGTGGCGATGGTCGCCGCTGTCTCTGCCGTGTCAATTCCCCGGCCTGCTGCTTCACACCCGATCAGCCGAACCTCCTGATCCCCGATAAAATGGTAGAAACTGCCAATCGCATTGGATCCACCTCCAACACAGGCGAGAACTGCATCCGGCAGCCTGCCCTCCTTTGCAAGAATCTGCTCCCTGATTTCTTTGGAAATCACCGCCTGAAAATCACGGACAATGGTAGGAAAAGGATGCGGTCCCATAACAGAGCCAAGGCAATAATGTGTGTCATCAATACGGGAAGTCCATTCTCTCATTGCCTCGGAAACAGCATCCTTCAGCGTTGCTGTACCGGATTTTACAGGAATAACCTCTGCACCGAGCAGGCGCATACGATACACATTCAACGCCTGACGAACGGTATCCTCCTCCCCCATAAAAACCACACATTCCATCCCCATAAGCGCAGCGGCAGTTGCCGTTGCAACACCGTGCTGACCGGCTCCCGTTTCCGCGATCAATCTTGTTTTTCCCATCTTTTTTGCAAGAAGCGCCTGACCGAGCACATTATTAATCTTATGTGCCCCGGTATGGTTGAGATCTTCACGTTTCAGATAAATTTTGGCGCCGCCCAGATCCCTGGTCATTTTTTCGGCATAGTAGAGTCTGGACGGTCTGCCTGCATATTCATTAAAAAGTTCAGTAAGTTCTTTGTTAAATTCAGGATCTTTTTTATAGTAATCATACGCTTTCTCTAATTCAATTACCGCATTCATCAACGTTTCCGGAATATACTGCCCGCCGTGAATGCCAAAACGTCCTTTTGGATTTGTCATCTTCCATCTTCCTTTCTGACGGCGGCAACAAAAGCCGCCATTTTATTTTTATCTTTCTTTCCCCCGGTTTCAATGCCCGAGCTGACGTCAACGGCAAAAGGCTGCAATACTTTTATCGCTTTCGTCACGTTTGTGCAGTCAAGTCCGCCTGCAAGAAAGTACGGTCTCTGGATATCCTCAAGTAAACTCCAGTCAAAAACAACTCCTGTACCGGCTCCTGAATCAAGCAGGATATAGTCTGCCGGGCTGCACTGTGCCTTTAATACTTCTTCCTTCTCTGTAATTCGAAAAGCCTGGATCAGCGGTTTCGCTGTTTTCTCCCGCAGACCTGCAATATATTTTTCATCTTCATTGCCATGAAGCTGTGCGATATCAATCACCCCGCCATCCAGTAACCTTGCAACCGTATCCACATTTTCATTGACAAACACCCCGACAGCTTTGATATTAGGAGCAAGAGCTGCCTTTAACTCTGAAGCCTGCCGGGCTGACACGGCTCGACGACTGTTTTTTGCAAACACAAAACCGATATAGTCAGGATTTAATTCGTTCGCTGCTTCAACATCTTCTTTCCGAGAAATCCCGCAAAGTTTGATCTTTGTCATACTGCACCTCGCAATTCACAAAGTTTTGCCCCTTTATCCCCAGCCCGTATCAAGGTCTCTCCGACAAGTACTGCATCGGCGCCGATTTCCCGCAGCTTTGCCACATCTTCGGCGGAGCGGACGCCGCTTTCGGATACAAACAAAATCTCTTTTGGTATCAAATCCCGGAGTCTGCGGCTGTTGTCAGTGTCAACAGAAAAGTCCTTCAGATTGCGGTTGTTTACCCCAACCATTCTCGCTCCTGCCCGAAGCGCCGTCTCAACCTCGGCTTCATTATGGGCTTCTACCAGAGCCGACATTCCGAGTGTATCACAAATATTGATATATTCTTTGATCCTGCTTTCCGAAAGAATGGAGCAAATAAGAAGCACCGCAGACGCGCCAAGTAATTTTGCTTCATAAATCATATAATCGTCAACGGTAAAATCCTTGCGTATACACGGGACGGAAACAACTTCGGTAATTTCTTTCAGATATTTATTATCACCAAGAAACCATTTGGGCTCAGTCAGGACAGAAATGCAGTCCGCGCCTGCCGCCTCATATTCTCTGGCAATCTGCACATACGGAAAATCCGGTGCGATCAATCCCTTTGATGGAGACGCCTTTTTACATTCACAGATAAAAGCAATATCCTCCGTCTTTAACGCATTTTCAAATGCAAAGTTACCTTTTGGCAGATTCAGCGCCCGCGTCCGGATCTCTGCGTGGGGAATTATTTTATTTATCTCATACACACGTTCTCTTGCATGTTCTGCAAGCTGTTCCAGAATCGTCATCATCCCACCTCCGAAGCATTGCTGACCTCAATGAGCGCCTGAAGCGTTTTCATTGCCTTTCCAGAGTCGATCAACTCTGCGGCAAAGGCAATACCATCTTTCATGCTGTCCGCTTTACCACCGATATAAAGCGATGCACCGGCATTCATCAGGACTGCGTTCCGTCTGTGTCCCTTTTCGCCATTCAAAATATTTAAAGTAATTTGCGCATTTTCTTCGGGGGTACCGCCTTTTAAATCTTCCTTTGTACATCTTTCAAAACCGAATTCTTCAGGGGTGATCTCATAAGATTTGAACCATCCGTCACGAATCTCACAGATCCTGGTCGGCGCACTCATAGAAATCTCGTCCAGCTTATCCATACCATATACTACCATACCACGCTTAATGCCAAGATTGATCAAAACCTGGGCCAAAGGCTCCACAAGATAATCATCATATACCCCCAGCAGTTGGAAAGAAGGTGTACCAGGGTTGGTCAGGGGTCCCAGAATATTAAATACCGTGCGGAAACCAAGCTCCTTACGGATCGCGCCTACATACTTCATTGATGTGTGGTATTTCTGCGCAAAAAAGAAGCACATACCTGCCTTGTCAAGAAGTTCGATGCATTTTTCAGGACTTTGATTGATATTCACCCCCAGTGCTTCCAGACAGTCTGCCGTTCCACACTGTGAGGATGCGGCACGATTTCCATGTTTTGCCACCTTCATTCCGCCTGCCGCTGCAACAAGAGCGGAGGTAGTGGAAATATTAAAGCTGTGGGCGTTGTCGCCGCCCGTTCCCACAATTTCAAACAGTTCCATATCCGTTTCAACTTTTTGTGCATGTGCACGCATAGCCGCGGCACATCCTGCAATCTCATCAGTAGTTTCGGCTCTGGCGCTTTTCGTTGAAAGAGCCGCGAGAAATGCAGCATTCTGCGTAGGTGTTGTTTCGCCGCTCATAATTTCATTCATTACAGTATAGGCTTCCGTATAAGTGAGGTCTTCTTTATTGACAATCTTAACAATCGCTTCTTTGATCATGGCTCATATCTCCTTTATAAAATTTTTAAGCATCTGTTTACCATTCGGCGTCATAATAGATTCGGGATGAAACTGTACGCCGTAAATGGGATATTCTTTGTGTTGTACCGCCATTATTTCACCGTCAGCGGTAACTGCGGTTATTTCCAGTTCTTCAGGTATCGTATCGGCATCGGCGGCAAGGGAATGGTAACGGGCGACTTTTGCCATTTCCGGCATGTCTTTAAACACTGCGCACTCCGTATCAAATTTCACATCCGACTGTTTGCCGTGCATCAGCTTTTTTGCATAAGTCACGGTGGCGCCAAAGGCCACACAGACGGCCTGATGACCGAGGCACACGCCAAGGGTAGGAATTTCACGGCTGACTGTTTTTACAACCTCTACGATGATTCCTGCTTCTTCAGGCCTTCCCGGACCCGGGGAAAGAATGATACGATCCGGTTTTAAGTTCCTGATTTCCTCCACCGTCATTTCATCATTACGGATCACTTTGATATCCGGCTCAATCTCGCCGATAAGCTGATAAAGATTATAGGAGAAACTGTCGTAGTTATCGATTAAAAGAATCATCACTCCACCTCCTGTGCAAGTTTCAGCGCTTTCAGGGAAGATTTTGCCTTGTTCAGACATTCTTCGAATTCTTTTTCAGGAACAGAATCCGCAACAATACCAGCGCCGCTTCGTACAAACACTTTCCCATTTTTCTTATAGGCAATACGGATGGCAATGCAGGTATCCATATTTCCCGTAAAATCAATATAACCGATTGCACCGCCGTAAATGCCACGCTTATTGTTTTCAAGTTCTCCGATCAGCTGACAGGCCCTGATCTTCGGTGCACCCGAAAGTGTTCCCGCCGGGAGCACTGCTTCAATGGCATCCAAAGCATCATAACTGTCACCAATTTCTCCACGTACTGTCGAACCAATATGCATAACGTGAGAATATCGCTCAACAGAGTGAAGTTTTTCGATCTGTACCGTGCCGAATTTGCTGATCTTTCCAAGGTCGTTTCGCCCTAAGTCTACCAGCATATTGTGTTCAGCAAGTTCTTTTTCATCGGCAAGAAGTTCCGTTTCCAGCATCTTGTCTTCTTCGTCTGTTTTTCCTCTCGGCCTTGTTCCGGCAAGGGGAAAAGTATGCAGCACACCGTTTTCAAGTTTAACAAGAGTCTCCGGTGAAGCGCCTGCGATTTCCACATCCATCCCCGAAAAATAAAACATATATGGCGACGGATTGATCGTACGCAGCACACGATAGGTATTCAGCAGGCTGCCCTCAAAAGGAGCCGACAGTCGGTTTGACAGCACAATCTGGAAAATATCACCCTCACGGATATGGTATTTTGCTTTTTCAACCATATTACAAAATTGCTCTTTGTTAAAAAGCGGCGTAACCTCTCCCAAAAGCCCGCTCGTCGGCTCTTGCTTTTTCTCGCCCTGTTTTAACAACTGTACAAGGTGTTTCAGTTCAATCAGAGCTTTATGGTATCCGACTTCCACATCGGAAAGGGACATATTCACGATAAAGATAATCTTCTGCCGGATATGGTCAAAAGCAATCACCTTATCAAACAGCATCAAGTCTGCATCCTTGAAATTTTCGCTGTCCTCCACATTGCATTTAACGGCCGGCTCGCTGTATGTAAGATAATCATAAGAGAAGTAACCCACAAGTCCGCCTGTAAAGGAAGGAAGATAATCAAAACGAGGGCTCTTATAATCCGCAAGAATTTGTCGAAGATAATCCGATGGGTCATCCGTTTTTACTGTGAGATTTCCAATCTTCATTTCCCCGTCCATGCAGGTAATCTCAAACTTTGGATCAAAACCGAGAAATGTATATCGCCCCCAGGTTTCGTCTGCCTGTGCGGATTCCAGCATATAGCAGTGCGTGGATACATTTTTCAGTATTTTCATTGTTTCAATAGGTGTGGTAAAATCAGATAAAATTTCACAACTCACCGGTACAACTTTGTATCTGCCGGCGTCTGCGATTCTTTTTACATCATCAATACCTGGTAAAATTTTCATGGTCTGCTCCTCCCCAAAATAGTTCTTTTGACCTTCTGTCAAAGGACGAAACTCAGAACCGTTCACCGGACTGTTTTATCGTATGCCCGGCAACAAAAAACGTCCTTGACAGAATAATATTTTCTGTCAAGGACGAATATAATGCATTGTTTTACAAATACAACACTATCCGCGGTGCCACCTTGAATTCACGGTACGACCCGTGCACTTAACAGGATACCCACATATCCCTGGCAACTGACGTATGCCGACACGTCGCAGAATACTCTGGTATTCCCATTTGACTGCGCCCTCAGCGGTCCATTTGACAACTTGTTTCTCACCTGACTCTCAGCATCACAGGCTCTCTGTAAAGGCATCATTGCCGTTATCTCCGCTTCAACGGTTTAACTTGTTAATTTTTAATAGACTATAGCATACACTCTTCCGATTGTCAATAATTATTTTCCTATTTTTCAAGCATTTGTAACAGTGCATTACAGATACATGCCGCCACATTACTTCCACCTTTTCTCCCTCTTGCTACAATATAAGGAATATCCGTAAGCGAAAGGATCAGTTCTTTGGACTGCACCACATTCACGAAGCCTACCGGCACTCCGATAATCAATTCTGGTTTTATCCGCCCTTCCCGGATCAGCTCATACAGCCGGATCAAGGCTGTTGGTGCATTTCCGATGGCAAAAATCAGTTTTTCATTCAATGTACAGGCTTTCTCCATACTTGCCACCGCACGTGTCGTCCCGTTTTTTCCTGCCATTTCCGCCACGTCTTTGTCAGACATAAAGCAATATGCCTGACCGCCATATGCCCCCAGACGCTTTTTGTTAATACCGGAATACCCCATCTGTGTATCGGTTACAATCGAAGCGCCGCTCTTAATTGCTTTTATTGCCTTTTCCACCGCGCCTTCCGAGAATACCAGATTCTCTGCATAATCAAAATCTGCACTTGTGTGGATACATCGTTTGATCACCGGAGCCTGCTTTTCAGGCAGGACAATTCCTTTCTTATCAAGCTCTTCTGTAATAATCTCAAAGCTTCTCTTTTCTATCTCAGCCGGAAGCACATTTTCTATCGTTGTCCCTATCTTTCCCATATCCTTCTATCTCCCTCACATTTTCCTGTATCCTCAAAGTCCCATAATTTCGTATATTTTTTTCATATCCAGGTGCTCTCTTAAGGCGTCTGCCAGCAGATTATACTGCCGCTCCTTAAACGCTTTCAAATCTAAGGCTTCTCCTCGTTCAAAGGCAATGCCTTTCTTCTTCGCCAGTGCCAGAAGAACTGTACTTACAACCTCTTCCCTGTCAAAAATCCCATGTACATATGTGCCGTAAATATTTCCCGCACAGGCTCCGTCCCGGGATGTTTTTCCATGTACACAATCGCAAAGGCTGCTCATTGGCAAGACGTCCCCCATGGTCTCTCCCATATGAATTTCATATCCTTCAAATGTAATGTCTTTCAGACCTTTCAGAATTCCGTCTGCCTTTTCAAATCTCCCGGTCACTCTCGTTCTGGTCTTCTGCCCGGTAAATACGGTTCTCACGGGCAAAAGACCCATTCCCCGCATCCCGGCAGGTTCTCCGTTGTTTTCGATTCCTTCTGGATCGTTGATCGATTCTCCCAGCATCTGATAGCCGCCGCAGATTCCCCAGACAACCGTTCCTCTTGATGCTGCCTTTAATACCTCTGCTTCCAGGCCGTTCTGTCTAAGCCACATCAGATCTGCCATCGTATTCTTGGTTCCCGGCAAAATGATCATATCTGGATTCTTTAACTCTGACTGCTTCTTTACATAGCGCAAAGACACTCCCTCCATATTTTCCAGTGTAAGAAAATCTGTAAAATTGGAAATTCTGGGCACATGGATGACTGCAATGTCAATCAGCGCGTCTGTTTTCTCTTTTCTGCCCCGGAAACGCTCTGTCAGGCTGTCCTCATCCTCAATCTCTACGGAAAGATACGGAGTCACACCGACAACCGGAATCCCTCCCCGTTCCTCCAGCATCACGATTCCCGGATCCAAAATTGTCTTATCACCCCGGAATTTATTAATGATCAGCCCTTTTACGCGCGCTCTCTCTTCCTCTTCTAAAAGCATCAATGTCCCAAGAAGCTGCGCAAATACGCCGCCCCTGTCAATATCTCCCACAAGGAGCACGGGGGCGTCTGTCATCTGAGCCAGTCCCATATTCACAATGTCGTCTTTTTTCAGATTTATTTCCGCCGGACTTCCTGCTCCTTCCATGACAAGAATCTCATATTCCTCTTCCAGTTCATGAAATGCTTTCAGAATGTCGGGAACCAGCGCTTTCTTATAGGCAAAATAATCTCTTGCGCTCATATTTCCTCTTACTTCGCCATTTACAATCACCTGCGAACCTGTATCATTGGTCGGCTTCAGTAAAATGGGATTCATGCGCACATCCGGCCTGATACCTGCCGCTTCTGCCTGGACGACCTGCGCCCGTCCCATCTCAAGTCCGTCTTCTGTAATAAAAGAATTCAGCGCCATATTCTGGGACTTAAACGGCGCAGTCTTATATCCGTCCTGCCAGAATATCCGGCACAAACCGGCGCAGAGCAGGCTTTTTCCTGCATTTGACATAGTTCCCTGTATCATAATCTTCTTAGCCATGTAAGTAACCTCTCATTTTCTTCTCTTGTACGGATGGCAATGCGATAATCACCTTCCCCAAGTCCTTCATATCCGCTGCAGTCACGAATCAAAAACCCTGCCTTAAGAGCCTCTTCATAAATTCCCTTCCTTCCGGAGAAAAACAGATAATTTGCTCTGGAAGGATATACATGAAATCCAAGCTTTTCCAATTCTTCTGACAGGTACGCTCTCTCAGCGGACAGATACTTTCTCGTTTCTTCCAGATATTTTCCACAATCCGCAAGCGCCGCAGCCCCTGCCGCCTGCGCCGGGCCGGACACATTCCAGGGCTGCAGCGTACTCCTTATTTTCTTCAGCAATTCGGCATTACTGCTCATTCCATACCCAAGCCTTAAGCCCGGCATTGCAAAAATCTTTGTAAAAGCCTTCACCAGAAACAAATTGGGAAATTCCTCCAGCCGGGATTTCATCTCATATCGTTCCGGTTCATCGAGAAATTCGATAAAACATTCATCGAGCACCACCAGAACTTCACATTTCCTGCATTTTTCCAATATTTTTTTCATCAAATCTTTTTCAATCACCAGTCCGGTAGGGTTATTCGGATTGCACAGAAATAACAGATCCAGACTTCCTGTAATCGCTTCCAGAATTCCCTCCTCCACCTGGAATTCATTCTCACGCGCAAGTCTGTAATACCGGACGTCCGTCTCCCATACCCGAAGAGCCCTTTCATACTCAGAAAAAGATGGCGCCACGAGAAGAGCTTTCCCCGGCTTTATCGCCGCCGCTGCTGCAAAGAAAAGCTCTGCCGCGCCATTTCCGCAGAGAATCTCACAGGCGGGAACCTGCTCAAACCTGCTGACTGCCTGTCTTAATTTTTCACAAAGCATATCCGGATAGCAGCAAACCTGCGACGCCGTTTCTCTCACAGCACGCAGTACCGCTTCCGGCGTCCCAAGCGGATTGCTGTTTACCGAAAAATCCAGCGCCCCATGATTCCGGTAAATATCGCCTCCATGTATCTGTCTTTCCATACCCTGTCCTGCTCTTTCTCTTTCCATCAATTGATACCGGGCTGCAGCAAGAGTCCCGTGACCGCCGCCTGAACTGCCAAAAGCAAAAGAAGTGCAAACCATGCAGTTCCATATAAAAGTCTGTGGGAACGACGGATGTCCTGCACTTCAACCTCTCTTTTTGCATCTCCGATGGTCGGTTTCTCATAAAGTTTTCCAAAATAATACGCATTTCCCGCAAGCTGTATGTCAAGCGCTCCTGCCATCACGGATTCTGTCTGCGCAGAATTAGGGCTCTTATGGTTATGACGGTCACGACGGTAAATGCGATACGCATTTTTCCCATCATATCCGCAGACAAATGCCGCCGCTGTCATAAGCCATGCAGAAAGTCTTGCCGGAAGATAATTCACCACGTCATCCAGCCTCGCCGCCACAGTCCCAAAATACCGGTATTTCTCATTCTTATATCCAATCATGGAATCCATCGTATTGATTGCCTTATAAGCAACGCCCAGCACCGCGCCGCCCATGACCATATAAAACATCGGCGCCACGATCCCGTCGGAAGTATTTTCTGCCACCGTCTCAACTGCGGCCTTAACGACCCCTTTTTCATCCAGCTCTCTGGTATCTCTTCCCACGATCATCGATACTGCCTTCCGGCCTGCCTCAAGACTCTCATCGGTAAGCGCCTGATACACCTTATCACTTTCTGTTTTCAACGACTTCACAGCAAAGAGCTGATAACACAGAAACGTTTCTGCCATAAGCCCTGCCCACACAGATATCCGGTACAGGATACCGAGAAGCAACGCCGTGACTGCCACACTGACTGCAAGCACAATGACGGCCAGTAATGCACCGCCTGCATATTCTTTCTTTTTCCGTCTTTCCGGAGCTTCCTTTTGCCCTGTCCTAAAAAACAATCTTCTTATAATTTTTTCCGATCCTAAAATCAGATGCCCGATCATTCGCACCGGATGATACAGCCATACCGGATCGCCCAGGATAAGATCCAGCACAAATCCTGCCGCCACCGGAATCAGCATCTTCCATAACAAGTTCATATCCATCCCCATTTCCTGTCTGATAATCATAATAACTTTTTTTCGGATACGCATATTGTTCCATAATACTCATAATCGTTCCGCCGTGAACAACAAAAGCAGCCGCGTCTATCTTTTCCTTCCGGCACTGTGCATACGCCCGCTCAAAGGCTTCCACACAGCGCTTTGCAAATGATTCCTTACTCTCCCCTTCCGGAAAGGGAAGCGTTCCGCCACTGTCTACCCACTCCTGATACAGGTTTATATGCGCCAGCTCTTTATAATTTTTATTCTCAAATAACCCGAAATCACATTCCCGGAATTCTTCTATGACAACCGCCTGCTGTCCGGGATAAATAAGCTTTGCCGTCTGTATACACCGCTTCATCGGACTTACATAAATTCTCTGGACGTCCGGGTAGACTCTTTCCTCCAGCAATAAAATTCCTTCCTCACAAAGGGGTTCATCCGTCCTTCCGATATAGCGCTTTTTCAGGTTCCCGGCTGTCAGGGAATGCCGGATCAAATAACATTTCACGTTACAGCCTCACCCTTTCACCTTTGTTCCGATTCCGCACACAACACGAAATACTTTATCCGCGTATACCGCCAGCTCCGTGCAGACGCGGCCAACCGTCTCCCTGTATTCCCTTTCAAAACGGTCCACCGGAACAATTCCATATCCGATCTCATCACTGACAATTACAATATCCGGATTCTCATCTGCCAGACGTCCGGCAAGCTCTCTTACGGATTTCCCCTGCCGCATCATACGTTCCAGATAAGAATGGAAATGAAAGATTGCACTGCAGCTGTAGATATCCTCTTCCTCACAAGTCTGTCCGTCTATCCAGGAGATATCCGGATACATCCTTCTTGCATACTCATATTTTCCCTGATACGCACCGCCAATCATTAAAATCATAGTCCTGCCCCTTTCATCCATATATCTGTAATCACCACTGCCGCCGCCATCAGAATCTCACACATCTGCAAAAAATATCCTGCCAGATCCCCGGTCACCCCGCCAAAATTTTTCATCGACATCCGATAATAATACAGAAAAGATGCTCCTGCTGCCACAAGACATATGGCTCCACGCATGCCTCCCATCCATATCATCAGGACACACAATATAAGAAGATAGCTGCCAAGCACGTTTCTTCCCGGGCGTTTCTTCGCACTCTTTGAAAAGGATACCAGAAGCCCCTCCTTTTTTGCCTGCGGAAAACAGAGTACCGAAAGGCCGCTCAATGTTCTTGACAATACAAAACTAAGCGCAATGATTTTTATGCTGTCTGTTGTAAGAGATGCATAGATTCCGGTATACGCAAACATATAGACTGCACAGGAAATGATTGCAAATGCTCCTGTATGTGGATCCTTTAAAATTTCCAGCCGTTTTTCTCTGGGCTGATAAGAGCTTAACGCATCCTTCGTATCCAGAAAGCCGTCCATGTGAATCCCTCCGGTAAGAATCAGCGGAAGCAGGACAAGCAATACAGTAAAAGACCACTCTGCTGCCGGAACCTGTCTGCTTAGAAGCCATTCCCGCAGCATCCACACAGCCCACGTGGCGCCGCCGATCACACCGCCTATCCACGGAAAAAAGCACATAGCATACGATATATTTTCCCCGGTCCATTCTGCACCCGGCACAGGGATTCTGCTATACATAGAAAATGCAATTTTAAAACTGTTCCACAATCTTCCTGTCATCTCTTTATCTCCATCGGTATTCCGTATACAACTTCTGTCACCTGATCTGCCTTTTTTGCCAGTTCACAGTTGATTTTTCCTAACAGCTTCCGGTAGTTTTCCGTCTCCCGGCTGTATCCGTTCACATCCGAATGCACCTCATTTGTTACAATTACAAGATGCTCCGTCTGCCGGGAAAGCTTAAGCGCTCCGTTTACAACTGCCCTGTAGGCTCTGTCATATGCCCCGGAAGACACTTCCCCACTGTCGGATTCTTCTTTTCCTCCTCTTTCGGACTGCTTATCTTCTCTGTAGAGTTCATTTGCTGTCAGGTTTGATATACATTCTAGAAGAATTCCTGCATTATCCGGAATCTTAAGCTCTTCCAGATCTACATATTTTTCTACTGTAAGAAATCCCAGATCCAGTCTCTGCATCTGGTGTCTTTTTATCTTTTCCTTTGTCTCTTCTCCCCGGGGAATCATCGTTGCCACATAAAAAAACGGAGCGTCATACCGCCTGTTTTCCTTTACAATCTGTTCCTCTGCATAGGAGGATTTGCCACTTCCACTTCCTCCGGTTACCAAATGTATCATCATTTATCACCAAGTTCCTTATAATCTTCTATCTGATTCTCCGAAAAGGTGCTCATCTTTTCATACACCTCCGCCGCCAGTTCCAGTACCGGGAGATATGCAACCGCACCTGTACCTTCTCCCAGGCACATGTCACAGGTAAGAGAGGCTTCCTTTTCAAGAGCACGAAGGACGATCTGCATCCCGGGTTCCTTCGACACATGAGAAGCCAGCATATATTC
>DKYD01000079.1:16368-25308 GCA_002492335.1 Lachnospiraceae bacterium UBA7109
TGAGAAGCCAGCATATATTCTTTCGCAAGAGGGCAGAGCTTATACGCCGCCAGGGCTGCCACAGCCGAGATGAATCCGTCAATCAGAACCGGAATCCGGTAATAAGCGCCCCCTAAGAAAACTCCTGTAAGGCCTGCAAGGTCAAACCCGCCCACCTTTGCAAGCACATCCAGTGCATCTTTTCTGTCAGGATGGTTTCTTTCTATCGCTGTCTCAATAACCGCAATCTTATGTTTCAGCCCGTCACTGGTAAGGCCCGCCCCGCGCCCGGTCATCAGAGAAACCGGCTGACCAAGAAGCACACTGGCAACCGCGCTGCTGGTCGTCGTATTTCCGATTCCCATCTCCCCGGTCGCAAGAATCTGATAACCGGCCGCCTTTTTTTCCTTCACCAGTTCGATTCCGGTCAGAACCGCCCGCAATGCCTCTTCCCGTGACATAGAAGGCTCATGTGCCATATTCTTTGTTCCGTAAGCGATCTTATAATCCGGAACATTTGTATCCCTTGCCATCCCGATATCGATTGGGAACAAATCCACACCGGCCTTGCGGCACATAATTGCCGCACTGGAATTAACCCGGAGAAAATTCTCGGCCACAATCGCCGTCACTTCCTGCCCGGTCTGTGTCACCCCTTCTTCTACGACCCCGTTATCCGCACACATAACAATCAAAGCCTTTTTCTCCAGATTTACTTCCACATTTCCCGTAATACCTGCAATCTGAGTGATATGCTTTTCAAGCCTGCCAAGACTGTGGAGCGGCTTTGCTATGGAATTCCATTTTTTCTCTGAAAGCTCCATCGCCTCCCGGTCTATCGGCTGTATTTTTTTTATCATTTCATCTAACATCATTTTTCTTCTCTCTTTTCAAATCTTCAGACCTACTCTTTTTCGCCGCTTCTAAAAATGCTTCCGCCATCTTCTTATTTCCAAGATAATGAAAATGCGGATACCCTGCAAGTATCGTGTCTGTGCTAATCATACACTCCCATGTCCGGTCTGACAATGGTTTCTTCGCTGTAAATGCACTTCCGCATTTCTCAGAATCATAATAATGGAACTCATGAGCCCGAAGCTCTCCGACATCCTGTCCAAATACCTTTCCTCCCGTAAGCGTCAGATATCCAAATCTCTGCAGACGTTCCTTTTTTCTGCTTTCCCCTTGGAATACACCTGCCATGGGATACATCTGCCTGTCCTTTCCCTCCAGCTGCTCCTGCAGGTACAAAAATCCTCCGCATTCCGCAATACAGGGAGTTCCTCCGTCAACGGCCTCCTTCACACATATTCGCATGGAATGATTCGCCGCAAGCTGTTTTGCATAAAGCTCCGGATATCCTCCGTAAAAGAGCAGTCCGTGAATATCTTCCGGCAGCCCCGTATCATGAAGAGGAGAAAACGAAATCACCCTTGCTCCCAGATATTCCAGGTATTCCAGATTATCCTGATAACAAAAACAAAAAGCTTCATCCGCCGCAATTCCAATTCTGACGCCGCGATAAAGTCCCTCTTTATCCTTTGCACCTGCCACAGGCGGAAGATGCGGGGCATTTGCCGAAAGCTCTATCAGACCTTCTATATCAACTGTTTCAGAAAGCTTCCTGCCAAAGTTCCCTAACCGTTCCCGGATTCTTACGTTCTCCTGCGGCATCTGAAGTCCCAGATACCGGCTTTCAAGAACGCCCTCCTTAAGGACCGGGACATAGCCATACACCTTCACAGATGTTTCTCTCTCTATCAGTTCCTTCATTCTCCCATACATTCCGGGAGAGAGACGATTTAAAATCACCCCTTTGATATACCTTTTGTCCCCCTCTTTTTCCTTATAAGAAAGAAACCCTTTGATAACCGGAACTACAGAGACACTCAGTCCCTTACAGTCGACAAGCAGAACCACAGGCGTGTCCGTGGCGTCTGCCACATCATAAGCGCTTGCCTCTGTGGAAACACCTCCAAGGCCGTCATAATATCCCATCACGCCTTCAATCACTGCAATACTATCCCTTTGTCCGTCAGAGAATGGTGCTTCCAAATGTCTGGCAAGAATCTCTCTTACACCGTTTCTCCCGCACATAAATGTATCCAGGTTATAGCTGTTAATTTGCAGTACTTCTTTGTGAAACATCGGATCAATATAATCGGGTCCACACTTAAATGCGGTAACTTCCATATTTCTTTCCTTCAGGCAGCTTAATATCCCGCACGTAATCAACGTCTTCCCGGTACCGCTTGCAGGCGCTGCGATTAATATTCTTGCATGTTTCAAATGCTATCTCTCCCCACTACAAGTAAAACTGATAATAAAGATCGGATTCTGTCCGGTCATCATATGATAACTGCCCACGCTTTTAGACTTCGCCACAGAAATCTGTACGATCTCCGCCTCCACATTTTGCATTGTCCTGCAGTATTGTGTCGCTTTTGCAAGAGTCTCAAGAGTAATGGCGCTGATGACAACCCTGACATTCGGATTCTTTTCCCGGACAGCTTCTATAATCTCTTCCAGACGTCCTCCGCTCCCGCCGATAAATACACAATCCGGCGCCGGAAGGTCTTCCAGAATTCCCGGCGCTTCCCCTTCTGCAATAATAAGATTGCAAAGCTTCCTCTTCCGTTTATTTTCCTGTATGACACCAATTGCGTCTTTTTTCTTCTCTATGGCATATACCTGCGCTTTTTCCGCCAGAAGCGCCGCCTCCACCGACACAGAACCCGTTCCGGCGCCCACATCATAGATAACAGAATCTTTCCTGATCCGCATCTTGGAAAGGCAGACACTTCTTACCTCCTCCTTCGTCATGGGAGCCTCTCCCCGCACAAACATCTCATCCGGAATCCCGTGAGATATCACTTCTTCGCCGCCTTCCGGATTATTGATATATACGACAGCCAGGTTATCTCCGTTATAGGTGAGATAATCCTTCACCCGCCCCCTTACAATCTCTTCATCATGGTAAGACAACCGCATACCAACGCACATCTCGAGCTCACCAAATCCTGCTTCTGTCATAGCGCTGCTGATATCCATGATATCCTGCCTGTTTCCTGCAAGAATGAATGTTTTCTTTGCTCCACGCACTGCAGCAAGTACATTTTCCCTTCTTCCATGCACACTGATCAGCTTTGCGTCTTCCCAGGAAACACCTAACCTGGAACAAAAATACGTGACAGATGAAATTCCCGGAATTATCTCAATTTCTATTTTTGCCCCTTCCCTTTTTCTCTTCTCCAGTTCTTCCTTAAGCCCCGAAGCCCCACTGTAAAAGCCGGTGTCACCGGAAAACAAAACTGCCGCCCGTTCATATTCCGGGTGTGCTTTCACATATCCGGCAATCTCTTTCGGCTGGTAGGATACATATACCGGCTTTCCTTTTTCCGCAAAAGACTTTGTCATACGTTTTGCACCAATGATTACATCTGCCTGCTTACATACTTCTGCGGCCCGTATCGTGAGCCCGCTTTCAGCCCCAGCCCCAATGCCAACAATTGACACTTTTTGCTTTTTTTGTAAATTCAATTCTTTCCTTAATATTTTTATAATCTCTTCATATGTATATCCATTTTCCTCTGTCGGTCTTCCGATTACGATTACTTTCACTCCCTGGCAGGCAGCCGCCTCACATTTTTCCCGGAAACCTCCGGCCGCCCCGGACTCTTTGGTGACGAGCCATGAAATATCATATTCTTTGAGCATTGCCCGGTTCAGCTCTGTAGAAAACGGCCCCTGCATACAAATCAGATGACGGCCTCTGATTCCAAGCTCTTCACATTTCATAACAGAATCCTTTACAGACAGCACGCGCGCATAAATCCGTTCTTCATAGTCAGAAAGAGCGGTATATTTTTCCAACTCCTTACTTCCGGTCGTGACAAGAATCTTTCCTTTCGTGTCTTCCAGTATTCTGACCGCTTCTTCAATACTCTCTGCAAAAATCAGATCCGAATTTCTATCCGTGTTCGCATTTTTATCGCGAATCAGTCTCAAGTAAGAAACTCCACAGCTTTCACATGCCGTTTTCACATTGGCAGTCGCCTCTTTTGCATACGGGTGTGTAGCATCCACAACATAATCCGGCATATAAGTTCTCATAAATTCCTGCATCTTTATGCAGTTCATTCTCTCATGAGACACGGTAATATGATTTCCATAGGGCAGCAGGCTCTCCCCATAAGCGGTTGCCGTACATATATGAACGGAAATATCCTGATCTGCCAGATAAGCAGTCAGCCTTTTCCCTTCTGTTGTCCCTGCAAATATAAGAACTTTCTTCATATCTCGTTATCTCCTGTTATTATCTGGATTCCAGTTCATACCCTCTTGGCGTAACCATTTTCCCACGAATCACCCGGGTATTCCGGTTCCCTATATATACAGTGGAAAACATATCCACCTGTGTATCCTTAAGGCTTTCAAGGGTGAAAAGCTTCATTTCTTCCTGTTCTCTTGCTATATTTCTTACCACCGCGCAAACGGTCGTCCCTTCCTTATACCGGAGCAGCAGTTCGCATGCCTTTTTCAGATAATCCTTCCGCTTCCGGCTGGATGGATTATAAAGTGCAATGACAAAATCTGCTTCTGCCGCCGCAAGAAGCCGCTTTTCTATTTTTTCCCACGGGGTAAGCAGATCGCTTAAGCTGATCAGGCAGCAGTCATGTCCAAGCGGAGCGCCCAGAACAGCGCTCCCGGCAAGAGCCGCCGTAACTCCGGGAACCACCAGAATCCGGGTCTTCGGATATTCCTCTCCGATCTCATACATCAGCCCCGCCATACCATAGATTCCCGCATCGCCGCTGCACACCATCGCGGTTGTCCTTCCCTGACCGGCTTCTTCAAATGCCATACGGCAACGCTCTGTTTCCTGCCGCATCGGTGTCATCCGATATTCCTTTTCTGGAAAATACTCCTTCAGAAGCTCTGTATATACGGTATAACCGACGATCACTTCACATTCCTCCAGCGCTTTTATCGCTTTTACCGTCATCTGCTCATAAGCGCCCGGTCCCATCCCTATTACATATATTTTATTCAAACTGCACACTCCATTCCCGCACTGCAAGGGAAACGGTCACTCCCTCAAAAGACTGCTTCCTTACAAGTATTTTTCCGCCTCCGCTTGCCTTCACAGCGCTTCTTTCACATACATTATCTACACCGACTGTCCTTTCTACAAATCCCGAGCCGGAAAATTCTCCCGGCACTTCAAGAAGCTCTTTCGCACTGTAAGTCCGAAAATCCAGACCATATTTCCTACAAAAGGAAAGCAGCCCCTCCTCACCGGCTTTTTTATCTATACTGGCTGCCTGCTCCACACTTTCACGGAAAATTCCTGCCCGTTCCATCACTTCTCCCACAGCTTTCTCGATCGTCTCTGCTGAAATGCCTTTCCTGCATCCAATTCCCAGAGTCACCACCTTCGGGATCAGACAAAGCGGATGCTTGTCCTTTGGACGATGAATTCCTGCCACAACATCCGGCTTTTCAGAAAAAACCACTTCCTGCGGCAGCTCTCCGAAAACCTTTCCTTCCCCTTCAACCAAAAAACCAATCCATTCATCTCTCAGTACTTTTGCGGAAATTTCCTTTGCCTTCGTCATATCACTGATCGTAAGCTTATTCTCTGCAGCGAATACATCGACCGCCCACTTTCCTCTGCTGTCAGTCGCCGTTGTAATGACCGGCTCCGCCGGAAGGCGTTCTGCCAAAAAACGGGCCAGCGCGTTTGCCCCGCCCAGATGTCCGGAAAGAATCGGAATGCAATATCTGCCCGTCTCATCGACCGCCAGGACTGCCGGGTCTTCTGTTTTCGAGCGGATACAGGGAGCAATTGCCCGCACTGCAATTCCCACGGCTCCGACAAAAATAACCGCGCCGCATTGCCGGAACTGTTCTCTCGTCCACACGGCAAGCGAGTACGAGATGGATGTTTCTATTTCCCTGCATTTTACCGCAGTCCATACTTCGTACCCTTCCACTCTTAAAATTTCTGCTATTTTTTCAGAAAGCCTGTACCCTGTCCGGGTAAAGCTTATGACAGCTATCTTCATTCCTTACTCCTTCTTGCCTCTTCCCTCCCGGTACTCTGTTGTAAATTCCGGATGGTATAAGCGGGATCTTTCATATCGGTTATGAAGCACGATCTCTCCTACGATCACCAGCGCTGTCTTCGTGATATGATGTTCTGCGGCTGTTTCACATAAAGTATCAACCGTACAAATATAAGTCTCTTCCTCCGGCCAGGTTGCCTTATATACAATCGCGGCCGGGGTTCGGGGAGAATAACCACCTGCAAGCAGCTGTTCTGTCAATTCCCTCAGTAATCCTGCACTTAAAAACAACACCATCGTCGTCTGATGCGACGCAAAGGAAGCGATACTTTCACGCTCCGGCGTCGGCGTCCTGCCCGCTGCCCGTGTAATAACCACACTCTGAGAGATGCCCGGAAGGGTATATTCCAGATTCAACACAGATGCTGCGCCGCAGAAAGAACTGACTCCGGGACAGGATTCATACGCAATTCCTGCCTCGTCCAGAAGGTCCATCTGTTCTCTGACCGCGCCATAGATACTCGCATCCCCGGTGTGCAGACGGACCGTCATAAGCCCTTGCTTTTCTGCATCTTTCATAAGCGCAAATACTTCCTCCAGTGTCAGAAGTGCACTGTTATAGATCCGGCATTCTTTTTTTGTATCTTTTAACAGTCCGGGATTTACAAGAGAGCCTGCACAAATGACTACATCTGCTTCCTGCAAAAGTCTCTTTCCACGAACCGTGATCAAATCTTCTGCTCCCGGTCCCGCACCGACAAAATGTATCATGCTTCTTCTCCTTCTTCCTTTACAAATAATAATGTATAGTATCCTGCCTGCTCCGGTATCTCCTGTATATTATGATAAATATGCTCTCCTTCCATCCCGCAGTTTTCTACCATAACTACTTTCTGACCGCTGTCAGAGAGCTGCGCTTTCACTTCCGGAAGCTTCTTTCCTGCTTTCATAAGAATCTTCGTACCGGGAAGCTTCAATGCTTCCTCAATCTGATAAGACGCCGGAAGAATGTGTATCTGCTCCGCCTTTTTTGCAATGCCTTCATTCAGTCTCGCAGCCGCGGCGCAAAAAGATGGAATTCCGCTTATAAGTTCTGCTTCCATTCCTTCCTGTATCAGTCTCTCATGCAGATACAGATAGGTGGAATAAACACACGGATCCCCCAGTGTAAGAAAGGCTATATCTTTTCCCATCTCCAATATTCCTTTTAATTTTGCCGCGCCCTGATCATGACTTGCTTTCAAAATATCCTGATCCTTTGTCATAGGCATATCGATCCCCAGCAATTCTTTCTTTTCAATCAACGGACATGCCTTTCTGACGATCCGGTACGCCGCCGTCTTTTCCGGTATTTTCCCCGGAACTGCAATCACATCACAGGCTTCTATCAGCCTTACTGCCTTTATCGTAAGAAGCTCCGGATCTCCCGGTCCTACTCCTATTCCGTATATTTTCCCTGCCATATCTGCCTCTCGTTCTATTGATTTTCGCTTTTTCTTACACACGTATTCATAAGTTTATCTGCCTGCTCTGTTTTTCCTAAAATCCCATACCGGTTCGAATACACGATCGCTCCGATTTCCATTTCCTCCGGCGCACGGTATCCGAGATATTTTTCTATTCTTTCCATTATACAGCTCATAACCCTTTGCCGTTCCTCTTCCGGCAATCGGTCAAGCGCCTCATCCGTTGTCACGCAGTCCAGAAGTGTATGCGCACGCTCACCGGAAATTCCTGCGCGGAGCACCGCTGCCGCCAGAAGCTCCATACGACAGTCAGCCCACTTTGAATGTGTATTCATGATACCGCCGGATACTTTAATGAGTTTTCCAATATGCCCGGCCAATACCAGCCCTTTACACCCAAGTTCTGCCGCCATATCGATTGTCTGTCCGATATAATTGCTGCATTTTACAATCTCGTCTTCCGAAATACCATATTCATGCTTCAGAAATTCCTGCCCATAATTTCCGGGAGCAATCACAAGATAATCTCTTCCCTCTGCAAGTTTAACACGGATATCTACACGAATCGTATCAAGCAGCGCCTGTTCACTCATAGGTTCTACGATTCCACTCGTACCAAGTATGGACAAGCCTCCTTCCACTCCCAGTCTTGGATTAAAGGTCTTTTGTGCGAGCTCCCTTCCGCCCGGAATGGAAATGGTCACGCAGATACCTCCGGCATACTCATTCTCTTCACAAATCTCTTCCACTTCTTTTAAAATCATCTGCCGGGGAACACGGTTGATCGCTGCTTCTCCTACCGGTTGGTCAAGTCCTGGCTTTGTGACTTTTCCAACGCCTTCACCACCTTTTAGCTTCACGCCCTTATGCCCTGACCGTTCCACTGTACTGTATACAAGGACTCCGTCGGTGATATCCGGATCGTCTCCGCTGTTTTTTTTGACTGCACAGGATGCTGAGACAGGAATTCTGCCCCCTTTGTCCATATATAAGATTTTCTGTTCCACAACATTCAATGTATGCCTGCCGCCTCCGGGAAGTTCTACCTGCACCTGTTCTGTTTCCACACCCGAGAACAACATCTGCATTGCAGCCTTTGTTGCTGCCTGGGCACAGGTACCTGTTGTATAGCCCGACGTTAATTTTTTATGTGGCATATCCGATGTCTTCCTCCTGATTTCAGATTTGTCTTAAACACTATCTCCATTATAATATGTTTTTCCCAAACAGGCAACGGAAAAGCCTTCAGAAACTATCCGAAGGCTTTTCCATATCATATACTATATAACTACTCTTCATATTTTTTTACAAACCGCATCATAATTGTTGCACATTCCGCACGCGTTGCATTTCCCTGCGGGTCGAGCATGGTTCCGTTCTTTCCCTTGATGATTTCATTTCCTACTGCCCACTTCATTGCATCTGAC
>DKYD01000053.1 GCA_002492335.1 Lachnospiraceae bacterium UBA7109
GTATGTACTTTGAAGCCATATTTTGCTTCTATGTACTCCTTAATCATTTTGTAAGTAACCCGCTCTTTCGGCTTGTACGCTTCGGCTCTCTTAGCGATATTATCAAGAGGGACTTTACCCTCACCCTCGCCAAACTCGACTTTTACGTTGATTACGCTGTCGGGTTTTTTGTGGGAAAGCATTACTACCGTCTCCACATGCACACTATGTGGAAACATATCCACCGTCCTCACTCTCTCAAGCTCATACCCCTTCTCCCTCAGGAACTTCACATCTCTCGCCAGCGTTGCGGAATCACAGCTCACATACACAATACGCTCCGGCTGCATATCCGCCATCGTCTGCAGGAGGCTTTCCTCGCAGCCTTTGCGCGGCGGATCCACCACGATTACATCCGCATGAGCCTTCTTGCCGTATGTTTTCTCATAGTCTTCATAATACTGCGGCAGCACCTCTTCCGCCTTTCCGGCATAGAATTGTGCATTCCGGATTCCGTTCATTTCTGCATTTTCCCTGGCATCTTCCACTGCCTGCGGAACAATTTCCACACCATACACCTGTCCTGCCCCTTGCGCAAGGAACAGGGAAATCGTTCCGATTCCACAGTACAGATCCCACACAACCGTATTTTTATTCTCTGTCTCTTTTAAGCCGGAATATTCCAGAGCCAGCTGATACAGCTTCTCTGTCTGCACCGGATTTACCTGATAGAATGAAAGCGGAGAGATTCGATATTTCACCTCTCCGATATAATCTGTAATATACTCCTGTCCCCATAACAGACGGATTTCATTTCCCATAATGACATTTGTCTTATCCTTATTAATACCCAAAGTAATACTGGTCATGCCAGCGATCTTCGCCAGACGTTCAGCCAGTATCTCCCCATGTGGCAGCTCATTTCCATTAATCACAAGACAGACCATAATTTCTTTCGTTGTAAATCCAAAACGGATCAGGACATGACGCACCAGTCCTTCATGTCTCTCTTCATTATAAGCAGTAATCTGATGCTCTTTCATAAATGCCAGTATAATCTGGAGAATCGTTCCATTTATTTCTACGCCAAGAGCGCAATCTGTATTGGGGATAATACTATGCGTTCTGCCCGCATAAAATCCTGCAATAAGATTGCCCTCTTTATCAGTTCCGATAGGAAACTGCGCTTTATTCCGATAACGAAATGGTGCGTTGTAACCCTTCGTTGGTTCCATACCGACGATTGGCTCCATGATTTTGTCAAGAAGCGTATCCGGCACCCCGCCGATCCTTTCAAGGTTCCCCCGCACCTTCTGTTCTTTAAAAATTATCTGTCTCTCATATTTTAATTCCTGAATCTGACAGCCGCCACATTTCCTTGCGACCTGGCAGACCATTTTTTCTTCACGATATTCTGATGGGATAATAATATTCATAAGCCGCGCATAGCCATAATTCTTCTTCGCCTTTATAATCTTGGCTTCCACTACGTCGCCAATTACAGCATCTTTAATAAACAGCGTATACCCGTCTATTTTCCCAATGCCCTCACCGTTAATTCCCATATCTTCAATCGTAACCTTCACCATGTCATTTTTCTGCATAAATACATCCCAGTCCTCAATCAGATACAATACCCTTCGCCGCTAAATCACTGTCTTTCTTAAGTTCGATTCAAACAACCGGTTATATCCCAGCCAGTCATTTGATTTCTTATCTTTAAATATCTCCGTCAGCGTCTGCATTTTCGCATCCGTACAATCTGCAAAATTCAGCGCCAGCGCTTCAGCAAGAGCCGGCTTTTTGGGAGAACCATACTCCAGCTCCCCATGATGCGCAATAATACAGTGTTTCAGCTCACTCGCCAGCCTGTCAGGAAATCCCGGTATATCCCGCACAGCAGCACTGATCATCTCCACACCAATTACAATATGCCCCAGCAGCTGTCCGTCATCCGTATAATCATTTTCCGGAAAGGAAGATAATTCCTTCGTCTTTCCGATATCATGGCAGATCGCTGCGGTATACAGCAGATCCTTATTCAATATCGGATAAGCCCCGACCATATATTCACAAAACTTCACAACACTCAATGTATGTTCCAAAAGACCTCCCGCAAATCCATGATGTACACTTTTCGCTGCAGAATGTGCTTTGAAGCGGCTGATAAATGCCTGATCCTTCACAAAATAATATTCTACAGCCTGTCTGAGATACGTGTTTCCAATTTGCTTCACATATCCCAGAAGCTCCTCATACATACTTTCCGTACTTTTTTCTGTAGTAGGCATATAATCTGCCGGGATATACTCCCCTTCCTGAGCCTTTCTGATCTGTTTGATATTCAGCTGCAGATTATTATTATAACTGATGACCTCACCATATACCTCAATAAAATCCATCTCATCATAATCCGCAATTCCGCCGGAATTCGGATCCCACACTTTTCCATCCAGTGTTCCTGTCTTATCCTGAAGAATCAGATTATCATACGGCTTTCCATTCCTTGTTTCCGCTGAACGCTTTCCTTTACATAAATATACATTCCGAATCAGCTCGCCAGGTGCGAGCGTATTAATATATCTCATAATACTAAAATGCCTCTTTCTATTATTTATTTTTCTATTATCTATTCACAAGTAACAGTTCAGTTCACGCCATACGCCCGTTTACCGGTCATGGCTGAACTGTTACATTCACAATCCGCTTTTAAAACCAACGGTAACGGAGAAATCAATGTCCACATAATCGCCCCCGGCGCCGTGACGGCAGCCTTTCAGATGCAGCTCTTCACCTTCCCTTTTGCCCATTAATACGCTGTGATATCCGGAGACACTGGCAACCGGGGTATTATCTGCCTCAGTAATGATATCCCCTGCCTGAATTCCCGCCGCCATCGCCGGAGAATCCGTCTCTATCTCCTTTACATAAATTCCCTTTGGGAGACCCTGCGCTTCCATCTCCTCTGTCACATCAACCCCGCAGAGACCTGTATAAGGAACTCTCTGTCCATTTAACAACAATTGAATCACATTTTTAATATCAGAAATCCCATAACCGGCTATCAGGTTCCTGCTGTCCTCCTCAAGAATCGACTGATCTACCAGCCCGATAATTTCTCCCTGAATATTGACGAGCACACCGCTTCCGGCGCTTGACCCTGCAATATCCGTATAAATAACCTCATATTGTCCGTCCGGCATCTCTTTTTCTGCTTTTTCTGTCGCCACAATTCCATAAGTAAATGAACTGGCATGTCCAAATGGTTTTCCAAGCACAATTACCGTATCTCCCATATTCACAGAATTAGAATTGCCCAGAACCGCCGTACTGATCTGCGTCCATGTCTCTCCTGCTATCTCTGAACGCGGCACCGCATAAACCGTCAGCCCCAGATTGTAATCCTCTGCTTTTACAACCGCTTCATGTCTTGTATGATCTGCAAATGTAACCCGGATTCCCATCGGATTTTCTACCGGGCATGGTTTTCCAAGGATCAACAGTTCCTGGCCGTTATCCGCAATAATAATGCCCGACACACTATACTTGCTGTCGCTCAAATCCTCTGCCCAGTCGCCTTCTCCGGTCACACCGGTTATCTCAACCACACTCTTGCCAGATTCCTCTGCCACCTCTTTCAAGGCCTTAAGCATCTGGCGATAGCTCTCTGTATCCAGCACAGGCCTTTCTTCCCGCACCGGCTCTGTCTGCTCCGGTTCTTCCTGCTTCTCCGGCGGATTCTGCTGCCCGTCATCCTCCTGATCAGGAGGAATCGTAACCTGCTCGGGACCGGATTCATACTTTTTCTCCATCCATGGCCGAAAAGCGCAAAAACTAATGCAGGCAACAATACCAAACACAAAGCCGAAACCTGCCATCCTCAAAATATCTTTTCCAAATTTTTTTCCACTGCCCGTTTCATCTTTAATGACTTCCTGCAAAAAAGAATATTCCTCTTTTTGCTCCTCCGGAACCTCTTGTTCCTTATCAGGAGCGTTCCTTTCATCCATATATGCTCTCTCCTTGCACACATCTTTTATTAAGTATACATGATAGCCCGGAAATGTTCAATATTTATCCTTTTCTTTACGTCTCAAATAAGGTAGAATAAGTCTAGGTGAATGACATGAATAAAAAAACATTAGAAAAACTTGAATACAATAAGATAATAGAGCTTTTGGCGGAACACGCCTCTTCCTTTGGCGGAAAGGAAAAATGCCGTCGTCTGAAGCCTTCCGTGGATATTGCCCGGATACGCTCCTCACAGGCGGAGACAGCCGCTGCTTTCACCCGCATTGTACAGAAAGGAAGACCTTCCTTTGACGGGGCGGCACCTGTAAGCGACTCCTTAAGGCGCCTGGAAATAGGCGGCGTGCTGGGAAGCGGGGAGCTTCTGCGCATCTGCAGGCTCCTGGAGACAGCGGGGCGCGTCAAGTCCTACGGAAAACAGCCCTCTTCGAACGAAGCCCTCCCTCTTCCGAAAGGAAGCATGCATGACGGCACACCCTGCGGGCATGAAAATGCAGATACTGCCGGAGACTGCCTGGATGCATATTTTTCACAGCTTATCCCTGTTTTTTCTCTGACATCGGAAATTCGCCGATGCATTATAGAGGAGGACGAGATAAGCGATGATGCCAGCGCGAATCTGAAGCACATAAGACGCCAGATCGGGCAGATGAATGACCGGGTGCATTCCACCCTCTCCGGAATGGTGAACGGCAATCTACGCACCTATCTTCAGGATGCGCTTATTACTATGCGCGGCGACCGGTACTGTATTC
>DKYD01000070.1:0-169 GCA_002492335.1 Lachnospiraceae bacterium UBA7109
GCAGATGTATTATTGCTTTGGCTGTGGAGCAGGAGGAAATGTATTTACCTTTCTGATGGAATATGAGAATTATACTTTTCAGGAAGCTCTTAAGTATCTTGCAGACCGTGCAGGTGTATCTCTGCCGGAGCAGGAATATTCAGGGGAAGCAAAGAAAAGGGCGGATTTG
>DKYD01000070.1:441-743 GCA_002492335.1 Lachnospiraceae bacterium UBA7109
AAGCAAAGAAAAGGGCGGATTTGAAGGCAATCCTTCTTGAGATCAATAAGGCGGCGGCACAATATTTTTATGTCCAGCTAAGGAATCCGCAGGGCGCCCATGCTCTTACATATTTGAAAAACAGAGAGTTAAGTGATGATACAATGAAAGCATTTGGACTTGGATATTCCAATAAATACAGCGATGATCTGTATCGCTATCTGAAGTCAAAGGGATATAAGGATGAGTATATTTCCCAGGCGGGTCTGATCAGTGTCGGTGAAAAGCAGGGGGTATACGATAAGTTCTGGAACCGGGTCATG
>DKYD01000070.1:1004-1439 GCA_002492335.1 Lachnospiraceae bacterium UBA7109
GATAAGTTCTGGAACCGGGTCATGTTTCCGATTATGGATGTGAACAGCCGTGTGATTGGATTTGGCGGTCGTGTGATGGGGGATGCAAAGCCCAAATACCTGAATTCTCCCGAAACGCTTATTTTTGATAAAAGCCGTAACCTGTACGGCCTGAATCGTGCGCGAACGTCGAAAAAGCCATATTTTCTCCTGTGTGAGGGATATATGGATGTAATCTCTCTTCATCAGGCAGGCTTTACAAATGCAGTTGCTTCGCTTGGCACCTCGCTTACATCCGGACATGCCTCGTTGATAAGACGTTATGTACAGGAGGTATATCTGACTTATGACAGTGACGAGGCGGGGACAAAGGCGGCGCTTCGGGCTGTCCCGATTCTGAAAGAAGCAGGGATTATTGCCAGGGTCATCCGGATGGAGCCGTATAAGGATCCGGAT
>DKYD01000070.1:1730-2477 GCA_002492335.1 Lachnospiraceae bacterium UBA7109
AAGGATCCGGATGAATTTATCAAGCATCTTGGAGCAGAGGCATTTGAAGAGCGGATACAGAAAGCGCGAAACGGCTTCATGTTCGGTCTTGAGGTGCTGCAGCGGGATTATGATATGCATAGCCCGGAAGGTAAGACGGAGTTTATGAAGGAAGCTGCAAGGCGTCTTACGGAATTTGACGAGGAAATCGAAAGAAATAATTATATCGAAGCAGTAGCATCCGCATATCATGTGCGGTATGAGGATTTGAAAAAGCTGGTGTCCCGCATGGCGGTCCGGAGCGGACTTGCAAAGCCGGCTGCGAGACCAAAAACGCCGGGAAATCATGAGAAGGACAAGGAGGACGGAATACAGAAATCTCAGAAGATACTTCTCACCTGGATGGCGGCAGACGAGGCGGTTTTCCGTCAGATCAGCCAGCTGATCGTACCGGAAGACTTTTCGGAAGGACTTTACCGGAAGGTGGCGGAGCTTCTGTATGGACAGTATGAAGAAAAGAAACCGAATCCGGCCGCAATTATGAATCATTTTACAGATGAAGAGGAACACCGCGAGGTGGCCGGTCTTTTTCATACAAGAATCCGGGAGCTTTCTACAGCAAGGGAACAGGAGAAGGCTTTGCAGGAGACGGTGATCCGTGTGAAGAATCACAGCATAGATGAGAAGATAGCGAATCTGGAACCGGCAGATATTGCGGGACTTCAGAAGCTTATGGAGGAAAAAAGAAAGCTGCAGAACCCGGCCGTA
>DKYD01000070.1:2807-2940 GCA_002492335.1 Lachnospiraceae bacterium UBA7109
CTATTAATTAAGGATAAAATATTATCAAGCAATGAGAGGATGGACACTACATGGAAGAAAATATAGTGAAATTTGAAGAGAAGCTGAAAGAATTGATGTCAATCGGAAAAAAGAAAAAGAGTATTCTGGAGAT
>DKYD01000070.1:3255-3520 GCA_002492335.1 Lachnospiraceae bacterium UBA7109
AAAGAAAAAGAGTATTCTGGAGATACAGGAGATCAATGACTTTTTTGCCGACATGGAGTTGAATCCCGAACAGATGGAAAAGGTCTTCGAATATCTGGAAGCCAACAATATTGATGTGCTTCGGATCAGTGGAGAGGAAGATGATCTGGATGTGGATGACGCCGACATCATTTTGTCAGAAGAAGATGATGTAGATGTAGAAAAAATTGATTTGTCTGTACCGGATGGAATCAGCATTGAAGATCCGGTGCGTATGTATCTGAAA
>DKYD01000070.1:3820-7776 GCA_002492335.1 Lachnospiraceae bacterium UBA7109
TATGTATCTGAAAGAAATTGGAAAAGTGTCACTGCTCACTGCGGAGGAAGAAGTAGAACTTGCAAAACGTATGGCAGACGGAGATGAAGAAGCAAAGAAACGTCTGGCAGAGGCTAATCTGAGGTTGGTGGTCAGTATAGCAAAACGTTATGTAGGACGTGGCATGCTGTTTCTTGATCTGATTCAGGAAGGAAACCTGGGACTGATTAAGGCGGTTGAAAAATTTGATTATCATAAAGGATTTAAGTTCAGTACTTATGCGACCTGGTGGATCCGACAGGCGATTACAAGAGCGATTGCGGATCAGGCGCGGACCATTCGTATTCCGGTGCATATGGTGGAGACGATTAACAAGCTGATCCGTGTGTCCAGACAGCTTCTGCAGGAGCTTGGACGGGAACCTACGCCGGAGGAGATTGCAGAAGAATTGGACATGCCTGTGGAACGTGTGCGTGAAATTCTTAAGATTTCTCAGGAGCCTGTGTCACTGGAGACGCCGATTGGAGAAGAAGAGGACAGTCATCTTGGTGATTTCATCCAGGATGATAATGTTCCGGTACCGGCGGAGGCTGCGGCGCAGACATTGTTGAAGGAACAGCTGGATGAGGTGCTCGATACTTTGACAGAGAGAGAACAGAAGGTATTAAGACTTCGTTTTGGTATGAATGACGGCCGCGCGCGTACACTGGAAGAAGTAGGAAAAGAATTTGACGTTACCCGTGAACGTATCCGTCAGATTGAAGCGAAAGCACTCAGGAAGCTGCGTCATCCAAGCCGCAGCAGAAAATTAAGAGATTATCTGGATTAAGAAAGAGGCGCCTATGGAACTATCAAAAAGACTGACTGCGGTTGCGGGTCTTGTGACAGAGGGCGCCTCTGTTGCGGATATTGGAACCGATCATGGATATATACCGATTTATCTGACAGAAAAAAGAATCGCATCAAAGGTACTGGCGCTGGATGTGAATAAAGGACCGCTTGAACGGGCAAGGATTCATATTGCTTCATGCGGGCTGAATGGACAGATTGAGACAAGGCTGTCTGATGGACTTGGGAATGTTTCGCCCGGGGAGGCAGATACAATGATTGCTGCAGGAATGGGCGGCGGACTGGTGATCAGGATTCTGGAAGAGGGCAGGGAGGTTGTGCAGACATTGTCTGTATTGATTCTCCAGCCGCAATCAGAGATAGAAAGAGTACGCCGGTATCTGAATGAGCATGGTATGTACATTGCTGCTGAGGATATGGTGTGTGAAGACGGAAAGTATTATCCTGTAATGAAAGCCATCCATGGAGAGAGCGAGATTTATGAAGAATGGGAATATATGTACGGGAAAAGGCTGCTCCTGGCGAAACATCCGGTACTTAAGGAGTATCTTGCCCGCGAGATGTGCATTTGCAGGGAAATATTGAAAAAACTGGAAGAACAGAAAAAGACAGCCCGGACAGAGGAACGAACGGGGGAAATCAGACATAAACTGGAATGTGTAAAGAAAGCGCTTTCCTGTTACGGGGAGGAAGAAAGATGTTATGCAGAGAAGTTATAAAAATAATAGAAGAAGCCTATCCGACGGCAGCGGCTCTTGAGTGGGATAATGTAGGGCTTCTGGCCGGCAGGCAGGAGAAAGAGGTAGAAAGTGTTTATGTGGCGCTGGATGCGACCGATGAAGTGATTGATGCGGCGGTCGCAGGCGGCGCGGATCTGCTGGTGACGCACCATCCCCTTATATTTGGCGGGATGAAGCGCGTGACAGACGGAGACTTTATTGGAAAACGTATTGTGAAGCTTCTGCAGAATGATATTTCCTGTTATGCCATGCATACGAATTATGACGTCAAAAGGATGGCGGAGCTTTCCTGTGAAAAGCTGCATCTTGAAGACGCGCAGGTTCTGGAGGTTATACAGGTAAGTGAAAATGGGGCGGAAGAAGGAATTGGGAAGATTGCAGACATTCTGCCTGTAAAATTAAATGAACTGTGCGGAAGGGTAAAAGAAGCATTTGGTCTGGATACGGTAAAGATATTCGGAGACCCGGAAAAAGAAGTGAGGCGGATTGCGATTTGTCCGGGTTCCGGGAAGAGTGTGATTGGAGAAGCGCTTGCAAAGGGTGCAGACGTACTGGTTACAGGAGATATCGGACATCATGAAGGAATTGATGCGGTTGCCCGGGGGCTGGCAATTATTGATGGCGGGCATTATGGAATTGAGCATATATTTATCAGAGACATGAAAGAATATCTGGAACAGCATATAGCAGGAATCCGGGTACAGGCAGCGGCGATCCGTCATCCGTTTCTTGTTCTGTAGGGAGGAAAATATGGAAAAAGAAAGGTATACCGTGCAGACAGAGGATGCTGTCCGGCAATATGAAGCAGGAACTACATACGGAGAAATTGCCCGGGACTATGAGCAGGAGTATAAGAATGATATTGTCCTTGCCCTTGTGGACAACAGATTGCAGGAGCTTGGAAAAACACTTCAAAGTGACTGTAAGATCCGCTTCATAACAACAGCGGATGAAATCGGACATAAGACTTACAAACGAAGTATGAGTCTGATGCTTGTAAAGGCAGTCTATGATGTGATGGAGCACGAAAATGTAGATAAGGTGCGGATCCTTTATTCGGTAAGTCATGGATATTATTGTGAAATAGAAGGTTTTGTTGAGCTGAATCAGGAGTTTTTGGATCGTGTGGAGAAACGGATGCATGAAATGGTGGATCAGGATATGCCGATTGATAAGCGCAGTATCCATACGGATGATGCGATCACACTTTTTAAAAAACATGGGATGTATGATAAAGAACGGCTGTTCTGTTATAGAAGAGTGTCCAAAGTAAATATTTACAGCATGAATGAATTTGAAGACTACTATTATGGATATATGGTTCCGAGTGCGGGATATTTGAAATATTTTAAATTATATTTGTATGAGGAAGGATTTGTCGTCCAGATGCCGGAACGGTCAGACCCGGAGAGTGTTCCGCCATTCAATCCCCAGAACAAGCTGTTCCATGTCCTCAGGGAATCTACCAGGTGGGGAGATGTACAGGGGATTGAGACTGTGGGTGATTTGAATGACTGCATCACAAAGGGAGATGTACAGGAACTTGTTCTTGTCCAGGAGGCGATGCAGGAGAAGCGAATTGCAGAGATCGCAGGTATGGTCGCCGCAGACCCGGATATCAAATTCATCCTCATTGCGGGGCCGTCGTCATCAGGAAAAACGACGTTTTCCCACAGGCTTTCCATACAGCTTCGGGCAAATGGATTTGTGCCGCATCCGATCGCGGTAGATAATTATTTTGTGGAAAGGGAACAAACGCCGAGAGATAAAGATGGAAACTATGATTTTGAATGTCTTGGAGCAGTGGATGTTGAGCTTTTTAACCGCCAGATGTGTGAACTGATAGAAGGCAGGGAAGTGGTAATACCGACTTTTAACTTCCTGACCGGGCATAAAGAATTCAATGGCAGGCCAAAACGACTCGGAAACAATGATATTCTTGTTATAGAAGGAATTCACTGTCTGAATCCGGAACTTACAAGAAGTCTCTCGGATGAAAATAAATTCCGCATTTATATCAGCGCCCTGACACAGCTGAATATTGACGAACATAACCGGATTCCGACAACAGATGGACGCCTTCTCAGGAGAATTGTCAGAGATGCGCGTACCAGGGGGTCATCCGCTGCAAGAACGATCGGTATGTGGCCTTCCGTGAGACGCGGAGAAGAACAAAACATTTTCCCGTATCAGGAGGAAGCGGATGTTATGTTTAATTCGGCGCTCATTTATGAGCTGGCTGTATTAAAGCCTTACGTGGAGGCGCAGCTGTTTGGAATTGACAGGGAAGCTCCGGAGCATACAGAAGCCAAGAGACTTTTGAAATTCCTGGATTATTTTGTGGGAATTGGAAGTGAAAATGTACCGATGAATTCCCTGCTTCGGGAA
>DKYD01000108.1 GCA_002492335.1 Lachnospiraceae bacterium UBA7109
CCCGTCGAAACCAGTACAAGCCCTGAACAAAAAAGCCTTTTCTCTGGTTCGCAGACATGTTCTTCATCAGAATATACTTTCCGGGCAGCTCATGCCCGGAGAAGTATATTTTATTATATTGATTCTGCCTCAAGCTGTCAAGACCTGCTACAGATTTTCCAAAAATCTCTGAATAATAATTGCACATTCTGCACGTGAAGCATTGCCCTGTGGGTCAAGCCTGGTTCCATTATCCTTTCCGGTAATGATTCCTGTACCTACCGCCCAGCTCATTGCGTCTTCCGCAAATACACCTACACTGGCCGAATCTGTAAACTTCCCATAGTCAGCTCTTTTCTTCGTATCTTTTCCAAGATATCCTGCGTAACGATACATCATAACCGCCATCTGCTCACGGGTAATGTTATCAGAAGGTCCAAAGAACCCATTATGACTATATCCATTTACCACCTTTATGCTGCTCGCCCAGAGAATTGCATCCGTATACCATACTTTTGCCGCCACATCCGGGAAACGCTCTGTATATGACATCCCCGGTTTTCCATTCATTCTATGAAGAATTACTGCAAACTGTGCTCTTGCAAGATTATCAAGCGGTGAAAAATGTTCCCCATCTGTACCGGTCATGATCCCCGCATGATAACATTTGTACACCTCTTTATAATACCATTCACAATCTTTTCCGGTTGTAACATCCACAAATGGCAATCCTAAAATTTCTACCGTAAACTCTGCTTTCTTTTCTTCATAAGTAACTGTAATGGTCTGTTTTCCAATCTTTTGCGAATCGTATCCACTGACCTTATATCCGTCTGAGATCTTCTCCTTCGTTCCATCTGTATAACATACTGTGACCTCCATCCCCGTTGTCACAAGTTCTTCATCCAACAGATATTCTGTCTTCTCCGGGGAAGTCGCAGATATTGACTGCACAACCTTTTCGGGAGTCGGATCTACCGGGTCTACCGGATCCACCGGGTCTACCGGATCTACCGGGTCTACCGGATCCACCGGGTCTACCGGATCTACCGGATCCACCGGGTCTACCGGACCATAATGGTAATTATCCGGAGACGTCTCATTCCACGGTGCAGGAAGCACTTTATCTGATGAAAGAATTTTTTCAAAAAATGCATAGGTAGTCGGATCATAATTCTTTAACTCCAGCCTCGTGTTAATCGGGCTTCGTGTCCCATCGTTCCAATCCGCCGCCTCGTCCATTACATTAAACCAGATCGCACATATAGTTGCAAAGAATTCATCCTCGTTGGAAATCGCATAAGTATTCGGCCACAGCCCCTGCACTTTTGCATTCTCATAAGCGCTGCGGAATTCCTCAATGTAGGAGGAATCCGGATTTTTTTCCAGACCGATTGATTTCACACAGTGGCCAAACTCATGTATCAGAATATTTTCGTTCGGATACCATGTGTTCAGATACCAGTCCTCTGTATTATTTCTCGTACGGAGAATGTTGCGCTCCGCAATCGAAGAAACACAATTGTTCCACTCGTTGCCGCCATATCCTTCTACATCATACATCGATGGGTTAAACCCGTAGCGATGCTCCGGAATCAGATACACATTCTGGTGCGGACTGTATACAGCCAGAGAGCATCCATATTCAGCCATCGTCTTCGCAATCCCGGTTTCTGTCCTGGCAAGCTGCACATCTACCTGCTTCGCCGCAAGCTCCAGAGAAGAATATGCCACACTTTCATCTGATTTTATAACAATTCCAGTCTCACTTGTCACACTCTTCCTGTAGTAACTCACCTGAGGAACACCAGTATAAACAGCTGTCTTTGCCGCTTTACCGTTCTCATCTTTGATTGCAGAACCTTTTACCTCCAGCACAAACCCAGACTTATTAAGGTTCGTAATCTTTGCCAGATCATCAGAATGAAAATAAATGCTGGACATATGTAAGTCCGCATCCAGGCGCTCCATGCTGTTGGCGTCTGTAGCCGCTACTGCTTTATTATTTTTATCAAAATACAACGTATTTGTCCAGCCCCAGCTGTTCATCGTATTTCCGTCAAGCGCAATCTCCTGGCTTCCATTCTTCAGCACAAAATTTTCCGGGTTGACTGCTTCTTCTTCATCTACATAACGATCCCAGTATATTTCCAGAAAATCTCCTTCCTCCAGCAAACGAATCTTTACAATCTGAGGTCCGTCGTATGACGCATCCTGAGGCATAGTTCCATCCTCATCCTCTGCCTGTATCGTCGTCTCTGCCGCACACGTCGGAATCTGTAAGAATATCATGCACAAAAAGCTTAAAAATACACCTGCCGTTAACCTTAAAATCTGCTTCTTCACCTTGTTCTCCTTTCTGTTTATTGCATAAATATACACGTTCACGTTTTTTATTATAAAAAATTACAGGCTTTTCTGAAACTCTAAAAATTTAAACTAGGTGGAGATATTTAATATAAAAAGGATGCGCCAGATCATCAAATCAGATGACCTGCACGCACCCTTCTTCTAATCTTTATTCAGCTGTCTTTTCACAACCTGCATTTCAGATTTTATTTCTCATATTTTTCCATAAATCTCTGGATAATGGTTGCACACTCTGCACGATTTGCACTGCCCTGCGGGTCAAGAACAAGCTTGCCATTAATGGTCTTACCTGTAATGATTCCTTCTTTTACCGCCCACTTCATAGCGTCCTGTGCAAATGGCTGTACACTCGCCGCATCCGGGAAGGAGCTGTAAT
>DKYD01000071.1:0-690 GCA_002492335.1 Lachnospiraceae bacterium UBA7109
CCAATCATTTTTATTGAAATTCCCGGTTTTACTGGTATACTTATAAACAAAAGAAATATTTAAATCATTCTATGTCATTGAGAAAGGAACGAATTCTATGATTATTTGTAAAGCAAAAGACTATGATGAATTAGGAAGAAAAGCAGCGAATATTATCGCCGCACAGATTATTATGAAACCGGACTGTATATTAGGTCTTGCCACCGGTTCTTCACCGATCAGCACTTACAAGCAGTTAATTGAAAAATACGAGAATGGGGATCTGGATTTTTCTAATGTTACAAGTGTGAATCTTGACGAATACAAAGGGCTGTCTCCGGAAAACGACCAGAGCTATCGCTACTTTATGAACACCAATCTTTTTGATCATGTAAACATTGACAAGAACCACACATTTGTTCCAAATGGACTGGAGCCGGACGCAGACAAAGCCTGCAGGGAATACGAAGAAATCATTGCACAGACAGGCGGCATCGATTTACAGCTTCTCGGTCTTGGACACAACGGACATATCGGCTTCAACGAGCCGGCAGACTCCTTTGCGAGATACACAAACTGCGTAAATCTGACTGCACGCACAATTGAGGCAAACACCCGCTTTTTTGCTTCTGAAGCAGATGTTCCGCGCCAGGCTTATACAATGGGCATTGGGACGATTATGCATGCAAAAAAAATTGTCGTTGTAGTAAC
>DKYD01000071.1:968-7999 GCA_002492335.1 Lachnospiraceae bacterium UBA7109
AAATTGTCGTTGTAGTAACCGGTGAAGATAAAGCAGAAATTTTAAAGAAGGTCGTATGCGGACCGGTCACACCGCAGGTTCCGGCTTCTGTTCTTCAGCTCCACCCGGATGTTACCATTGTTGCAGACGAGGCTGCATTAAGTAAAATGTAATATTAAACTTTTATATAAAAATTCAGAGACCGGGGCAGTTCCTTTGAACGCTTCCGGTCTTTGTTTTATTTTCACACAAAAACACCCTGTATCAAAACCATATATAAAATCGTTCCTCCGGCAACCGAAAGAAGTGTATTCCTCTTCCACAAATACAATGTCACCACTACAATTGTAGCAATCACCTCCGGAAGAGCAAACGGCCACGAAGTAATTACCGTCGATTTGAAGCAGTACACAACCAGCATTCCCATAATCGCACCCGGAAGAACTCCGCCAAGATACCGGAAGGCCTCCGGCATTTTCTTTTCACTGCGAAATACCAAAAACGGGAGAAATCGTGTAAGGAGTGTCACCAGAGAAATAACCACAATCAGCCCTGCACTATGCATTGTGCTCATAGCTTTCCCCTCCTCCTTCCTTATAAAGTACCGGTCGAAGCAGCATCAGAACAAAAGAAATTCCTAACATGGAGGGAATCAGAAACTTTTCTGCTCCGAATATCAGAAGACACACAAAGGAAACGAATACTCCCGCAAGCGCCGGAATGCGGCTCTCTTTTTTTAATAAATTTTCTGTCAAAATCACAATAAACAATGCGGTCATGGCATAATCAACCCCTGTGGTATTGATTTTAACTATCTGTCCAAAAATTCCTCCAAGGGCACTCCCTGCCACCCAGTAGCACTGGTTCAACAAGGTAATCCACAGATAATATGCACCTCGATTCACATCCTCCGGTACATCTCCGGTACATACAAGACTGTACGTTTCATCTGTCAGCCCATAGATGAGATAAGGCTTTCCTTTTCCGGTTCCTCTGTATTTTCCAATCATGGACAATCCATAAAAAAGGTGTCTGGCGTGAATCATAAGTGTCATAATACCTGCCGCCAGAAAACTGGCGCCATTTGACAGCAGATCTACTGCGATAAACTGCATGCTTCCTCCGTAAATTGCTACACTCATCAATACGGCCCACAGAAAATTATACCCTTTACTCTGCAAGAGCAGTCCAAATCCGAAGCCCAGAACCAGATATCCCGCCATTACAGGAATGGTACGTGGAAATGCCTGAAAAAATGCTTTCCCAAAATCTGATTTATTTTTCATCCCAAATATACCGTCTCTTCCTTTGGCGCTTCTGTCGGTTTCATGTCAATCAAATATAATACCGGCTGCTCCTGTCCGGATGCCGGGACATATTCATACTCCATTCTTGCATGAACCTGCACCCAGGTTTTAAGCTCCAGCTCCATTTCTTCCTTCAATTTACAGGGATAACCATAAAACCTTGTATCATTCGCACAGCAGGTCATGATTCTGCGTACCGGAACAAACATACTTTTCCCCATGTTTTTCGGGCGAAATATCTGAGCCTTGAATTCTACTTCCTTATGCTGATACAGCTGTGGATGGTCAAAAGCATCCACATACCAGACGCCAAAATCCATGTCATCAATAACGATTTTTTCACTCTTTACATCATAAGGAAGATCTTCTGCAGACGGTTGAATGATTTCTCCCTGCATATTTTCAAAAATCAACTGTGCCATAGGATTCTGCACCTTAAGGGCACGGCGGAAGCCGGAACGATCCACACCGTCCGGACAACGGTTTACTACGATTAATCCGGATTCTGTAAGCTGCTCCATCAGTACATTCCTCATATTTTTCAAATACATATCCAGTGTTGTACCGTTCACTGTAGAATATACTCCCTGAATCTCCCAGTTACGCGGATATTTTTTATTCAACAGATCCTCAAGTTTCCACATACCGTTATATTCAATAACAACCTGTGTGGGGCGGTAATTTTTTTCGCAGTTTTTGAAAAACTCTGCCGTTAATTGTTCCGGCTCTTCTATATTCAAAAGCTGAATCTGTTTCTCTTCCAGATATTTTTTTTCATATTCCTCTTCCCCCTCCTCACAGCAAAACAGAAGGGTCAGCCCCGGTTCTATCCAATCCTGTTCCATCAGAGTTTCTTTTACAAGAGTTGTTTTTCCGCTATCCAAAAATCCGGTTACTATAAATACTGGTATAGGCGCTTGCCCAAACATACGCTTCTCCCTCTTTCCTGATAATCATTTTATCTTCTTCCATATGGCTGTCAGATGTGAAATAACTTTTCAAGCTCATCCTCTTTCAAATCTGTTCCGATCACACAGATACGTCCTGTATAATCTGCCTGTCCGTCTCTTACTTCATACTCCTCCGGAACAAGGTCAAACTGTTTCCATGTTCCATCTGCCATAGCAACAATTCCCTTTGAACGCAGAACCACCCCATAAGCATTTGTTTCTGACAGTGCCTTCACAAGATAATCCAGCTCTTCATCCGTGTATTTATGTGCAGTTTCCCGTCCCCAGCTCGTAAAAATTTCATCTGCATGATGGTGATGATGTCCATGATGATCATGGCCACAACAGTCTCCATGTTCATGATGGTGGTGTTCGTGATGATGCTCATGCTCGTGATGATGTTCATGCTCATGATGATGTTCATGCTCGTGATGATGCTCATGCTCGTGATGATGTTCATGCTCGTGATGATGTTCATGCTCGTGATCCAGCAGCTCTTCTATCTCGGAACCATGGGCAAGTGCATGTACGATTGCCTCCCTGCCAAGCTGTTCCCATGGTGTAGTGATGATTGCAGCCTCCTTATTCTCTTCCCGAAGCATATGCATGCATTCTTCGATTTTTTCATCTGTCATCATCTGGGTACGGCTGACAACAATGGTAGTCGCATGGGCTACCTGATCTTTAAAAAATTCTCCGAAATTCTTCATATACAGCCTTGCTTTTTTACCGTCAACAACTGTAATCTTACCACTGATTTCAATATCAGCATCTTTTTTCACATCTTCCACTGCCCTTGCAACGTCAGACAGTTTCCCTACACCGGAAGGTTCAATAATCACACGATCCGGCTGATATTCTTTAATCACCTTTTGAAGGGCTATACTAAAGTCTCCTACCAGTGTACAGCAGATACAGCCTGAGTTCATTTCTGTAATCTCAATTCCTGCATCTTTCAGGAATCCGCCGTCAATGCCGATTTCTCCAAATTCATTTTCAATCAGCACCAGTTTCTCTCCTGCATATACCTGGTTAATCATTTGTTTGATAAATGTTGTCTTTCCGGCTCCAAGAAATCCGGAAATAATATCTACTTTTGTCATGAAAATACCCCTTTTCTAAATTTGACTTCAACCTTTATATTACGTTCCATAGTCAGAAAATGCAACCGCAAAATACAAAAACCATGCAAACGAAAGGACAGATTCAGCTGTCTGCCGAATCTGTCCCGAATCATTTACTTAAGATTCTGATTATCCCCATGGATTCTCTGTCGGATAGAGAACTCCCTTCGGACGGTTGTATCCGATTTCTTCTACCGGTACTCCGATGTATTTGAATACTTCATAAAGTGCCTTTCCGTAGTTACCGAATGCAACAGCTCCATGATGCGGATAGTTACCCTCGATCAATACATGACGATAGAATCTTCCCATCTCCGGAATAGCGAACACACCGATTCCACCGAAAGATTTTGTTGCTACAGGAAGGATTTCGCCCTGTGCAATGTATCCACGAAGTACATTATCAGCAGTACTCTGCAGACGATAGAATGTGATATCTCCAGGAACAAGATCTCCCTCAAGAGTTCCGTTTGTAACTTCTACAGGAAGAGTTCTTGCCATAATCTTCTGATACTTCATCTCACAGGATGAAAGTTTGCCAATTGCAGTATTACCGCAGTGGAATGCCATAAATGTATCTTTATGTGTATAATCATATTTACCCTTAATATCATCGTTGTACATATCTGCCGGAACAGAGTTGTTGATATCAAGAAGTGTAACTGTATCCTGGCTTACCATTGTTCCGATAAACTCGCTGAGTGCACCGTAAATATCTACCTCACAGGATACCGGGATTCCTCTTGCTGCCAGACGGCTGTTAACATAACATGGAACGAATCCAAACTGTGTCTGGAATGCAGGCCAGCATTTTCCGGCGATTGCAACATATTTTCTGTATCCTTTGTGCTCCTCAATCCAGTCTAACAGAGTCAGTTCATACTGAGCAAGTTTTGCAAGAACTTCCGGTTTCTTATTTGCAGCTCCAAGCTCTGCTTCCATATCAGCAACAACTTCCGGAATTCTTTCATCTCCGGCATGTTTGTTAAATGCCTCAAAAAGGTCAAGCTCTGAGTTCTCTTCGATCTCTACGCCAATATTATAAAGCTGCTTAATCGGTGCGTTACAAGCCAGGAAGTTAAGCGGTCTTGGTCCAAAGCTGATAAGCTTCATGTTATTCAATGCATAAACCGCACGAGCGATCGGCAGGAAGTCATTGATCATATCTGCACATTCCTCAGCTGTTCCAACCGGATACTCCGGAATGTATGCCTTAATGTTACGAAGCTTTAAGTTGTAGCTTGCATTAAGCATACCACAGTAAGCATCTCCACGGCCATCCATAAGATCAGAACTGCTTTCTTCTGCTGCTGCCACAAACATCTTCGGTCCTTCGAAATGTTTTGCAAGAAGTGTCTCAGAAATCTCCGGTCCGAAGTTTCCAAGGTATACGCAAAGTGCGTTACATCCTGCTGCTTTGATATCTTCAAGAGCCTGAACCATGTGAATCTCACTCTCTACGATACATACTGGACATTCATAGATATCTGTTTCATCATATTTTGCTTTGTATGCCTCTACAAGTGCTTTTCTTCTGTTTACTGACAGGCTCTCCGGGAAACAGTCTCTGCTGACTGCTACAATTCCCACTTTCATTTTAGGTATGTTGTTCATGATGTTCATCCTCCTTATATAATAAATTAATTATAACTCTTATTTGCCTGGTTGTCCATAATAAGCATTTGCTCCATGTTTTCTGTAGTAATGCTTATCCTGAAGTTCCTGCGGAGCCGGCTGGTTCTGTGGGTTGATCCACTCACACTGTGCCGCCATCTTTGCTACTTCCTCGAGTACAACCGCATTATGTACCGCATTGTGTGCGTCGGTTCCCCATGTAAATGGTCCGTGATTCTTGCACAGAACTGCCGGTGTTGCCTCATAATCAAGCTTACGCGCTTCAAATTCATCAGCAATCAGAATACCTGTATTCTTCTCATATGCCTCGTCGATCTCCTCTTTTGTAAGATTTCTTACACATGGTACTTCTCCGTACAGATAATCTGCATGTGTTGTTCCATAACATGGAATCCCTCTGCCTGCCTGTGCCCAGCTTGTTGCCCATGGGGAATGGGTATGTACAACACCGCCGATATTTGGGAAATGGTTGTATAATACAAGATGAGTTGCAGTATCAGATGACGGATTGTAGTCACCCTCTACTTTATTACCCTCCAGATCCATAACAACCATATCTTCCGGTGATAATTTGTCATAATCCACTCCACTTGGTTTGATGACAAAGAGACCTTTCTCTCTGTCAATCCCACTTACATTTCCCCAGGTAAATGTAACCAGGTTGTATTTCGGCAAAAGCATATTCGCTTCGTATACTTCCTTCTTTAACTGCTCTAACATGTAAATAAAAGCTCCTTTCTTCGTTGATTTATTTCATTTAGCCATGCCTGACCCGTTTTCCGATATTGCAGCATGGCCAAACCTTAAATTAAGTAACAGTTCAGCCCACGCCATTCGCAAAGGCGTCTGCGACGCTTTTCCGCTGCTAGCGCAGCTAACTTTGCTCATAAAAGGGCGTTCTGCTCATGACCTGCATAACGTGCTCATTCATGCAAGCATGACTCGCCCGTTTATCGGTCATGGCTGAACTGATACTAAATTAAATTTTCAACTGCTGCTTTTTCGATTGCAACACCCTTCTTATATCTCTCGATAAATACTTCCATTCCTTCTACATCCTTCGGATCCGGATCCATCTTGCTGCCCTTGTTTCCTGCAAATACCTTCTCTGCAAGATAAGCATCCAGGCTTTCGCCTTCTTCTTTATTGATCATGTAAGCTGCAAGAAGCGCCATACCCCATGGGCCGCCTTCTCCCGCTGTCTCCATAACAGAAACCGGAGTGTTGATAGCTGCTGCAAGAAGTCCCTGTCCAACTCCTTTGGTCTTGAACAGTCCGCCGTGTCCGAGGATCTCATCAATCTCAACCTTCTCTTCCTTAAGAAGAATATCCATACCAACCTTCAGAGCGCCAAGCGCTGTGCAAAGGTGTGAACGCATAAAGTTTGCAAGATTGAAGTTGCTCTTTGGAGAACGTACAAATAACGGTCTTCCTTCGCTCACGCCTGTAATCTGCTCGCCGGAAAGATATCCGTAAGACAACAGACCGCCACAGTCAGCATCGCCTTCCAGAGCCTTGTTATACAGCGTTCCAAACAACTTGTTCATATCAACTTCAATGCCAAAGCTCTCAGCAAATTCACGGAAAATACCTACCCATGCATTCAGATCTGACGTACAGTTATTTGCATGAACCATAGCTACCAGGCTTCCGTCTGGTGTAGTAACAAGGTCGATTTCCGGATATACTTTCTGAAGTTCTTTCTCAAGAACTACCATTCCAAAAATAGAAGTTCCTGCGGAAACATTACCGGTACGCTGTTTTACACTGTTGGTAGCTGCCATACCGGTTCCTGCGTCACCTTCCGGCGGTGCAAGCGGAACACCTGCTTCCAGCGTGCCGCTTACGTCCAGAAGCTTAGCGCCTTCCTCTGTCAAAGTTCCCGCAACAGTTCCTGCATCTAAAGCCTTCGGAAGAATATCTGTAAGCTTCCATGCGTATCCCTTGTCAGCAATTAAAGCGTCAAATTTCTCAATCATTGCCGCATCGTAGTCTTTTGTCTTCGGGTCGATCGGGAACATACCGGAAGCATCGCC
>DKYD01000071.1:8252-12425 GCA_002492335.1 Lachnospiraceae bacterium UBA7109
CGGGAACATACCGGAAGCATCGCCTACGCCAAGAACTTTCTCTCCCGTTAACTGCCAGTGGATATATCCTGCCAGCGTTGTAAAGAATGTAATATCTTTTACATGCTCTTCACCATTTAAGATTGCCTGATACAGGTGAGCAATACTCCATCTCTCCGGAATATTGTAGTTAAACAGCTCTGTCAGCTCTTTTGCAGCCTGTCCTGTAATGCTGTTTCTCCATGTACGGAACGGTACAAGGAGTTCCCCTTCTTTGTTAAATGCCATATATCCATGCATCATGGCACTGAATCCGATAGCGCCAAGCTTTACAACCTTTGTTCCATACTTTGTCTCTACATCTGCCGCCATATTGCTGTAAGCATCGCGGACTCCTGTCCAGATATCATCCAGTGTATATGTCCAGATACCATTGTCCAGACGGTTCTCCCATACATGATCGCCAGATGCGATCGGGTTGTGTGCTTCGTCGATCAGCACAGCCTTAATTCTGGTAGAGCCAAATTCAATACCGAGTACCGCTTTGCCGCTTTCAATTGTTTCTTTGATATTGCTCATCTCATTTTCCTCCTGTTTCTTATTTACGATATGCTACACTATTCCACAACAGTTCATTCTTAAACTGGCGAATAGTTGTATCCTTGTCAATATATACTGCTTCGATTCCCATGCATGCTGCCCAGTCGCCCATCTGCTCTGCAGTCAGGTCATAGGAAAATGCTGTATGATGTGCGCCTCCTGCAAGAATCCATGCCTCTGTTCCTGTCTTCAGGTTCGGCTGCGGCGTCCAGAATGCAGTTGCAACCGGAAGCTTCGGCATTGGCTTCTCTGTCTTCTTGCAATCCACATTATTAATGATCAGACGGAATCTGTCTCCTAAATCAATCAGGGATGTGGCAACTGCCGGACCTTCTTTTGCTGTAAATACAAGCCTTGCCGGATCTTCTCTGTCTCCCATGGAGAGCGGCTGTTCCTTAATACTGATCTTTCCGTCCGCAATTGTCGGGCATACTTCCAGCATATGAGCCTGAAGAATTCCTTCTTTACCCGGAACAAGATTATATGTGTAATCTTCCATAAAGGAAGTTCCTTTTGCATCCTTCATTCCCTGCGTCATGATCTTCATGATACGAACCATGGCGGCGGTTTTCCAGTCGCCCTCTGCGCCAAATCCATAACCCTTTTCCATCAGTCTCTGAATTGCAAGTCCCGGAAGCTGCTTCAGTCCGCCAAGATCACCAAAGTGTGTAACAATTACCTGATAATCCTTTTCTTCCATAAATCTTTCGAAACCGATCTCAATGCCTGCCTGAACCGCTACATGCTCGCGGAATTCCTTCTCGTCTCTTCCTTCAAGAAGAATCTCATACTTATCATAATATTCTTCTACCAGTGTATCAATGTCGGCTTTGGACACTGCATTTACAGCTTCTGTAATCTCATTAATCGGATATGCGTCAACTTCCCAGCCGAACTTAATCTGTGCTTCAACCTTGTCGCCTTCTGTTACAGCAACATTTCTCATATTATCTGCCACACGCATAACACGGACATGACTGCTCTCAATCACACCAACTGCCGTGCGCATCCAGGAACCGATCTTCTTCTGTACATCTTCATCCGCCCAGTATCCCATTACGACCTTACGTTCCATGCCAAGACGGCTGAAAATATGACCATATTCTCTGTCACCATGCGCAGACTGGTTCTCGTTCATAAAATCCATATCAATGGTATCATACGGAATCTCCCGGTTAAACTGTGTATGGAAGTGAAGCAGCGGCTTTCTGAACTCCTGCAGTCCCAGAATCCAGGATTTAGAAGGTGAAAATGTGTGCATCCATGTAATAACACCCGCACAGTTTTCATTCATATTTGCTTCATTAAACGTCTTTCTGATCAACTCATTTGTAATCAAAGTCGGTTTCCATACGACTTTATAAGGAAGATTACCGGAAGCATTGAGCGCCTCCACAATCTTTTGGGAATGCTCTGCTACATGAGCCAGACACTCATCTCCGTACAGATCCTGAGAACCTGTACAAAACCAAAACTCATAATTCTTTACCTTTAACATCTGATTACTCTCCTTTTTTGTATATTTTATATACATTCTAGGCTCTTTACCTACTAACTATTATAAAATATTTCCAGTCCTGTTCAATCTCTTAACTCTGCTACTATTCAAAAAAAGTTACCTAATCCGACCTATAAGGTGTTGATTTTTTTATAAAATACTTTTAAAATGTAAAAAAGGAGGTATCCTTTTATGACATTAAAAGCTTTATGCGACCACATTACCAATCCAAAGGAGGCAGTCCTGTCAAAAGACCACAAGCTTGGACCGCGTCTTGTCTGCCCCGAATATTCCAAATCTGTACAGGAAGTAAAGACTTATCCCCTCCTTCACCAGGATCGGCTTTTTGCTCTTTGCTGGAATATTGATACGCATATGAATCTTTATGCCACCATGTACCCTTCTCCGGAGGACTTCTGCTATCACTACAATTTTTCTTCCGGAGAAAAGACACAACTTCATACACATGATTATATTGAACTTGCCTATGTCGTATCCGGTGAATTCCGTCAGAAAATTCTCGGCAAAGACATTGTTTTTCAGGAAGGCGAACTCTGCCTGATCGACAAAAACTGTCTCCATCAGGATTATCTCGTAAATCAGACAGCCACAATTCTTTTTCTTGGAATTGCAAACGATATGTTTGCTGAGATTATGGATGGAAATATTACAGCGCAGAAAATTGTTATGTTCTTACAGCCGGCTCTGCTGCAGCAAAAAGACCTGCAGCAATATCTGCACTTTCGCCCAAATGACGGAGCAAAAAAAGAAATTGAGAACTGCCTGTGTATGCTCCTGAAGGAATTGTATGACAACAATGTCGGCTCCCGTTACATTTGCAAAGGTCTTCTTATGAGAACCTTTCATATACTTGGAAGCATGTATGAATTCTCACTTTCAAAAGAGCAGCGCAAAACTATGAACTGGCTTGTATTTGAAGAAGTATCTGATTATATCCGGCAGCATTACGCTTCCATAACAATACAGGATCTGGTTGATAATTTCCACTTTCAGGAAGACTATTTCAACCGCTTAATAAAAAACAAGACCGGTCTTACCTATTCCGCTTACGTACAGCAATTTCGGTTAAATGAGGCGGAACGTCTGCTGACCTCATCAAACAAAAGCGTGGAAACGATTGCCGAAACAATCGGTTATCACAACAAAGGCTATTTTTACAAAATCTTTCAGGAACGGTTCGGCATGACGCCATCACAATATCGAAAAAAAGAAAATTTCACTTAGAAATCTATACCATTCATTTACGCAACAGAGCGGAAGTCATCTTCCGCTCTGTTTTTCCTGTCTCCCTATAAACATTTAAATTATTTATCATGAATTTCTGCGTGAAGCTCCTGCAGGGATTTAATCTCTCCTTCTTCGTGTGTTTTCACATAACGGATTCCCTCAGCAGTTGCTTTTGCAGCCGCGATTGTCGTCATATAAGGAATTTTTCCCTTGATTGCGGCTTTTCTCAAATAGCTGTCGTCATGCACGCTGTCTTTTCCGATTGGAGAGTTAACGATCAGATCAATCTCTCCGTTGGTAATCATATCCAGTACATTTGGACGGCCTTCGTATAATTTTTTCACCTTATCAGCCTGAACACCGGCTTCATTAATCAGATCACAGGTGCTGCCCGTTGCAACAATACGGAAGCCATCTTCCGCAAACATCTTCGCCACTTCTACTATTTCCGCTTTATCCTTACGATTTACGGACAATAACACTGTTCCTGAAAGCGGTAATTTAGACTGTGTAGCTTCCTGTGCTTTATAGAATGCTTCACCATAAGAGCGGGACAGTCCAAGTACTTCTCCTGTGGAGCGCATTTCCGGTCCAAGAATCGGATCCACCTCCTGGAACATGTTAAATGGGAATACCGCTTCCTTTACTCCATAATTCGGAATCTCCTGCTCTTTCAGAGACGGTACCGGTGACGGACGTCCTGTCAGTTCCGATGTAATAATATCTGTTGCCAGAGGCACCATACGGATATTGCATACTTTTGATACAAGCGGTACAGTCCTTGACGCTCTCGGATTTGCTTCCAGCACATACACCTTTCCATTTTCAATTGCATACTGCATGTTCAT
>DKYD01000071.1:12723-34984 GCA_002492335.1 Lachnospiraceae bacterium UBA7109
TTCAATTGCATACTGCATGTTCATCAGGCCTCGCACATGCATCTCTTCTGCAATCTTACGTGTATAATCTTTAATTGTTTCCAGATTCTCAGCTGAAATATGAACCGAAGGAATCATACATGCAGAATCTCCGGAATGGACTCCTGCCAGCTCAATATGTTCCATTACTGCCGGAACAAATGCGTGCTCGCCATCACTGATTGCATCTGCTTCGCATTCTAATGCATGGTTCAGGAAACGGTCAATCAGGATCGGACGATCCGGTGTGACGCCCACTGCCGCATTCATATATTCTGTCAGGCTCTCATCATCATAGACAACTTCCATTCCGCGTCCGCCCAGAACATAAGACGGGCGAACCATAACCGGATAACCGATTGTCGCCGCAATTTTCAGCGCTTCCTCCACAGTAGTTGCCATTCCTGATTCCGGCATCGGAATCTCCAGTTTCTCCATCATTTCACGGAACAAGTCACGATCCTCTGCAAGATCAATTACAGACGGTGATGTTCCAAGAATCTTAACGCCATTCTTCTCCAGCTCTGCTGCCAGATTAAGCGGCGTCTGTCCGCCGAACTGCGCAATCACTCCAAGCGGCTGTTCTTTCTTATAAATGCTCAGTACATCCTCCAGTGTCAACGGTTCAAAATACAGTTTATCAGAAGTATCATAATCCGTAGATACGGTCTCCGGATTACAGTTCACAATAATTGTCTCAAATCCCAGTTTTTTGAGCGCCAGTGATGCATGAACACAACAATAATCAAATTCAATTCCCTGGCCGATACGGTTCGGTCCGCCGCCAAGAATCATAATTTTCGGTTTTCCGTTCCTAACCTCATTCTTATCCGGCGCATTGTAGGTAGAATAATAGTAAGCACTGTCCTGTGTTCCGCTTACATGGACGCCCTCCCAGGCTTCTTCTATCCCAAGCTCCAGACGGCGATTGCGTACATCCTCCTCCGGGACTTCCAGAATCTGACTCAGGTATTTATCAGAAAATCCATCCTTCTTTGCCGCTGTCAGAAGTGCGTCATCCGGCAAAGAACCTTTATATCTCAGAAGTTCTTCCTCTTCTTCAACAAGCTCTTTCATCTGTTCGATAAAATAATGCTTTACTTTTGTAATTTCAAAAAGCTCTTCTGTTGTCGCGCCCTTTCTCAAAGCTTCGTACATAAGAAAATGACGCTCACTGGAAGGAGTAATCAGCCGTTTCAGCAATTCCTCTTTTGTCAGGGAATCAAAATTCTTCACGTGTCCAAGTCCGTAACGTCCGGTCTCAAGACTGCGGATTGCTTTCTGGAACGCTTCTTTATATGTCTTGCCGATACTCATTACCTCTCCAACCGCGCGCATCTGCGTTCCAAGCTTATCTTCTACCCCTTTAAATTTCTCAAATGCCCAGCGGGCAAACTTGATTACAACATAATCTCCATCCGGCACATATTTATCCAGAGTTCCATATTTTCCACATGGAATATCCGCAAGCGTAAGTCCGGACGCAAGCATTGCCGATACAAGAGCAATCGGAAAACCGGTCGCCTTTGACGCCAGCGCTGATGACCTGGAAGTACGTGGGTTAATTTCAATAACAATAATTCGGTCACTGACCGGATCATGCGCAAACTGTACATTTGTTCCGCCTATTACTTCTACAGATTCTACAATCTTATATGCCGCCTCCTGCAGACGCTTCTGACATTCCTTTGAAATCGTCAGCATCGGCGCTGAACAGAAAGAATCTCCGGTGTGAACTCCCATCGGGTCAATATTTTCAATAAAGCACACAGTAATCATATTATTATCTGCGTCCCGTACGACCTCAAGCTCCAGTTCCTCCCAGCCAAGAATAGATTCTTCTACAAGAACCTGTCCTACCAGGCTTGCCTGAAGACCTCTTGCACAGACAGTCTTTAATTCCTCACGGTTGTACACAAGACCGCCTCCTGCGCCGCCCATCGTATAAGCCGGACGCAAAACTACCGGATAGCCAAGCTTATCCGCAATTGCAACAGCCTCATCCACGCTGTATGCAACCTCGCTTCTTGCCATCTCGATTCCAAGCGCATCCATGGATTTCTTGAATTCAATCCGGTCTTCTCCACGCTCGATCGCATCTGCCTGCACGCCAATGATCTTTACATTATATTTGTCAAGAATCCCTGTTTTATATAACTCCTCACACAAATTAAGCCCGGACTGTCCACCCAGGTTCGGAAGTAATGCATCCGGACGTTCTTTCTTGATGATCTGCTCCAGACGTTCCACATTCAAAGGTTCAATATACGTAACATCTGCTGTTTCCGGGTCTGTCATGATCGTAGCCGGATTCGAATTTACCAGCACGATCTCATATCCAAGTTTACGAAGCGCCTTGCATGCCTGCGTTCCGGAATAATCGAACTCACATGCCTGCCCGATAATGATAGGGCCTGATCCAATAATAAGTACTTTATGTATATCTGTTCTTTTTGGCATTTATTTCTCCTCCTGTTCATTCTAAATCTATTATATAGAAAAATCAAAAAAGCGCAAGAAAAATTTTCTCCAAAAAAGTATCGGAGATACTTTTTTATCACAAAAAAATCAAGCCACAAACAAAGATACTCCGCAAAATGTATGCCATCTGACATAAACATAATTGCAGAGTACCTTTCTACTTCTCATTTTTCACAAAATATCTCTTTACTTCTTATATTTTTCCAACACCCTCTGAATAACTGCCGCGCCTTCCGCTCTTGTAGTCGTTCCCTGTGGATCAAGCCTCGTTCCATTCTCTTTTCCTTCTATAATTCCTTCTGCAACTGCCCACTGCACAGCATCTTTTGCAAAATCGCTTACAGAAGCCGCATCTTCAAATTGGTCAATCTCAGCTCTCTTTGTTATATCATATTCTTTATAATCTGCATACCGATACATGACAGTTGCCAGCTGCTCACGAGTAATGCTGTCAGCCGTTCCCCAATAATCAGAATTTGAATAACCTGTCATAATCTTATGCAGAAATCCCCAGTAGATTGCATTTGTATACCAGTCATTTCCGACATCTGCCCATGCCTTCTCTGGGAATATTGTCATCTCCGGGCTTCCTTCCATACGATACAGGATTACCATAAATTGAGCACGGGCAAGCGGAGCAGACGGAGCAAAGGTCTTGTCGTCAATTCCTGTCATAATACCATTCTGCCACAGCTCGCTGACATATGGATAGAACCAGTCTGTTTCTTTTACATCCTCATATTCCATCTGTTTTTCATATGCATGATTACCGTCATTAAATAATTTTGCGACAGACGCAAGCTCTTCATCGCCAAGCAGCTTATTCTCATATGCATCGGCAACCGGAATAAACTTATGATCTTTATGCAGGTAAAATCTTTCTGCCTGCGATCCGAAAGCAAATGCAAAAACAAATTTTCCAATCGAAACTTCTTTGATATCCGTTGTGTCCATCCAGTCTTTTGCTGACATCAGTACAACTTCACTTCCATCATAAGTACCACAGTACTGGAGAATGACTATATCCGACAGCTCCATCCCCTGCACACCAGTATTATTCGGACTCTTTTCTTTCAGCATCTGCAAATAATCCTGCCGGAGAATCTCCTCCGCTTCAGGTTCCAACACAGGTCTTGTATCACTCTCATCCTCATCTGATATCTTCATGACTTCTTGAAGGTTCTGATCCAATTTCCCATTACCCGCCTTCTCTGCCGCTCCGACCACAATGCTGCTGGAAAATAATGATATAGCAATGAATATACCTGTTACTTTTAATAATTTTTCCTTCAGCTTTCCTGATTTCATCTTCTTGCGCCTCCTTTTCTTGATTCGATAATCCTTTTGTTTAATTGCATTATAACGCTTTTCTATAACACATGTCTATATTATTTGTATTTTTTTACATTTAAAAAGTAACCGTTCAGCCCACGCCATTCACAAAGGCGTCTGTTACTTCAAAAAAATGACTGCCACCAAAATTGTGACAGTCATTCGTTCTCTTTACCTCATATGTATGATTATACATTCATTCTTTCCCGGATATAACTCTCAAGCACCTTCACAGTTCCGTCAACCTTCAGCGGACTGCTGTTGATGCAAATATCATAGTATCTGGAATCGCCCCATTTTGTCTCTGCATGTCTGTTATGATAGCGCTTTCTCTTTTTATCATGCCTCGTCATTTTTATCACTGCTTCTGTCTCATTCAAATCATACCGTTGCATAACACGCTCAACCTTCTGAGCTTTATTTCCGCTGATAAAAATAGAAATCAGTCCTTCATAATCCTTCAGTACATCTTCAGAACAGCGTCCGACAATTACAAAGGATTCTCCTTTTTCCGCTTTTTCCCGGATAAAATCAAACTGAATTTCTGCAAGAATTTCTTCCATAGAATTGGTGTATTTTCCCACACTTCTTGTCAGCATATAATTTCTCGGTTTTTCATCATACTTTTCCAGAAGTTCTACCTGCACGTTCATTTCAGCTGCAATCTCGTCAAGCATCCTTCTGTCATAAAACTTCAATCCTAAATCATTTGCGATTTTTTCGGCTATCTCATGTCCACCGCTGCCGAACTCACGGCTTACAGAAATAATTGTCTGTTTTGCCATATTCTACCTCCATTTAAAGTATCCTGCACTGCTTTAGCAGTAACGTAAGATAATGAACACCGTTGATATGATTAACACAAGCACAGTTGCCGGAATCGCGCTCTTACAATACTCTCCCCATCCTATCATATGACCGTTCTTAGCTGCAACAGAGGTTCCGACTACATTGGCAGACGCGCCGATCGGAGTCGCGCTTCCTCCAATATCCGTTCCCATTGCAAGCGCCCAGGCGAGTACGGAAAGATCCACTCCCTGCGTAGCTGCAAGACTCTTAATAACAGGAACCATTGTAGCCGCAAACGGAATGTTATCAACAAATGCGCTGGCAATTCCGGAAACCCATACAATAATCGTAACCATAAGAGCAAGATTACCTTTACTTACCTCTCCGATCGCTCCGGCAATAATTTCAAGAATCCCTGTCTGCTCAAGACCGCCTACTACTGCAAAAAGACCAATGAAAAAGAGAAGTGTCTTATAATCAATCTTTTTCAAAAGATCAAGTGCATGTTTTCCGGCTGTAAGCAATGTCACAGCTGCAACAGCTGCTCCGATCAATGCTACCGTAAATCCTGTCTGTGCATGTGTAATTAACAGTATTATAGCACAAATAAAGATAATACAACTAATCACAAAATCTTTTTTATTCGTAATTGCTTCCTTCGGATCTGGCATAGATGATACATCCACTCCGCCTTCGCTTTGTTTTTTCAGCTGCTTATGGAATACAAGGAAGAAATAGATCACAACAACCACCAGACTGATTCCTGCGATCACACCTGTATTTGTAATAAAGTCAACAAAAGAATATCCTAATGATGTTCCTATAATAATATTCGGCGGGTCTCCGCACATCGTAGCCGAACCACCCAGATTCGCGCAGAATATCTCCGACAATATCATTGGAACCGGATTAAACTTCAGAAGCTTTCCAAGCTCCACCGTTACCGCCGCCAGGAACAAAATTACCGTAATACTGTCGATAAACATGGCAAGTCCTGCGGACATAACCATAAATACGATAAACAACGGAACCGGTTTATAATTTACAAGTCTTGCAAGCTGCATACACAGCCAACGGAAAAATCCGGCCTTTGCCATTCCTTCTACCATTACCATCATACCGGCAATAAAAAGAATGGTCGCCCAGTTAATCCCTGCCACACTTTCCTCCGCACTTCCGGCTGTATACCAGAAATTCAAAGTAAAAATACTTTTCACATTCAGTGTTTCGATAATTGCATTCATATCCCGCATTGCAATACCAAACACAACGACCAGTGTAAGAAGACCACATGTCAACGTAATATATTGCCTTTCTATCTTATCCATAATGATAAGAATGAACATTGCAATAAAAATGATTACTGCCAAACTCTGTGCAACTACCACTTTCGTTACCTCCTTTGTCTCTTTTTTTCACCTGCTTTTCAGGCAGGTGAACTTTATTTCTCCTCTAAAACACAACCCATATTATAGCCCTTTCACTTCCTTCTGTCCACTAATATTTTTTATAAATTTCCAGATTTTTTTATATATTCATGCCAAAAAGCCGACCCAAAATGAGCCGGCTTTTTCTGAACCTTTTTCAAATATTATTTCTTATATTTTTCCATAAATCTCTGAATAATCGTTGCACATTCTGCACGATTTGCACTTCCCTGCGGATCAAGAAGAAGCTTTCCATCAATGGTCTTTCCTGTGATAATTCCTTCTGATACCGCCCATTTCATTGCATCTACTGCAAATTCCTGTACGTCTTCTGCATCCGGGAAGCTGTTGTAGTCTCCGTCTGCTTTTACCTCATATTTCTTATATTCTTTTGCATAGCGATACATCATCGTTGCCATCTGCGCACGGGTTACCGCATCATTTGCTCCAAACAGATCTGTTCCCGTATATCCGGTTACGATTTTGGCGTCTGCCGCCCACAGAACCGCATTCTTAAACCAGTCGCCTGCTGCCACATCAGAGAATACCGCTTTATAATCCATCCCCGGCTCCCCGTTCATCTTATGAAGTACTGCCGCGAACTGTGCTCTTACCAATGTCTCTTCCGGTGCAAAGTGTGTTGCATCTTTACCGGTCATCGTTTTCTCGGCATAATTATACGCAACTGCATCATAGTACCATGCATCCTTTGCAACATCTACATACGGAAGCTTCGGATTATCCTTTTCTACAAGTTTATCCTGAGCCTCAAGAAGCTCCGTTTCAGCCGCATCAATCGCTTCCTGTGACGCATTTGCATCTGCATCAACCTTCTTTGCACTTTCAAGCGCCGTCTCATATACGTTCCAGCTCTCTTCTGTATATTTTTCCTCATCTGCGGCTGGAACTGCATGTTCAATCGCTTCCTTCAAATATGTCTTATCAATGACCGGTTCCGGAACTTCTACCGTAATGCCTGCATATTCTTTCATCACAAGCGCATACTCTTCCCTCGTAATCGGAAGAATCGTTCCGTGGCGTTTCTTCAGACTTCCAAAATTCACATCACTCGCCGGTGACCAGCTCTGTGTTGTCTGGTCTGCAATATCTGTAGTACGGAATGGAAGATAACCTCTGCCCTCCGCATACTGATCACACATCAGCCCCCATGTTTCAACAGGATTTCCTTCTGCATCTTTCAAATAATCATCTTCATTGTACTTAAAGAACTCCGGTCCTTCAAGCTTCGCTCCGCTGTAATTATTATTATTAAAGATATCTTTTAAGGTTCCGATAATTTTCCATCCGTCGTAAATGGAATCGCTTTCCTCAATCGTAATCTGTCCGTCGCCGGATGCACGGTAGTATTTATCGCCAACCTGAATCATTGTTGTATCTATAATAGAACCAGCTCTGTCAATCCAGAGTACCGGATCTGAGAATGTATAGAAGTCACGGGTTGTCGCATAATACATATTCATTCCGTCACCATTCACATTACTTTCTTTAGAATAGGTTGCCCAATATACTACATAATTTCCTGTATTCTCATCATAGAATGCCTCCGGCGCCCATGCGCAGCCTGCCTCCGGAATCGGACCGGCCACATCGACAAGTCTTGGCTCACTCCAGTCAACCAGATCGTCAGACTCCCAGATCACAAGCTTCGTACTTCCTGTTGTAGTTGCGGCCGCATTTCCCCAGCCTCCGCGATAATAAATACTTAAGTCTGTTGCGATCAGGTAGAACTTATCGCCTTCCGGTGAACGAAGCAGATACGGATCACGCACACCCTTATCTCCAATATTCGAAGATAAGACCGGGCTTCCATTCGCTGTAAGATCCTTCCACTGGCTTCCATCCTCGCTTGTAGCAAAATAGATCTGCTCGTCTGTAACCCTTCCCTCTGTACCGGTAAAGTGTGCAAACAGATAATCGGTTGTCTTTGCAGCTGCTTTTGGAGCTTTCTTTACTTTCAGCACAAATCCCTTTGTCCTTTCTACATCTCCGCTCTTTATCACCGCTGTTACAACAACCTCTTTATCAATACGCTTTCTCGTCACAACACCAGGAGCCTTGCCATCGGATTCGGTATCTGTAACAACTGCTTTATCAGATGACTCCCATGTAATCTGCGCTTTCTTCACCGTACCAGACACTTCCAGCTCTGTCGGAAGGGTAATATTGCCCCGCACATCATCCTTTGTTGCAATATCAAGCTTTTCGTAAGCTTCTTCTACAATTACTTCATCCGATATTTCTTTCGGGATCTTAACCGTAATCTCCTTTGTATCCTTCACACCCTGAAGCTCTATTGCCGCGGTAAATGTTACCTCAGCATCCTGCCCTGCGGGGCGTACCACCTTTACCTGGTAACCGTCAGCCTGTATCACCGCACTGTCGTTTTCTTCCACTGTCCAGGTAATATTCGTATAATTGCTGCCCTTAGACGGAAGAATAAAATCGCTGATGACCTCCTGCGGAAGGGTAAGTGCTGCTTTATCTGCCTCTACTGCCTTTTCTGCTGCTTCTTCCGTAACCAGCTGTGCATCCGTTAAAGCACCATCATAAATCTTAAAGTTATCGATCCAGCCTTTAAATCCTTCTCCACTGTTTGTCCAATTCGCTCTTCCAATATAAAGAACGCCGGAATTTCCCAGAATATCCGGAAGCAGCGCATTGCTGTTATCTACAGATACCCGTTTCATGCCATCGACATAAATCGCCGTCGTATCTTCACTATAGACAATATCTACATGTGACCAGTCTGTCCCCGTCTTAGTATCAAATCCGACAGTACGTCCATTCTTATAACGCTCCACCTTCGTGTTCCCATTATTAACAAATGCACCAATATAATATTCCGGTGAACTTTGCGCATTTGCATTCGGTGCTGCATAGAATACCCAGCTCGTTTTTGTCTGGTCAGGCTTCACATCATAAGAAACCGTAATCTCCTTCTTTCCTGCCAGAAGGCTGTTTCCGGCTTTATCTGTGATGGAAAGGTAATTGGATGCATTTCCATCCAGATACAAAGCCTTTCCACTTACCGTATCCTTGCTGTCCCTCAGTTGATAACTTCCATTTACTGTTGCTTTCGCATTTCCGCCTGCGAGGACAGAGGCGTCATCATCAAACGTAAAATCTGCAAGCAGCGGTGTGTTAATTTGCTCCTGCGCAGCAAATGCGGCTGCCGGAATCATCGTTCCAATCATGGCTGCCGTAAGCGCCGACGCAAACGCTCTTCGCAATATGCACTTTCTTCTTATCATATCGCATCTCCTCCCTGTTATTTCTCATATTTCTCCATAAATCTCTGGATAATTGTTGCACATTCTGCACGGTTTGCACTTCCCTGCGGATCAAGCATCAGTTTTCCATTTATCGTCTTTCCTGTAATAATTCCTTCTGCCACCGCCCATTTCATTGCATCTACTGCAAATTCCTGTACGTCTCCTGCATCCGGGAAGCTGTTGTAATCTCCGTCTGCTTTTACCTCATATTTCTTATATTCTTTTGCATAACGATACATCATCGTTGCCATCTGCGCACGGGTTACCGGATCGTTTGCTCCAAACAGATCTGTTCCCGTATATCCGGTTACGATTTTCGCATCTGCCGCCCACAGAACCGCATTCTTGAACCAGTCGCCTGCTGTTACATCAGAGAATACCGCTTTGTAATCCATCCCCGGCTCCCCATTCATCTTATGAAGTACTGCTGCGAACTGTGCTCTTACCAATGTCTCTTCCGGTGCAAAGTGTGTTGCATCTTTACCGGTCATCGTTTTCTCGGCATAATTATACGCAACTGCATCATAGTACCATGCATTCTTTGCAACGTCTACATACGGGAGTTTTACCGGTGTTGGAGGTTCTTCACCATTTCCATATCCTTCCGCATATTCCACCGTAAGCTTTCCATCTTTGACCGCAAAATCATATCCGCCGGATTCCACAAGGAATTTTGCTGTATTCATTCCATTGTGTTCTTCCATACCTTCGTATGTAATTCCTTCGATCGTCTCAAAGTCTTTTAATACATTTTCAGATGTCGGAAGGTATAAGACAGCGCTTGTATTTGCAGGTATCTCAGCATGATAAGAAGTTATCTTACCTTCCTCACTCTTCCATTCGGATGTAATTGTTCCATAATAGGATTCATAAGAAGCATCTACTGAGTGAATTCTTTCTTCTTCGTTATATTTTTCTCCTGTATCCGGCGTCGGCTGGAGAATAATGTTCTTGAATCCCGGATTTTCTTCATCTGCCGCAATACCGGCCATATATCTGTACATCCATTCCAGAACAGAACCGTATGCATAATGATTAAAGGAATTCATTTCACTGTGTCCAAATCCAACTCCAGGTGTGTAGGAATTCCAGCGCTCCCATACCGTAGTAGCCCCTGCTTTTACCTCAAAGAGCCAGGATGGCTGCCCGTCCTGGAGAAGAAGATCATAAGACACATCACTGTATCCATTATCAGACAATACCGGGGTAATCACATTGGATCCCAGGAAGCCGACTGCAAGTGTATTCTTTCCATATCCGGCACGTACGCTTCCCGCATCCGGATTCTTATTTTTAATATTTTCGATCAGAAGCTCTTCCGCTGCTTCACGCATTTCCTCACTGTTGTAGAAACCAAGTTTAAGCATCCACAGAAGGGACGTCTGTGAATTGTCTTCCCACACACCTTCTTTACCGGAGCCATACTGGAACTGATATCGGGTATTTCCTGTTTTAGAATGAATCACAAGATTTCCATCCTGGAAGGTAACATGTGTCTGTAAAAATGTTTCTTTAATATCCTCAAACTGCTGACTATATGTCTCTTCCTTCTCTGTATCTCCCAGCACACCTGCCATTTTTGCCATCAGCTGTGCCACATATCCATAATAGTAATCGGAAATCACTTCCACGCAGGTTCCCTGGAAGGACAGCCATTCTCCGTAGTTGTTGCTTCCGCCAAGACTGAGCGGCGCCTGATTCGCGCCCCTTTCGTGAGCCTTCATAAATTCCATATAATGATTCATAGCATCCCAGTTCTCACGCAGGACAGAAACATCCCCCGTCTGATTGTAAATCACCCACGGATTAACAACCAGCACATCACTCCATCCGGCTGCCCAGTTGCTGAAGAACCCTGTCATATCGTCAAATACAGACGGTGTATAGCCTTTTATTAATGCATTTTCAGATAAAATTTCCTGTATTTCTTTTAAGAAAGATACCGCGTCAAAATTATAAACAGCTGTCTGTGCAAATGCCTGTGTATCTCCACTCCATGCAAGACGCTCATCCCGCTGCGGACAGTCTGTCGTTGTTGTAAAGTAATTACTTAATTGTCCGTAAATGGTATTAGAAAATAATTTATTTACGTTTTCATTATTCGTCCGGATCTGTCCGGTCTGCTCTGTAATAGAAGACAATGCCTTTGACTTCACAGAGTAAATCGTTACATCATCTGTTGCTGTAAATTCAATATACTGATATCCGAAGAAGGACATCGTTGTCTGATAATGCTCCTTCTCTTCTCCGGCAAATGTATACTCTACCTTTGAACGTGCACCTCTAAGACTCTTCTGGTAAATGGAACCCTTCGGTCCATCTGCCTGAGTCGCGCCATTTCCGACAGCACTTCCGTCATTTAACATCTCAGCAAAACGCATCGTAAGACGTGTTCCCCTTGCAGCAGAGAATTCCACCTCCGGTACAGCAGTCAGGTTCTGTCCCATGTTAACAATCATGGTCTGTCCTTTTTTGAGTTCGATTCCCTGTCCGAGAATTTCCTTATCTTTTTCTACCGCCTCATACTGACCGGCATACAATTCATCGGACGGCTTATCATATGCATAATACTTGTCTACCTTAATCTCGCCGCCGGCCAGTGACGAAGACGGCGCATTACCTGTATAGAGTACACAAGATACCGGCTTCTGCGAAAATTTATCAATAATCTTTCCGGGAATTGCCGCCTGTGCACGTATCTCACCTGCATATGTAGTCTCTCCCATGCTTGTCTGTCCGGCCAGAACCGTATTCTTCAGCACATCTGCATCTATATCTGCCGCTCCTTCTACATTCTTCCATGTCTTTCCTCCGTCGGAAGACGTCTGCACAGAATATACCTTTGCATAGTTCGGGCATACATTATGATAGATAGATTCCAGCTTTGTACGGGCATAAAGCCTCAGCTCGTTTATGCTGACAGCCTGATCAAAATGAAAATCTATCGTTATCGGCTTGCTGGCGGTAGACAAAAATTCATTTCCATAATCCAGAATCTCTGTTGTATATCCGGCGTCACTTTCGATACCATAATCTCCATCTGTCAGATTTGCCATGCCCCACTGGGTTCCATATTCAAAAGAATTAGAAGCGTTTGCTTTCACACCTTTTGCCACGTTATTTCCTGTCGTGTCCAGAAGCTCCAACTCCATAATCTGCAGACGGTTCTCATTGTCATTTAACGTTGCAGGTCCGGTTTCTGATACAACGATCCGTACATCCTGGGCAGTAACTGTATCAAACTTTACATTGGAGGATACACCGGCTGTATTCTCTTCCGGATAGCTGACCGTATTACGCAGACTGTCAACCTGATAAGTTCCTGCATTTTCCCACGACGTTCCGTCCTCAGAAACCTCCAGTTTATATTTTTTCGGATAATTTACACATTCATTTCCGCTTATCGGCTCTCCCTTGATTCTCGGATACAGCTTCAGACTCTTAATGTCCGCCGCATTTTCCAGGGCAAATTCAAATGTAATCGGCGTCGTCAGGACATAGGAGCTCTGTCCGCTTGTCAGCTGATTGGAAGAATATCCACAGTCACTGTCCGCACCTGTATCACCATCTGTCAGGTTCGCAGCTCTCCACTGAGTTCCATATGTAAATTCGTCGGAAGCCTTCGGCTGAAGCCCTTTAATTACATTTCTGCCCTCCGCATCTCCTACTTCCATTTCCATGATCTGCAGACGGTTCTCATTGTCATTCTTTGTTCCCGGACCGATTTCCTCTACTGTAAGCTTCACATATTTTACATTTTTCTGCACAGTAAATTCCTGGGCAATAACCGGATTCTGCGGTGCATCCTGTCCCAGTGCATTCACCCATTTGCTGTCGTCGTATCCTGCCTGTGTGAAATCACCAAGCTCTTCTGCACTTCGCGCATCATAATTCTCTCCAAAATAAACACCATTGCAGGTAATACCGCCATCCAGTGTTCCTTTCCAGTCTGTTGTATTTGTAACAATATCTTTTACAGTACCATCCTTATATGCAATCCGAAGCATCGCCTTTATTGCCGGCTGACCGGCAGTCGTGCTTAGATTCAGATCATTCGTTCCATTTGTCCAGCCGTTTCCTGCAATTACAGAAACTGCTACCGTCTCTTCTCCTTTGAGTGAATCTGTCACATCATAAGTCTGATATCCCATACTGATGTTACGATTGCCATATCCAGGATTCATATGGTGATAAACCTTCTCACCATTTTCCATAACTCCCACACGCTCACCATTCACATACGCCTGATAAGCACCAATAGCAGTAATATAAAGGCGCGCTGTCTGCACCTCATCACTAAGCTTCTGCTCCGTACGGAAAACTGGTGCAGCCGTGCTTCTGTTCATACGGATAAACTTTGCATCCTTCCATGCCTGGTCATTTGTAACACCTGTTTCAAAGATCCCGGCTGCAGATGTAATCATCTCGCCCTTCTCTGTCCATACCGTTACCTTCCAGTTATAGGCACTTCCTTCCTCCAGTGCCTTCCCTTCATAGGCAATTCCAACAGACTTGTCATCTTCTACCTTACCGCTGTCCCATACGACTGCATCTTTTGCATCGGTAACCTGGATCTGATAAGCGGTCTGCTTCGTTCCAATTTTGTGAGATGCGAGCTTCCATCCAAAATGAATCGAATCTGTCTCAATCCCCACAGGATTCTGCATATATTCTGTTGACAAATCCTCAATTTCTATCGTTTCTGCTTTCTTTTCATCTGCCGCCAGCGCTCCTGCCGGAACCATTGTCCCAATCAAAGCGGCGCTAAGTGCAGCAGCGAAAATCCTACGCAATACAGATCTGTTTTTCATGTTTTCATTCCTTCCTTTATAAAATTCATGCAGAAAGGATATTCCCTTTCATTATGTTATAACTTCGGGAATATCCTTTTTCATTTTTAAATTTCTCGCCTAAATTTTTTGTTTATTTCTCATATTTCTCCATGAATCTCTGGATAATCGTTGCACATTCCGCACGGTTTGCGCTTCCCTGCGGGTCAAGCACAAGCTGGCCATTAACGGTCTTTCCTGTGATGATCCCTTCTGCTACCGCCCACTTCATAGCATCTTTTGCAAATGTCTGTACGCTTCCTGCATCCGGGAAGGAGCTGTAATCGCCGTCTTCTTTTATGTCATATTTCTTATAATTCTTTGCATAACGGTACATCATTGTCGCCATCTGCTCACGGGTAACCATATCATTTGACCCAAACAGATCTGTTCCTGTATATCCGGTTACAATCTCTTTCTCAGCCGCCCACAGAACAGGATTCTTGAACCAATCATTCTGCGTTACGTCAGAGAACTTACCTGTATAATTTATTTCCGGTGCGGCATTCATCTTGTGAAGCACTGCTGCAAACTGTGCTCTTACAAGTGTATCCGCCGGCCCAAAGATATCTTCTTTCAATCCTGTCATTGTCTTTGCATAATAATTATAAGCAACTGCATCATAATACCATGCATCTTTTGCAACATCTATATATGGCAGTCCAGATGCAACTTCAACGACTGTACCATATTCCATCTTCCATCCGTCATACAATGAAGTTACGGTTGCTGTCAGGACTGCCGTACCATCTGTCTTTGTTGTTACCACACCATCCTTATAAGATGCAACTTCTTCATTATCAGAACTATAAGAAACGGTTACATAATCAGCAACTGCTTCTGGAACTGCAAACAACGTCTCTGTCGTACCGGCTTTTATAACTTTTTCCACTGCCGGAGCTGCCGCTTCAATCTCTGTCCACGGATCGCGGCACTCTTTTACATATACCAGGCCGCTTGCCGCCTCACGGATTGCTGCTTCCAGCTCTTCTGCCCGTTTTTCACTTGTAACCTCTGCATCCAGATCTTCCGGAAGCGTATCCAGAACCTTCTTAAGTGCTGCATAAGAATTTTCTGTAAACATGCTCTCCTTCAGAGCCTTTGCTTCTTCTACAACTGCTTTTAAGGAAGAAATGTCTGCTACACCTACTGTTAAGTTTACGGTCTCTGATTTCTGAGTCGAACCAACCTTTACCGTTACCGTAATCTTTGCGGTTCCTTCCTTCACACCGGTTACTACGCCATCCTTAACGGCTGCAACACTTTCATTGTCAGAAGCGAAAGTTACTGTTGCATCTGCAGCAGATACACCAGCCGGATAACGGATACCCAGATCTGCCGCTTCCTTTGCATAAACGAATACGTCTTTACTTGCCGTAAATCCTTTTTCTTTAAATACATCCTCTGCAGATCCAGTCGGATATAATGCCGCTATCTGAGCATCTGTTAATACCTTGTCATATACCTGTACTTCATCAGCCAGACCCTGATATAACGGATCCCAGTTATTTACACCGATATAAATATCAGAATTATTCTGTGCAAGCGCTTCGGCAGCCCTTCCGGAATTCTGCTTCTGGCCGTTCAGATATAACGCTGCATCTGTACCGGTCTGCGTCAGTGTTACAAGTGTCCACTGATTTGTCGGAATAGAAATTCCATTAAACGCAGACGTCCAGGAGAACTCTCCGCCCTTGGACCAAAGTTCATAGGAACCACCGCCTTCACCACCCGCGAAGGATGTCCAGTACTCCGTTGCAGAGTTCGGCTGTCCCATGTAAATCAGGGAACTGTGACTTCCGATTGCTGCTGTCGGCTTCACCCACAGGGAAATCGTGTAATCAGAACCAATTTTACCTGTGTTCAGACGTAATCCAAAACCATTTAAATTTACAGCCTTTCCTGCTTTTCCTGTCTCATAAGCAACCGTTCCTGTGTAATCGGATGTATTATTTAATGTTCTTGCTGTACTTCCATCCAGACTGTCCTCGAAGGAATAAACTGCAACCGGCTCCGGCGTCTCGTCTGCCTGAGCCTTTATTTCTCTTGTCTTACCAGGTTCTACCACATAGATTGTAACATCCTTTGATATCTTCTGCTCTCCATGTGTATAAGTCACCTTCAATGTCTGTTTGCCGGCTTTACCCGTATCGATTTCACTTGCGTTTGTTGTATAGTCAGTTACCCATTTTACGTCGCCATTTTCCTGCGTTACCTGCACACGGATGTCATCTGCGCTAAATGTGCTGCCAACCGTATACATTCTCTTTGTCTTCTGCACACGGATATCTTTCACTGCACTGTCCGTGTCTACCTTGAAAGAACAGCTGTCTGCATCCGGATTATCTGTGAGAACCAGATCTCCGTCTACACTTGCGAGATAATATCCCGGTCTGTAAACACTCTCAAAGGTCACGCCATATCCAGCCAGTCCTTCCAGTGTACGGAATGTCACTTTTGCTTCTCCGGTTGCATTGTCGTCCCACTGCTGTGCAAGTGTTACATTTGCAGTATCTTCTGCAGTAATATAAAGTCCAGGCTTGTTGTAGGACTGAATGGATACATAAGCGTCATTGTCCGGATCAGCTTTGCCTTTTTCAAGCTCCCAGAGCGCATCTGCTTCTTCCGCATTTTTGCTCACTAACATATCTCTGGCATTGGCATTTACCATCGGATACTCGCCATCATTATTTGTATTGGAGAAATTCACATGTGCAACAGAAGCACCGTCACCATCTGTGATCGTCGTCGTCACACCGGAAACACCGGTTGACGTCTCTGTGAACATATCAATGGAACCATCGTCATTAATGTTCAGCTTCTCTACACAGCCTACACGACGGTAGCCGCTGCCGTGCGGAAGTGTTCCATTGTGGTATACAAAATACGGCTGACCCTTGAAATCAAAGACTGCCATATGGTTCGTATTTGCCGTCGAAGTCGGAAGCATGATCCTGCCGCCGAAGTTCCAGTCATTTTCCAGGAACTGCTCATATGTATCACAAGTAGCATACGCCATCTCCTCACGCCAGTTGGTCGCAAAGAACATATAATACGGGCCATAGTAATTGCCGTCCTCGTCCTGCATACGATAATAGTAAGGAGCTTCGGTATAGAAGCAGTTTTTACCTGTCTTATCCTGCCATATGCATCCCGGACTGGAATCATTCATTCCTCTTTCTCTCGCTTTTCCATCAATCTTACCAACGGAAATATCATAAGAGGAACCGTAACCGCTGGAAAGGCTGTTCGGATTGCCGTCACGGTCTTTGATAGACATCATGTCTTCATTTAACTCACAGTTAAAGAAGCGGTTATTTCCCCAGCCAAGTACACGGTGCTCTTCACCGTCTACAGTTTCTACCCACGCGGTCGGGTCGATATCTTCCCATGTATGTACGCCGTTTGCTGTATCTGTATTTCTTACAAGCGGCTGACCTTTGTCCACAAACGGCCCGGTCGGGCTGTCTGATTTGGCAACACCGATACATTTGCCGCCGCCAACGCTGGAATCACCCTCTGTACAATAGTAGAAATAGTAACTGTCTTTATACTTGATGACCTGTGCAGCCCATGCCTCATGATCATTTGCCGCCCATGATACATCTCTGTTTTGCATGATAATACTCTCGTATTTCCAGTGAACCATATCTGTAGATGAATAGCATCTCCAGTTCGGCATCCAGTATCCCTCTCCAGTTGCGGTATCATTTCCCACATACGCATACACAGTGTCTCCGTCTACCAAAATAGATGGATCTCCTCCGTAAACTCTCTGGCCATTCTCGTCGAATCCCAGGAATGGATTTCCCAGTTCGCTCTTGGCAAGTACCGTCTCTGTCGGAATCTGCAGGCTCTTAGTATCCGCTGCCTTTGCTTCTGTGTTCACCGCTGCCGGTGACGTCAGAACCATAGCTGCAGCAAGAAGCCCTGCTAAGATTTTCTTTCCCTTCATTTTAAATCCTCCTTGTATAAATTGTTTTATCTGAAATGCCGGCCACAGGCTGTTCGAAGCCGGCAATTTCATTCACAGTACTTATTTCTCGTATTTTTCCATAAATCTCTGGATAATCGTTGCACATTCTGCACGATTTGCGCTTCCCTGCGGATCAAGCATAAGCTTTCCATCAATCGTCTTTCCTGTGATAATTCCTTCTGATACCGCCCACTTAAGTGCATCTACTGCAAATTCCTGTACATCTCCTGCATCCGGGAAAGCACTGTAATCGCCATCTGCTTTTACATCATACCCTTTATAATCCTTTGCATAACGGTACATCATTGTTGCCATCTGCGCACGGGTTACCGGATCGTTTGGTCCAAACAGCGTTGTTCCTGTATATCCGGTTACAATCTTCTTATCTGCAGCCCACAGTACCGGGTTCTTGAACCAGTCGTTTTGCGTTACATCAGAGAACTTGTCTGTATACTCTACTTCTGCTTCCTTATTCATCTTATGAAGTACTGCTGCAAACTGCGCTCTTACCAGTGTATCTGACGGACCAAAATGCGTGCCATCCAGACCCGTCATAGTTTTCTTCTCATAATTGTAAGCTACTGCATCATAGAACCATGCATCTTTTGCCACGTCTTCATAAGGAAGCTCTGTCACTATCGGAGTGTCCGGTCTTTCCTCTAATGCATTCTTTGCATCCTTAAGATCCTTCACTGCTTTTTCTACATCTGCCACAAGTGCATCCGGATTATCGTTTACAGCTGTTCCGGCTTCCACTGCAGCCTTCAATACCTTCCAGGTATCTTCTGTATATTTTTTCTCATCCAATGCGTTACACTCATCAAGCAGATTCTTAAGCTCTGTCTTATCCCCAAGGACGCCGCCCTTAATCTCTACTTCACGAAGGGCGCGGTTGTATACCTTGATATTATCAAATGCTCCTTTAAAATAAGCATCCGGTCCATAGAAGGATTTACCCAGATAAGCAAGCACTTCTTTTCCAAGCTTGGAAATCTTAATTGTATTCGTGTTTTCCCCAATCAGATTCTCTCCGGCATAGAGTTTCATGTTCTTACCGTCCATAACCAGTGTCACATGAATCCATTCGCCTGCTTTCACGATTCCTTTGCCTTCCGTAAATCCTTTTTCTCCTCCCCATGAACCAGTTGAAATAACTGATTTCAGACTTCCATCAGAGGTCGGTCTCATAAAGTAATATTTCTGATCGTCCTGACCGATCGCAAATGCAAAGAAATCGCCGTCCAGCTTGTCTGCTCTCATATCCATAGAAATAGAAAATTTATTTCTTCCATCGAAAAATCCCTTCGGGAAGGAAGCGTATGTATTGTCACTTCCATCAAGATACAGGACGCTTGAGTCTGTTGCTGCATCTTTCTGATAAACAGCATTTCCGGATAATGCACCCGTATATTTATTTCCGGTAGTATCTGTAATATTCGTTCCATCTGCCGTTTCAAAATCATATACGAGAATCGGATCTAATTTTTCCTCTTCTGTGTTCACCGGAGCATCTGTATTTTCCGGATAGGTAATACCCCATTTCTCCACAACAGCCTTATATTCTTCTTCTGTTACCGGAATTGGTGTGCCGTGTCTCGCTCTGGTTGGCATCTTATATTCATCCGGATTTTCAAATACACCCGTTGATAGTTCGTCCGTTACAAGCGGATAATATCCGCCGCCGCCAAAGTTATCTACTAACAGACACCACTGGTTTGTCTCAGAATCATCCGGGTTATATTTAAAAATGGTCGGACCTTCTACCCACTGATTTGCATTCAGGGAATCAGAAGGCACATGCGTCCATGTTCCAAGAAGTGTCGGACTTTTCTCAATAAAGATGGATTTTGTCTTTGCTCCCAACTCATTCGTGCTGCCGCCTTCATTCTTCGTATAACGATAGTACATATCCTCATCTTTTTCGTAAATTACAGTCGTATCAATACTGGATTCATTTTTCTCAATCCATACCTTCGGTTCTGTAAAGGTATAGAAATCTCTTGTCTTGCAGTAATAAAGTCTTTGTTTTCCATAATTGTCGGAAGATACCTTGGAAGCCCAGTATACAACATACTCTCCTGTAATCGGATCATAAGTTGCCTCCGGCGCCCATGTACAGCCAGCTCCGATAGAAGCGCTCACTTCTACCATACGCTGCTCAGACCAGTTTACAAGGTCTGTAGACTCCCATACCATCAGGGACTGGCTTCCTGCTGTCTGTGCAGCTCCCCATCCTTTTCCGCCATTGATTTTAAGATCTGTAGCGATCATATAGAATTTATCGCCCTCCGCGGAACGGATAATATATGGATCTCTGACACCTTTTTCTCCAAGACTGGAGGTAAGGGTTGGTTTGTTGTTATTCAGATCGCCCCATATCAGTCCATCTTCACTTGCTGCAAAATAAATCTGCTCACCGTCAGAATAACCTTCTCCTGCAAAATATGCAAAGAAATAATCTTTATAATCTGTTGCTTCCGGAGCTTTCACAGCCTTCTTAACTGTAAATGTGAACGTCTTTGTATCCGTTACATTACCGGATTTCAGCGTTGCTGTCATGGTCACATCTGTGTCCTTTTCCGGTCTGGTTACTGTTCCGGCCGGTGTGCTGTCATAGCCTTCATTTTCGTGTACTTCTGTATCTACAATATCCTTATCTGAAGCTTCCCATGTAACAGCTACCCCGTTTTCTGTCTTATCCGGAAGTGTAATATTGCCGTATACCGGACAATCCTGCGTGTTATATGGAAGTGTCAGACTTTCTTTCGCCTCCGCCACCTTCCCGGCATCGCCTTCTGCTGCGCTTACACTAAGAGCCGGAACGATCCAGACCGCCAGAAGAGCAATCGCCAGTATCCATGATAATCCTTTCTGTTTCTTCATAATCATCCTCCTTGTTTTCTTTTTGTATATCATATTCAATAACATGATTCTACTAACATACATTTTATACAATTTGCTGTCTTTTTTAAATCTGTATTTTTACTATTTTGTTGGATTATTTTCCGATTGTTAAATTTTTACTTATTTTTGTTCATTTTTTTATCTTAATATGAACGTTTTCTTATTACACTGTCAAGATCCATGAAAGTATCATAATACGATTCTTCTACGTAATGTATCTTTTCCACTTTTTCTCCCGCCTCCAGCTTATCGATAATCTCCGCTATCTTCGGCGCAAGCAGAGGATTACATTCAATGTCGACGTTAATATCTCCCTCCTTCATCGCTATAAGCGCCGCCTGAACAGAATCAAAGGAAATAAGGATAATATCCCCCTTCGGTCCACAGGTCTTTCCGGCCTCTTTAATCGCTTCTATAGCCCCAAATGTCATATTATCATTTTCGCTTACGACCACATCGATTTCCGGATATTTCTCCAGAAATTCTTCCATTACCTCTTTTCCTTTTGCCTGCGTGAAATCACCGGAACTTCTGTCCAGCATTTTCCAGCTTTGATTCTTTTCCAGCACATTCTGAAATCCTTTGGTACGTCCAATCTGTGATGTGGAGCCAAGTGTCCCCTGAAGCGTCACAATCTGAATCTCTTCCTGTGAGCGTCCGGTGGCCGCAAGATAATTTTCCAGCCATTTTCCGGCACAGACACCCTCTTCTTCAAAATTACTGCCTACCCAGGCAGTATAGAGATTCTCATCCTCGACCTCTACCGAACGATCCGAAAGAATGACCGGAATCCCTGCATCCTTCGCCTCCTGAAGCACTGCCTCCCATCCGGTTTCCACGACCGGATCAAGAACAATATAATCAACCTCCTGAAGAATAAAATCCCGGATCGTCTTCAGCTGATTTTCCTGTTTTTGCTGGGCGTCTTCAAAAAGCAGGTAATATCCATTCTTCTGTGTAAATATATCCCTGACAGACTTTGTATTCGCAATACGGTAATCAGACTCTGAGCCAACCTGTGAATATCCTACCACAATATAATCCTCTTTTTCCTCTTCTATCTCCCCGTCCGGTACGACCTCCGAAGCACAATGAGAATTCTGTGCGCACCCGGTCACAAAAAGAAAAATGGCCAAAATCATGCAGACATTTCTGTATCTGTTCTTCATGAGCAAACTCCTTCCACTCCGTCTAATCCTGTATGTTATATTT
>DKYD01000071.1:35254-51004 GCA_002492335.1 Lachnospiraceae bacterium UBA7109
AATCCTGTATGTTATATTTTACTATATTTGCTCAAAAAAAGGAACCGCTTAAAAGCGATTCCTTTTATCTTATATGCACTTCGCAAATTGATATTTTTATGATTTAGCCTTACGTGACTGAACCACACTCTGGATAACAAGGAAGAGACAAAGCATAACAGCTACTGTAATTCCTGTCCACCATGCCTGGTCAAGACCAAGTGAGGATACAATCTGCTGAATTGTACTAAGTGAAAGTACTCCGAGGAATGTACCTGCAATGTTACCAACACCACCGGTAAGTAATGTACCACCAATGATTGAAGATGCAATTGCGTTCATTTCCAATCCGGATGCATGTGACGGTGATCCGGAACCAACATGTAAGAAATATACAAATCCTGCGAGACCTGCTAATACACTACAAATCATGTGCGCAATGAATTTTGTTCTCTTAACGTTGATACCAAGCATCAATGCACTCTGCTTATTTCCACCTACTGCATAGAAGTTACGTCCAAGCTTCGTCCATCTGAGTACACAGAAAAGAACGATTACTACAAGAAGCGCAACAACTACACCGATTTCAATATATGCATCAATGTAATTTCCCAATCTGTTCGTTGTTCCAAGTCCAGGAACCGTAATTCTTGTACCTTTCAAAGCAACGAACTGTTCATTCTGAACGTTAAACGGCTCTGTATGAACAATTGTTGTCATACCACGTGCAAAGAACATACCTGCAAGAGATACGATGAATGGCTGGATATCAAGATATGCAACCAAAAAGCCCTGTACAAGACCATATGCAGCACCAATTGCAAGCGCAAGTAAAACTGCAACAAATACATTACCATTACTGTAATCAAGATATACTGCACAGCTCATACATACAAGAGCAATAACGCCACCGATGGAGATATCAATACCACCGATAATCATAACCACACTCATACCACAGGAACCGATAATCAAAGCTGCCTGAGCGCCAAGAATGTTCAGGAATGTCTGTGGTGCGCGGAAACCACCGCCTAATGCTACTACTGCAAATATGTACATCAGCAGGAATACTACAACTGTAATCAGAAGCAGCATATTAGAATCTGTAAGGTCATTCAGACTAAATTTTCTTTTTGGAGCTGTCGCTGCCTTTTTTGTACCTGACATATTATGCGCCCTCCTTTCCCTGCTTGCCTGACTTAAGCTTCTTGCCAAGTCCGGAAAGCTTATCTTTTACTGTCGGTGCACTGAGTACTACCAGTGCGATAACAACAACTGCCTTGTAAGCTGGAAGTGCAGCAGACGGCACGTTGAATTTGTAAAGTGTTGTTGTAAGGAACTGAATTACGTAAGCGCCAAGGATAGATGCTCCCATGTTGAACTTACCACCGCTCAGAGCGTTTCCGCCAAGAGCAACCGCAAGGATGGCATCCATTTCAATATCTTTCGCAATAACAGAATAGTTAATTGTAGAAAGACGGCTTACTTTAATAAATCCGGCAATTGCAACGCAAACACCAAGGATTACGTATGCAAGGATCTTAATCATCTCCGGATTCAGACCGTTCAGTCTTGCGGAGCTTTCATTGATACCTACAGACTGTGTATACAGTCTCAAAGCTGTAAATTTCATTACGAGTACAATAAGGATTACACATACAGCTGCAATAATACAAGTCGTCGGAATAGGAATTCCCGGAATAAATCCGCCTGCATATGCAAATGCCGGATCACTGATAACCGGAAGCTCATTGTTGTTAATCCATGCAGCGATGGAACGACCTGCCGTATACAGAATCAACGTCGCAACCATCGGCTGAATCTTGAAATAAGCAACCAGAACACCATTGAACGCTCCGAAAAGCATTGCAACTATAACTGCTACTAAGAATCCTACGATAATCGGCGCCTGAAGTGTCTCCGGTCTTGTATTAGAACCGCAAAGCACTTTCAGAGTCACACTACCTGCAATCGCCATAGCGGCGCCGACACTGATATCCTGTCCGCCTGAAGCCGCTGTAACAAGCGTCATACCAATTGCAAGGATTGCAAGCTCTGAACCATAGTCCAGAATTGTAATCAGATAACCGGAAAGAACCGGATCTCCTGTACTGTTTGTACCTAATGTAATCTTAAAGAAAGCCGGGTCGGCAATCAAGTTAAAAAGCGCCAGTACTAAAAGTGCTGCAATTGGAATAAAAATCTGACGTCCAACCAGGTCCTTTAAAAAGTTATTTTTCTTCATAATTAATTGTCACCTCCGGCAATCGTACCCATGATCTTGTTCTGAGTCAGGTCATCACCCGAAAGTTCACCTACAACCTTGCGGTCACGCATAACGACCAGTCGTGAACATGTACGCAGCATTTCATCTGTTTCAGAAGAAATAAATGTAACACTCATACCTTCAGAAGCAAGCTTCAGTACTAATTTCTGTATATCTACTTTGGTACCAACATCAATACCACGTGTAGGCTCATCCAAAATCAGATATTGTGGTTTCGTAAACAGCCAACGTGCAATAAGCACCTTCTGCTGGTTACCACCGGAAAGAGATTTAATCGGCGTCTCTGAGGAAGCTGTCTTAATAGAAAGAAGCTTAATATACTCAGCTGCCACCTTCTCAGCCTCTGCCTTGGAGAATGGTTTGAAGAATCCTCTAAGAACCTGCTGTGCAAGAATAATATTATCACGTACGGAAAGATCTCCTACGATACCGTCTCTCTTACGGTCTTCAGCCAGATATGCGATACCGTTCTTCATCGCATCACGAGCCTTGGAAATCTTAACAGATTTTCCATTTACCTTTACAGAGCCGCCTGTCACCCTATCCGCGCCAAAGATTGCACGTACACATTCGCTTCGTCCTGAGCCAAGCAGTCCGGTAAATCCATTTACTTCTCCCTTTCTGATATAGAAGTCAAACGGCTTAATGTGAGCATCACTTACAAGCCCTGTTGCCTCATATACCGGCGGGATGCTTTCATCAACTTCGTATGCAGCCTGTTCGCCCTTAATATCTGACATATCATCAAGCTCTTTACCAAGCATCGTTGATACAAGCTTAACTCTCGGGAGGTCTTTAATTTCATACTGGCCGACAAACTGACCATCACGTAAAACAGTAATCTTATCACATACTTCGTATACCTGGTCAAGGAAGTGTGTAACGAATATGATACCTACTCCTTTGGCTCTCAGGTCACGCATAACCTTGAACAGCTTCTGAACCTCATTGTCATCCAGTGAGGAAGTCGGCTCGTCAAGGATCAGAACCTTACAGTCCATATCTACTGCACGGGCAATCGCGATCATCTGCTGGATTGCGATTGAGCAGCTTCCGAGCTGCTGAGTTGCCTTTGCAGGAATATCAAGTGACTTCAGGATCTTGTCTGTCTCTTTATTCATTTTTTTCCAGTTCACGCCCATACCTTTAGTACGTCCAATGAACATGTTCTCTGCTACCGAAAGATTCGGGCAAAGTGTAATTTCCTGATACACAGTACTAATTCCATGATTCTGTGCATCCTGCGGTGAATGGATAGCTACTGACTGTCCCTCAAGGAAAATATCTCCTCCATCTTTTCCATAAACTCCGGTCAGAACTTTGATCAAGGTAGATTTTCCAGCACCGTTCTCTCCCATCAGCGCGTGAATTTCGCCTTTTTCCAATGTAAACTGTACATTCTGCAAAGCACGCACTCCCGGGAAAGTTTTGTCAATATTTCTCATTTCCAATAAAGCTCTATCTTTCACTAGTGTCTTCACCCCCTAAAGTATTCAAACGTGGAAAACGCGACGCAAGCGTACGATTTCTTTTACGCTGCGCCGCGTTTTTAAACAACTACTAAAATTTTCGGCTATGAGCTATACCTTAGATTCCGTATGTATCAACGTCGTCCTGTGTAATCTCTTCAGCGTCAAATCCTTTTTCTTCCATGATGATTGTCTTTTCAGCGATTTCTTCACCATTTTCAAGTTTCTTGATGATTTCATCAATGTAAGAAGCCTGGAATGGGTTGCACTGTCCATCATAGTTCCAGTTCTTGTTAAGAAGTTCTTCAAGAGCCCACTTATTGCAGTCAAATCCCATAACTACAACTTCTTTGCCAACACCGTGAGTGATGTTTGCTTTGTCAAGAGCTGCTACAGCACCTTTAGCCATATCGTCGTTCTCAGCGTAGATTACATTGAATTTTGTTCCTTTGTCAATCTCAGACTGAACGATCTGCTGAGCTTTCTCTGCATTCCACTCAGCTGTCTGCTGTGTAATGATGTTCCATCCCTCAGCGTCAGCCATGTCGTTAAGACCTTTTGTACGTCCCTGCTGAGCTGCAGATCCCATAACACCCTGAATGTGGATGATGTTGTACTCGCCGAGTGCCTGATCCTTTAACCATGTAGCTGCTGTTTCACCTTCTTTGTCCATGTCAGAAACGATGGATGCTGCATAAAGGTCTTCGCTAGCGTCGATTGTACGGTCAAATAAGATAACCTGGATACCTGCTGCCTGAGCATCCTGAAGTACAGAATCCCATCCAGCTGTATCTGCTGCGGAAAGAAGAAGATAGTCAACACCGTCAGTTACGAACTTCTGAGCTGCTGCAATCTGCTCGTCATTCTTCAGGCTATAAGCGAAAGATGCTTCATAACCGTTCTCTTCTGTGAAGAATTCCTTCAGATCCTTGTCATTAGCTGTACGATAACCGGACTCGTTCGGGTCGTTGTTGATGATACCTACTTTAATCAGTTCATCACCTTTCTCCTCTGCTGCTGCCGGCTCATCTGCCTTCGGCTCATCTGCCTTCTTGTCTCCGTTGCCACATCCAACGAGCATAACTGCTACCATGGAAGCGCAAAGCAAAGCACTTAAAAGTTTTCTTTTCATGGTATAAATCCTCCCTATGTATTTTTTTTGCCATTTTTATGGCTATGTAGATATCATACAAGAATTTATCTAAAAAGAAAACCGAAATTTTTCATGAATAAGTACATTTTTTTACTAGTATTTTAATAAATTATGAACAAAATTCCTTGTCAAGTTTATTTTTTTACGAATTTAGTTTATTTTTTTACTGCCGGAATGGTAATGCGCACCTCTGTCCACTCATTATATACACTATTCAATTCAATTCCATATTCCGCTCCGTAATTCAGTCTTATCCTCTGTTCTACACTGAAGAGGCCAAAACCAGACGGACTATTATAATCCTCTGCCTCCCCGCGGATAATCTTCCTTACATCCTTCAGCCGCTCCGGCGTCATGCCCGCCCCATCATCTCTGACACACAGAATCAGGGAATTACCCAGCTTTTCTCCCGTTACAAAAATATGCCCGAGCCTTCTCTTATTTTTAATTCCGTGATACAGTGCATTTTCTACTACCGGCTGAAGCGTCATCTTCAAAATCTGATATTCATACAATTCTTCCGGAATCCGGATCTCATATTCCAGGATATCCTGATAACGGAACTTCTGAATCTGCAGATAGCTCTGAATGTGTGTCTGTTCATCATACAAAGAGACATAATCCTTCCCTTTGCCAAGTGTGGTACGAAAGAAATCAGAAAGCGCAGACACCATATGCACAACCTGTTCCTTTTCTCCGGATTCTGCAAGCCAGATAATCGCGTCCAGTGTATTATACAGGAAATGCGGATTAATCTGCGCCTGCAGAAGCTTTAGCTCCATTGCTTTCAGATTCAGCTGTTCGATCCGGATTCCTTCTACCAGCGCTCCAATCTGCTCGACCATCCGGTTAAAGCTGCTGCTGAGCATCGCAAGTTCATCATCGCTTTCTTCCTGTACGCGTACTTCAAAATTTCCTTTTGCGGCCGCCTGCGTTACCTCACAGAGCTTCCGGATCGGCTCTGTAATCCCTGTCACGATCCGGTGTCCCAGCCCGGACGCCACTGCAAGAATGATAATCAGCAGAATGCTTGTCACCTGTATTGCCCTGCTGATATCCGCACGGATATCTTCACGCAGTGCAGACAGGTTCGTCGCTTCATAATAAATGTATTTTTGTATCTGTTCCTGTATCAGCTCTGTCAAAATACGAATATTCACGTCCAGACGCTCCATGTTTTTATCATAAGAACCTGTAATGCGGGCATCCTTTTCAATCTCCTCCACACGGTTTTCAAGTGTAGTAAGACTTTTTAAAATTCTCTCGAGCTGCCGCCGGGGATAATCTGCTTCCGCAGTTCTATGCAGTTCACCAAAGACTGTTCTCGCCTCGTCTATCATCACCTGCGGCTGTTCTATATCAACCAACTCCTCGGCGCGTTCTGAATTAACCACAATAATGTACATAATATAATCCATATCTTCTTTAAAATCCAGATTATACGTATTCGCTTTCGCAATATTATCTACAACCGCATCATATCTCCGGGAGAAATGATCCAGGGTAGTCAAAAGATACAGTATCATGACCACGAAGGGTACAAGGCACAAAACAAGCAGTGTATACAGGCGTTTTTTAAGTGAAGAACCTTTTTTCAACATATCCTTTTTCCTCTACACCCCGGCACGAAACTCTCTCGGAGTACATTTCTGCGTCTTTTTAAATAAATAACTGAAATAATGTGCATCCTTGTATCCTACCGCATATGCAATTTCAGCCGTCTTCATTGTCGAGCTTCTCAGAAGCTCTTTCGCTTTTTCCATCCGCACATTTGTCAGATATTCAACAAAAGACTTACCCATCTCCCTGCTGAAAATCGTGCTGAAATGATTGGGGCTTAAGTTCACGCTGGCCGCTACTGTATTCAGTGATATCTCATCATTATCATAATTCTGTTCAATATAATTAGTGGCATTTTTCAGAAGAGAGCTGTACTTTCGTTTGGATACCGCATCTCTTAAATCAATCGTCGTTCCGATTACATTTTTCAGATAATCCTTTGTCTGCTCTACAGTAGGGAACACACTCTCCATATCCTTAAAATCCCCGCAGCGTTTAACCAGCTCATCAGAATTATAATCCAGTGACTCCAGGACAGACGCCGCCGTCAGATAAATGTCCATCGTCACATACTGGCGGAATAGAAGCGACTGTATGTTTTTCTGCCCAAAGCTTTCAAAATATTCGTCGATAAAGTGTATTACTTCCCCTTTCAGTCCCGTCTTCAGGAAATTCTCAGTAATCTTCCTGTCAAGCTTGTCAATCTGGATCGCCTTTACATTCAGCTCCGAATCTTCTTCAATTATTTTCTCACTCTCTTCACTGCCAATAATCTGATTCCACTCCTTCAGATAGCGGTACGCAAATACACGCTCTGCTTCTTCTACTGATATTTTCAGCTCGCTGAGCCTTAACACTGCGATTCCCACTGCTCCGAAATACTCCAGTTCCCTGGGGCTTTCATGAATAATACTCCGGATACTGTCCCGGCATTTTTTTATTTCCTCTTCCATATGCACTGCATCTTCTGCAAGGAACAGCACCGCCCAGCCTTCTGCACCCCGTCGGAAATAATAGACGTCTTTCTGTTGTCCCAGCATTTCCTCTACACGCGCAGACACCTCCGTAAGCTTCTGTTTCTCCTGTTCGTCCGTATGCTCTCCCGATTCTGAAATCTTAAGCAGCATTGTATTATACATTCTGGCGCTCAAATCTATATCCAACCGCTTGCCCTGCTCCAGGATCTCCGTAACAGACAGGTTCTGGGTCAGAATCCGGGTCAAAAATTCATCCTTTTCATATTCTCTGTTCTCGCGCATATCTTCTTCATATTTTTTCAGAAGCTCTTTTTCTTCTCTTTCCCGCATAATTGACACAGTTACTTCTTTTAACACTTCCAGAAGCTTTGTGGAAGAAATGGGCTTTAACAAATATTCTGCCACCTGGAGCCGGATCGCTTCCTTTGCATACTCAAATTCGTCGTATCCGCTTAAGATCAGAATTTTAATATCAGGAATTTCCTGCTTTACCAGTCTGCTCAATTCCAGTCCATCCATAAAAGGCATCTTAATATCTGTAATCAGAATATCCGGCCTTGTTTTTAAGATCATCGGATACGCAAGCTCCCCATCGCCGGCCTCCCCGGCAAATTCATATCCTTCCTTTTCCCATTCAATACTATTTTTAATTCCGTTCCGGATTACAATTTCATCCTCTACCAAAAATACTTTAATCATATTCTTTATTTAAATACCTTTCATTGTAAGCTGTATTCTCTTCTTCTTCAAATCTACACTCATAACCTTCACGTCTACAATGTCCCCAACACCGACCACCTCCAGCGGATGCTTAATATATTTTTTATCAGTAATCTGGGAAATATGCACCAGACCGTCCTGATGCACACCGATATCCACAAAGATACCAAAATCAATGACATTTCGCACCGTGCCCTTTAACAGCATACCTTCCTTCAAATCTTTCATTTCCAGAACATCGGTCCGAAGGATTGGCTTCGGCATCTCATCACGTGGATCACGTGCAGGCTTTTCCAGTTCTTTGACAATATCTCTCAGTGTAATTTCTCCTATCCCCAGTTCTTTTGCAAGCGTTCCATAATCCCGTATCGTAAGAGACAACCCGGTAAGTCTTCCGCCACTTATGTCCTCCGGCGCAAATCCCTGCTTTTTCAGAAGTTTTTCCGCCGCTTCATAGGACTCCGGATGCACACTCGTCCCATCCAGTGGATTATCTCCATTGTGAATCCGCATAAATCCCGCACACTGTTCATAAGCTTTCGGTCCAAGCTTCGCCACCTTGAGAAGCTGCCTGCGATTCGTAAATCTTCCATTCTCCTCTCTGTAATTCACAATGTTTTTTGCAATTGCAGAAGAGATTCCTGATATATAGGAAAGGAGAGGTGCAGATGCTGTATTCAAATCCACCCCGACTTTATTTACACAATCCTCTACTACACCAGAAAGTGTCTCACTTAACTTCTTCTGATTCATATCATGCTGATATTGCCCTACCCCTATGGATTTGGGGTCTATTTTGACAAGTTCCGCCAGCGGATCCTGCAGCCTCCTTGCGATCGAAGCGGCGCTTCTCTGTCCCACATCAAACTTCGGAAACTCCTCACTTGCAAGCTTGCTTGCCGAATACACCGATGCACCCGCTTCATTTACAATAATATACTGTACCTTTTCCGGAATCTCCTTTAACAGCTCCACAATAAACATTTCGGATTCCCGGGAGGCTGTTCCGTTTCCTACCGATATGAGGGTAATATTATATTTTTTGATAATCTTTTTCAGCAAGTCCCTGGAAGCTTTTATTTTCTGCGGTGTTGTCGGAGCGGTCGGATAAATTACCGTCGTTCCGATCACCTTCCCGGTAGCGTCCACCACTGCAAGCTTGCAGCCGGTACGGAATGCCGGATCCCATCCAAGCACGGTATGCCCTGCAATCGGCGGCTGCATCAGGAGCTGATAAAGATTTTTTCCAAATACTTCAATTGCCCCGTCCTCGGCCTTCTCTGTCAGATCGTTCCTTATCTCACGCTCGATGGCGGGCGCTATCAGCCTCTTGTAACTGTCTTCGACCGTCTCCTTAAGCGCCGGTGTTGTATACGGATTCTCTGCATGGATGATCTTTTTTTCCAGATAACGCAGGATGTCCTCTTCCGGCGCCTGTATCTTAACGGCAAGGAATTTTTCCTTTTCCCCTCTGTTCAAAGCCAATGTCCGGTAGCCTGCCAGACGGCTTACCGGCTCTTCAAAATCATAATACATCTCGTAGACAGACTCTGCATCTTCTTTCTTCGCCTGAGAAATAAGCAGGCCCTTCCGGTATGTCAGATTCCGGATATAGCTGCGGTAATTCGCCTCATCCGATATATTTTCAGCGATAATATCCTTCGCGCCGTCAATCGCCTCTTTCTCAGTATTCACACCTTTTTCAACATCGATATATTCTTTCGCAATTTCCGGAAGCGGCTTATCCACCTTCTGGAGCAATATAAGGTTTGCCAGCGGCTCCAGTCCTTTTTCTTTGGCAATCGTTGCCCGCGTTCTTCTCTTCGGACGATATGGACGATACAAATCTTCCACTACCACAAGCGTCTGGGCCGCAAGGATCCGGGCCTTCAGTTCTTCCGTAAGCTTTCCCTGTTCCTCAATACTCCCAAGAACCTGTTCTTTTTTTTCTTCGAGATTTCTGAGATATAAAAGTCTTTCGTAGAGTTTTCTCAGCTGTTCATCATCCAGTGTCCCCGTTGCCTCTTTTCGATACCTGGCAATAAATGGAATCGTATTTCCTTCATCAATTAATTTCACAGCGGCATCTACCCGCCACTTTTCCACACCTAATTCTTCCGTAATTTTCTGATTAATGTCCATATCTATCCTCTTTCTATCTCTCCTTAAAGCACGAAACTTATTTGAATAATTGTACCCTTCCTTTAAAAACCTGTCAATTCCCACTTCACAGAGTCCACTCTGTTTTCTTGCGAAACAATAAAAGCCATGGTATAATAAGAACACTTCGCAAGGCAGTTTACGTGCCTGGCAGGAACATAGACCCTCAAGGGTTATCATTACAAAAAGGGGAATTTTATCAGAATGAATAAAAATCAGGAATCTCAGCCTCTTTCCAGGCAGCAGTTAAAATCACAGGAAACAAAGGCCAAAATATTCAACGCCGCAAAACATATTTTACAAAAAAAAGGATATGAAGAACTATCCATTAAAAACATATGCGAAAAGGCCGGTGTATCAAATGGAAGTTTTTACCACCATTTCAGGACAAAAGATGATCTGCTTTCTTATTATATAGAAGAGCAGCCGAACATCAATCCGGACCTGCTTGAACTTCCTTCAAATATACAGGAAGCTAAAACAGCTATTATATACGTGTATCTGAACTATGTCCATTACTGCCAGGAACTTGGCGTGAAATTCATGGCAAATTACTATACGCCGAAGAACCAGTCCCTGAATCCTCTGATTCGTACCGAGCGTCCTTATCCAATAGTCACAGTACACAACTACCTGGAAAAATGTATGAATGCCGGAATCATTTCTCCGAAGCTTGCACTTGAAGATATTACGACAGATATCCGCATGATCGTAATCGGTAATGTATTTGAATGGTGCCTGAAAAACGGTGACGCAGATTTTGAAGGAAATATGAAGCGCTCACTGGAAACCTACCTGAATGGTGTTTTTTAAAAATACTGTCCGTGACAAATTGGAACCAGAACCCGACAAACTAAAATTTATTAATAAATAATGAACTTCCTTGTTCGAACAGATTACTTTATGATATAATGTAGGACGTACCATAAAAAGAGATTAATTCTTAACATTTAAAGAGGGGTTTAATGACTGTTATGAAAAAAATGAAACAGGTAGTTCTCAGATACCGTCATGCGTGGGTACTTTTATATGGGCTTATCTACATACCCTGGTTTTTATATTTGGAAAGGCGCGAGGATGTACAATATTACCTTATCCATTCGCCTCTCGACAATTATATCCCTTTTATTGAATATTTTATTGTACCTTATCTTCTGTGGTTTGTATTTATCTTTGTTACGGCTTTTTATTTCTTTTTAACCAGCCGTACAGATTTTTACCGTATGGCTGCTTTTATGTGCACAGGTATGACTTTATTTCTTATTATCTGTACCATATTTCCAAATGGATTGAATCTGCGTCCTCATACTTTTGCGAGAGACAATATTTTTACAGATCTGGTACAAATTTTATATAAAACGGACACGCCGACGAATGTACTGCCGAGTATTCATGTGTTCAATTCCCTCAGTGCAATGATTGCTATTGCGCACAGCAACTCCTTGAAAAAGCATAAATATATCAAGGGTTTCTCGTACGGACTGGCTGTTCTGATTATTTTATCGACTGTATTTTTAAAACAACACTCTGTGACGGATGTAATTGCAGCTTTTGCAGCGGCCTGTGTCATTTATCCTTTTGTATATGCAACAGAACACAAAAAAGCCACAAAGCTTTCTCATCAACTTACATAACTGATGAGCAGCGTTGCGGCAAATCGGAATCCTTCTTATATTTGAGGCATATATGCTTCATATGCCGAAGGGATCGGATATATGCTGCGGATTTCTTCCGGGCGGATAAACAGAAAGCCTTTCTCATTGGTCTTTTCCAGCTCATCTACCTGCACGGCATATCCTGTCATATGCCACTCCACATGGCTGAATATATGTTTCGCATTCGGAAGCTTTTTTATTTTTACAGGCATTAGTCCGATACTTTTACAATATTCAATTACCGCTTTTTGATCAAGATGTCCGGAAACGCCCGGCAATTCATAAAGCCCTGCAAGCAGTCCCCTGTCCGGGCGCTTACTTATAGCAATCCTGTCCTGGTCAGAAAAAACAAGGATTGTCTTTTTTTCTATTCTTCTTTCTTTCGCTTTTGTTTTTACAGGAATTTCCGATATCCTCCCCTGTTTTCTGGCTTCGCAGAGATTCCAGGCAGGGCACTCTTCACATCTGGGTTCTCCGTTCGGCACACATACAATTGCTCCAAGTTCAATAAGCCCCTGATTAAAATCTCCCGGTGCATCTTCTGGAATGATTTGTTCCAGCTCGTTTTCAATCCGCTTCTTCGTACTTTGCTTCATGATATCGCTGTCATCCGCAGTAATTCTGGTAACCACCCGAAGAACATTTCCATCTACCGCCGGTTTTCTCTGTCCGTAGGCAAAAGAAGCAATTGCTCCGGCCGTATAACTTCCGATACCTGCAAGGGAAAGAATCCCTTCATATGTATCCGGAAATTTCCCCTGATAATCCACCATGATCTGACGAGCCGCCTTCTGCATATTCCGAATCCGATTATAATATCCTAAGCCTTCCCACAACTTCAATAGTTTGTCTTCTTCTGCTTCCGCCAGATCTTTCACACCGGGGAGTTCCCTAAGGAAACGCTCATAATAAGGTTTTACCGCTTCCACCCGTGTCTGCTGCAGCATAATCTCGGATACCCAGATACGATAGGGATCTCTGGTTTCCCTCCAGGGAAGGCTGCGCCGATGGGCACGGTACCACCGTATCAACGGCTCCGCCAGTTCATAAAGACCGGAATGCGCTTTCTTATTTGTAATCTGTGAGTCCATCCATTATTCCCCCGCATATTTTAAGGACGGAGAAAATCCGTCCTTTTATATAAATTCTATCCTTCCTATACTCTTTGTTCCTCGAAGCATTTTTGAATTGCTTCATTCAACGACAGCATCTTCTCGTCCAGAGTTGATACCATCTCTGCGCACTCGCGCAGATCCTGGCTGATGTACTCTGGTGCATTTCCTTCAAACTTATAATAAATCTTGTGTTCAAGGCTTGCCCAGAAATCCATGGCAATCGTACGTATCTGTATCTCAACCTTCGTGTCTACCACACTGTCTGACAGAAATATGGGAACGGATACTAACATATGATAGCTTTTGTATCCACTTTCCTTCGGGTTCTTAATATAATCTTTAATAGACAGTACTTTCAGGTCACTCTGGTTTCCGATCATCTCTGCCAGGCGGTATATATCTGATGTGAAAGAACAAATCAGGCGTACCCCCGCGATATCATTTACATATTTCACCATGTTTTCTATAGATGTCTCATGTCCGTGTCTTTTCAACTTCTTTACAATACTTTCTGCTGTCTTTACTCTGGTCTTTATATGTTCAATCGGATTATACTGATGAACATGCTGAAACTCATCATTCAGTATTTCCAATTTTGTACCTACTTCTTTTATTGCCGAATTGTATAGAAACATAACGGTTTTCCAGCTGTCAACATCCTCATAATTCTTAATTGCATTCTGCATATGCCATCTCTCCTCTCTAACCCGAAGAGTGAATCCCGTATAAAGACAGTATAACATATTTTGTGAACTTTGCATCACTTTTCACATTAATTTAACATTCTTTTTGTTTCATTAGCCTACAGCGTTCTAATATTCAATCCCTTCACGTGCAATGATTCCTTTATCATACGGATGCTTTATCTTGTTCATCTCTGTGGCATAATCTGCAAGCTCCAACACACGTTCAGACACCTCGTGCCCGGTAAGAATAATCTCCAGTCCGCGGGGCTTATGCTGCAGAAAGCTTAAAAGTTTCTCTTCGTTCAGAAGTCCCAGCTTTACCGCACACAATGCCTCATCCATAAGCAGCACGTCAAAAGGAGTACAGAACTTCACAATCTCATCCAGAGCCTTATTATTATAGTGCCTGAGTTCCGCTTTCTCTGTGCTATTCATCTGATTATAGAATTTAACCCGCTCTCTGCCCGGAAGACAGGTTATATTCGGTATCTGTTCCAGGATAACCCGTTCACCGGAAGTATTATTTTTCAGAAACTGGAACAGAAGAACTTTAAGACCACTTCCCGCCGCACGCACTACCTGCCCCACGGCCGCTGTCGTCTTACCCTTTCCATCTCCGTAATATACGTGTATTCTTCCTGTTCCTACCATAATTTCCTCCTACAGTTCAAGCTTCATATCGCCAGACTTAATCCAGCCCTTTTTCCTCATAAATTCCGAAACAGCCAACGTAACTGCCGCAGGCAGGATGATCTGTATTACAAGAATCTTAAGCAATACGATTCCTGCCGCCTCTGTCTGTATCATTGTCTGCCAGGTCATAATCTGTCCCACAAGTCCTGCCGTCCCCATACCGGAGCCTGTCGCATTGCTTGTCATGTGTAAAAGAAGCGTACCCACCGGTCCCAGCACCGCGCTGGAAATAATTACCGGAAGCCAGATAACCGGTTTCCTCACAATATTCGGCACCTGAAGCATAGATGTGCCAATCCCTTGTGCCAGAAGTCCGCCGATTTTATTTTCACGATAACTTGCCACAGCAAAGCCAACCATATTACAGCAGCAGCCAACTGTTGCCGCTCCCGCCGCCAGTCCTGACAGATTCAGAATAATGCCAAGCGCCGCCGAGCTGATCGGAAGCGTCAATATCATTCCCATCAGGACCGATACGATGATCCCCATAAGAAATGGCTGCTGTTCCGTTCCCCAGTTAATGATCGAGCCAAGCCATGTCATAAATCCCGATATCGGAGGTCCTAAGATAAGGCCAACAATAGAACCTGTTCCAATTGATACAAGCGGAGTTACAAGAATATCTACTTTTGTCTTTCCCGACACGAGATGTCCAAAATAAATCGCCACATACGCAGCAATAAACGCTCCCAGAGGTTCTCCCGGTCCCGCATAGACAATCGCGCCGTCAACCAGCACCGTTCCCGCAAGAAGCTTGCTGGCAAAGCCGCCAATCATACCGGCCGTAGCCGCAGAAACAACAACAAGCGGACTTTCCTTGAATTTATATGCGACTGCCGCACCAATACCGGCGCTGGTAAGCGAAGCCGCCACCTTGCCGATCACAAAAATCATATTCCCGGCCGAACCGCCAATCAGTGTCCCGACCTGCTGGATGATCGTACCAATAATCAACGTTGCGAACAATCCCTGTGCCATCGCACTTAAACCGTCAATAAAAAAACGATCCAAAACCTTTTTTATTTTTTCCATTTTTACTTCACCCCTGCTTTTTTACAAATATCATTTAGACAACACTTCTCACAATGCGGCTTCGTTCTCGCCGTACAGACATCTCTTCCGTGATAAACAAGCCGGTGGCAGAAATCGCTTCCCTCCTCCGGCGGAATGATTTTCCACAATTCCATCTCAACTTTCTTCGGTTCTTTGATATCCTTTACAAGCCCGATCCGGTTACACAGGCGGATACAATGCGTATCCGTTACAATTGCAGGTTTCCCAAATACATCTCCCATA
>DKYD01000071.1:51320-51657 GCA_002492335.1 Lachnospiraceae bacterium UBA7109
TACATCTCCCATAATCAGGTTCGCGCTTTTTCTTCCAACTCCGGGCAGCTTTAAAAGTGCATCAAAATCGTCCGGCACATTTCCGTTATATTTATCACGTAAAATTTTCATACATGCGCTGATGTCCCGTGCCTTGCTTTTCCCCAATCCACACGGTCGTACAATCGCTTCGATATCTTCTACATCTGCTTCTGCAAGTGCATTGACATCCGGATATTTTGCATACAAATCTTCTACAACAACATTTACCCTGGCGTCTGTACACTGCGCTGCAAGACGGACGCTGACAAGCAGTTTCCATGCATGGTCATAGTCCAGCGTACATCCCGCATCCGGG
>DKYD01000042.1:0-17797 GCA_002492335.1 Lachnospiraceae bacterium UBA7109
TTTTCTAAAAATCAAGTGTTTTTTTTAAGTTTTTAAAAAAAGTGAACTGTTACATAAAAAACCTTAATAAAGTATAGTTTTTCCCCATTATAATCTATTTTTTGTAGGGTTGAATCAATTAAAAAAAACTTTTATAATAAAATAAATGTGATGTTGGAGTCAAAAGTCCCCAACTATGATACTTTATAATTTAAAATAGAAAAGAAATAAGGAGGGAAAAGGATGAAGAGGAAAGCGATTATAAGAAATTGTATTATTAGTGGATTGATGACCGCGGCACTCTTAAGTTCAAATGTTTCTGTGGTTCAGGCGGTTTCCGACAGACCGGATGCAGTGACAGAGCAGGAAGAAACAAAGAAACAGGTGGCGGATGTATTTGAAGATGTAAATGCAGGTGCGTGGTATGAAAAAAACGTGCAGTACGTGTATGACAATGAGATTATGAAGGGAACAGATGAATCCCATTTCAAGCCGGATGCTCCTTTGGCAAGGGCACAGTTTGCGGTTATTATCTGGCGCATGAATAAATCGCCGGAGATGAAATATGAGAAGAAATTTCCGGATGTAGAAAAGGATATATGGTATACGAATGCAATTCTCTGGGCGGCTGGTACTGGAGTTGTGAAAGGCTATTCTGATACCAGATGTTTCGGACCGGCGGACAATATTAACCGTGAGCAGATGGCTGTTATGATGTACCGTTATGCGGGTTATCTTGGATATGATACGGATACAAAAGCCAGTTTCAACAGCTTTACAGATGCAGAACGTGTGAATGAGTTTGCAGAAGAAGCAATGCAGTGGACGGTAGGGAAAGGAATTATTACTGGTAAGAACGGCGGAACAGTTCTCGACCCGCAGGGAAATGCAACCCGGGCTGAGTGTGCTGCAATTATCCAGAGATTTATTGAAAATGTGGTTCCGGCAAAACCAGACGATCCAGATGATCCGGGTCCAGATGACCCAACCCCAGTTGAACCGACGATGACTCCAACGGAATATATGCAGGCAGTCAGAAAGTTGGTTACGGAGAAAGAGGTAAATGGAATTACCGATGAGAGAGCAGGAGTGGATTATGGCGATCTTAGAAAATATACCTATTATTCTACTACAGCGCAGCGGAATACGAATGTAAATGTGCTTCTTCCGGCGGGATATTCTGAGGAAGAAGAGTATCCGGTCCTGTATGTCCTCCATGGTTACTGGGGGAATGAAGATGCACTTCTGGATGCAGGGGACGCTTCCCTGCGCATCAAACAGATTATGGGGAATCTTACCGCACAGGGCGAAGCAGAAAAGATGATAGTCGTCTTCCCATATATTTACTGCAGCAAAGACCAGCAGTACTGTACAGGGTTGGATTTACCGAATATGCTAAATTATGATAATTTTATCAATGACCTTACGACAGATCTTATGCCATACATAGAAGAAAATTTTGCGGCCGAGACAGGAAGAGAAAATACGGCTATTACTGGTTTTTCAATGGGAGGCAGAGAAGCTCTCTTTATTGGCCTTACAAGAACAGATTTATTTGGGTATGTAGGCGCTGCCTGTCCTGCACCGGGACTTACGCCGGGGGATGATCCGAATTTCCATCCGGGACAGCTGAAAGAGGATGAGCTTACATTTGATAAAGAAAAGGGTGAGCCTAACCTTATTATGGTAAGCGCTGCAGTCAGCGACGGGGTGGTAGGAAATGCGCCGCAGAATTATCATTCTATTCTGACAGAAAATGGGGTGGATCATGTGTGGCATACTGTTTCCGACGGAGACCATGGCGGAAAGACAATCCGTCCGCACATTTATAATTTTGTGCGTTCTATTTTCAAAACAAGCTTTGATGTAAGTACAGAGCCAGATGTAAATGATTGGGATAATTATCAGGAGACAGACAGCGAACAGATGCAGGCGTTTTATAAAGATGCAATCTATAATATGGGAAATACATTCAGATTGTGCAGTAAGATTAAAAAGGCGCAAAATGGAGAGCAGGTTAAGGTTGCCTATCTTGGCGGATCTATTACAGAGGGCGTCGGGCTGACAGATACCTGCTATGCATACCGTTCTTATAAGTATTTTGCAGATACCTTTGGAACTGGCAGTAATGTGGAATATATAAATAAAGGACTTTCAGGAACATCGTCAGCGGTAGGTTTGATTCGCGCACAATATGATATCCTGAATGATAAACCGGATGTTATCTTTATTGAATTTTCCGTGAATGATCATCCGGAGGAATTGTATAAAAAGAGCTTTGAAGGATTGGTAAAGCAATGCCTGTCACAGGAAAATAATCCTGCAGTGATTATTTTGATTAATCGTTCCAGAAGTGGTTATTCGATGAAAGAACAAATGGCGGAGGTTGGTAAGAATTACAATGTTCCGGTTCTTAGTATGGATGATTCTCTGACAAAGGCGTTTCAATCTGGTTTGCTGAAGACGGAAGATTATTTTACAGATGAATATCACCCACATGCAGAAGGAGGCAAGCTGATTGCAGATACGATTGCATATTACTATCGACAGGCATTAAAAACAGAAAATCAAAGTGATGGATATAAGATACCAGATACAACTGTTTATGGTACGGAATATGCGACTGCAACACTTGTGCCGCCGTGGGAACTTCAGGATGTAGTGAATGGTTCATTTAAAGAAAGCTCTGATAATTATCGTTTTCCATATGGATGGAAATTTGAAAAGGGAAGTAGTAATATACCAATGACCTTTCAGGCGTCCGGAAAAGGAATTTTTATTCTGTTCCAGTCAAATCAGAATGATGAATTTGGTAATCTGAAGGTGACGGTTAACGGAAAAACATCTGTTATCAGCGGAAAGCGGAATTATGCATGGGGCGGACCGGATACAGAGATTGCTTATATTCAGGATACAAGCGGTACATTGGATGTCTCTATGTGTATGGAAAATGCGGATACAGAATTCTCAATCTGGGGAATAGGTGTAATAAAATAAAAAGAGTTTATAGCTGCTGCAGTGATTTTGTTTGGGATTGCTGCAGCAGTTTTGCATGAGAAGAATTACTTTTCAGAACATATACTTTTGTGGTATAATGTGAACACTTGGCGAGGTATTTCACGAGCCTGGTGAAAATATCAGTCATGGACAGAAAATGATATAGAGGGAACAGAGGATGCGGATAGGAATATTTGATTCGGGAATCGGTGGCTTGTCTGTTCTGCATCATGCAAAGAAAGTGATGCCGGAGGCGGAATTTATCTATTATGCGGATGAAGCCCATGTACCTTATGGGGAGAAGACAGAAGCGCAGATTCGAGAGTATATAGATGAAATTATCAGGTTTATGCTGGACAGGCATGTGGATGCCATTGTGATTGCGTGTAACACGGCGACCAGCGTTGCCACAAAGGAATACAGAAGCAGCTTCCCGCTTCCTATTATAGGAATGGAGCCTGCAGTAAAACAGGCGAAGGAAATGTATGCAGATACGCCGGGGAGGATTCTGGTAGCGGCAACACCTGTGACGATAGCAGGGGACAAGCTTCACCATCTGCTGGAGAAGGTGGATGATGAACATAATGTGGACTTGATCGCGTTGCCGCAGCTTGTGAGATTTGCAGAAAAGGGTGATTTTCTGACAGAAGATATCCGGGTATATCTGACGGAACAGTTAAAAGATTATCCGGTTGATGAATATAAAGCATTTGTACTGGGATGTACGCATTTTAATTATTTTAAGGCATATTATAAAGAAATATTTCCGGAGAGGGTACATTATGTAGATGGAAATGCGGGAACTGTAAGGCAGCTTCAGAGAAAGCTTGCCCAAAGAAAAGTGAAGAAGTCGGAGGAACCCGGAAGGACAGAGTATTATTTTTCGGGCAGACCCGTGACAGAAAAAGAAATGGAGCGTGTGAAAGTATATATGCGTCAGCTGGATAGTCTGACGTTTATATAGAGTAAAAGAAGGAGGTACTACATATGAAATACCAGATACAGGGCGAGACGCTTCCGGTAGTGATCTGCCAGCTTGAGGGCGGAGAACAGATGATTACAGAGAGTGGCGCTATGGCATGGATGTCTCCGAATATGCGGATGGAGACAACCAGTAACGGGGGGATTGGAAAAGCACTGGGAAGAGCATTTGCGGGTGAAAATTTGTTTCAGAACAAATATACTGCACAGGGAGGCGCAGGGATGATCGCTTTCGCATCCAGTTTTCCGGGATCGATAAAAGCATTTCAGATCGCACCCGGACAGGATATGATTTTTCAGAAAAGTGCATTCCTGGCAGGAGAGAGTACGGTACAGTTGTCTGTGCATTTTAAAAAGAAACTGGGAGCAGGATTTTTTGGCGGAGAAGGATTTATCATGCAGAAGGTCAGTGGATATGGGACAGTATTTGCAGAGTTTGATGGCCATGTAGTTGAATATGATCTTCAGCCCGGGCAGCAGATTATCGTAGATACGGGGTATCTTGCGGCGATGTCAGCGACCTGCAGTATGGATATCCAGACAGTTCCGGGTGTGAAGAATATGTTTTTCGGCGGAGAAGGAATTTTTAATACGGTGATTACCGGACCTGGTCATGTGTGGCTTCAGACGATGCCGATCAGTAATGTGGCGGGAGCAATCAGACCTTATATACCGACGGGTAACTGAAACAAAGGAAGATAGAAAAAACTTCCCCTTGAAATTTATGCGTATATGTGCTAACATTAATCATAATTTATGAAAAGAAAGCGTTGAAAGAGACTCTGTTCTTTACAACTTGACAGGAATAAAGCGTCACCGACTGAGAGCGCTTTTTAAGGGAGAAGAACAATAGGGAACACTCCGGAGCTGACCGGCCGAATAAGAAAAGTAGGCAGGTACGTGTGCACGCGTTAAGTGTAAGAGATGAATTCAAAGGCGAGTTCAAAGCGGGTGGTACCGCGGATAAGAATAAAAATTGGAAGAATCCGTCCCGAAATACATGGATAAGTGTATTTCGGGACTTTTTATTGTATAAGAAAAAATTAAAGAAGTATAAGGAGGTATGTCGTATGGAATTCATGACAGGTGTCAGAGCAAAAGAAACATTAGAAATCAGCGAGCTGCTTGGGGGAGAAAAAAACGGGCAGAAAATAAGGGTTAATGGTGCAGTCCACACAATTCGTGATATGGGGACAGTGGCATTTGTTATCCTGCGAAAGAGGGAAGGGCTGCTTCAATGTGTTTACGAAAAAGGAAATACTGATTTTGATCTGAAGGATATAAAAGAAGCGTCCACAATAGAGGCAGAAGGCATTCTTTCGGAAAATAAAAAGGCTCCGGGAGGCATAGAAATTCTGCTGGAAGGCATTACTATATTGAGTGAACCGGAGGATGAGATGATGCCGCTTGCAATATCCAAATGGAAGCTGAATACTTCCTTGGAGGCAAAGCTGAATTACCGTTCTATCTCGCTTCGGAATATCAGGGAGCGTGCCAAATTCCGGATTCAGGAAGGTCTTACGCGTGCATTTCGTGATTTCCTGTACAGTCAGGGATTCACGGAGATCCATACACCAAAGATCGGAGCAAAAGGGGCGGAAGGCGGAGCAAATATTTTTAAGCTGGAGTATTTTCACAGACCGGCGGTGCTGGCTCAAAGCCCACAGTTTTATAAACAGATGATGGTTGGCGTGTTTGACAGGGTATTCGAGACGGCTCCGGTATTCCGTGCGGAGAAGCATAATACAAAACGGCATCTCAATGAATATACGAGTCTTGATTTTGAGATGGGTTATATTGACGGGTTTGAAGAAATTATGGCGATGGAAACAGGATATCTTCAGTATGCAATGGATCTTCTTGCAAAAGAATACGCAGGAGAATTAAAGATTCTTGATATTACGCTTCCTGAAGTGGATAAGATCCCGGCGGTAAAGTTTAGCGATATTAAAGAAAAGGTTGCTGAGAAATATGGACATAAGATGCGGAATCCATTTGATCTGGAACCGGAAGAAGAGCAGCTGATCAGCAGATATGCAAAGGAAGAATGGGGCAGTGATTTTGTGTTTGTGACTCATTATCCGTCGAAAAAGCGCCCGTTCTATGCGATGGATGATCCGGAGGATACAAGATATACATTGAGCTTTGATCTTCTGTTCCGGGGAATGGAGATTACGACCGGAGGCCAGCGTATCCATGAATATAAAAAGCTTCTTGCAAAGATAGAAGCAAGAGGAATGGAGACTGACGGTATGGAGCAGTATCTGGATACATTTAAACACGGAATGCCGCCTCATGGCGGGCTGGGGATTGGTCTGGAGCGTCTTACGATGAAGCTTGCAGGGGAAGATAACGTAAGAGAGACGACACTGTTTCCAAGGGATTTGAGCAGACTGGAACCGTAAAACAACAAGGGAAAAATGGGAGGAAGGAAATATGGCAAATAAAATATCGGATGAAACAATTGAATATGTTGGCATTCTTGCAAAACTTGAGCTTTCCGGCCAGGAAAAGGAAGATGCAAAGGCCGATATGGAAAAAATGCTGGATTATATTGATACACTAAATGAACTGGACACAGACGGCATTGAACCGATGTCACATGTATTCCCTGTTCAGAATGTATTTCGGGAGGATATTGTGAGGAATGGAGACGGAAGAGAGGATACGCTTGCAAATGCACCTCTTACGAAGGATCACTGTTTGAAAGTGCCGAGGACAATCGGATAGGAGGAGTGTACAAGATGGAAATAAAAAGTATGACAGCAGTAGAGCTTGGAAAGAAAATACAGGCAAAGGAAATTTCAGCAGTAGAAGCTGTTCGTGCTTCTCTTGCACAGATTGATAAAGTAGAGGAACAGGTGCACAGCTTTGTGACAATAGACAGGGCAGGCACCCTGCAAAGAGCCGAAGAGGTGCAGAGGCAGATTTCTGATGGAACTCTTACAGGACCCCTTGCGGGTGTTCCGGTGGCAGTGAAGGACAATATGTGTACGAAAGGGATGCTTACAACCTGCAGCTCAAAGATACTTGGAAACTTTAAGCCTGTGTTTACCGCAGAGGCAGTCAGAAATCTGGAAAAAGCAGGAGCGGTTATTATCGGGAAAACAAATATGGATGAGTTTGCCATGGGCAGTACGACGGAGACGTCTTACTTTGGCGTAACCAGAAATCCGTGGAATCTGGAACATGTGCCGGGTGGTTCTTCCGGCGGCTCCTGTGCAGCGGTTGCAGCGGAAGAGTGCCCGTATGCATTAGGTTCAGATACGGGCGGCTCGATCCGTCAGCCAAGCTCTTTTTGTGGTGTGGTAGGAATCAAGCCGACTTATGGAACGGTATCCCGGTACGGCTTGATCGCGTATGGCTCTTCTCTTGACCAGATCGGACCGGTTGCAAAGGATGTGACCGACTGTGCGGCGATTCTTGAGGCGATTGCTTCACACGATCCGAAAGACAGTACTTCAATTGCGAGGGAGAGCTATGATTTTACAGGTGCGCTGAGGGACGATGTAAAGGGAATGAAAATTGGAATTCCCCAGGATTATTTTATTGACGGATTGGATAAAGAAGTAAAGGAACACATCCTGCGTGCGGCAAAAGTACTGGAAGAAAAAGGAGCGGTTGTAGAAGAATTCGACCTGAGTCTTGTACAATACGCAATTCCGGCATATTATGTCATCGCATCCGCAGAAGCCAGTTCTAACCTGGCACGTTTCGACGGTGTGAAATATGGTTATCGCACAGAAGAATATGAAGACCTTCATAATATGTATAAGAAGAGCCGGTCCGAAGGGTTTGGCGCAGAGGTGAAAAGAAGAATTATGCTGGGTTCCTTTGTTTTAAGCTCCGGATATTATGATGCATATTATCTGAAGGCATTAAGAACGAAAGCGCTGATTAAGCAGGCATTTGACCGGGCATTTGAGAAATACGATGCAATTCTTGCCCCGGCGGCTCCGACGACGGCGCCCCGGCTTGGCGCGAGCCTGAATGACCCGCTGAAAATGTATCTGGGAGATATTTATACGATATCCGTAAATCTTGCCGGACTTCCGGGAATCAGTATTCCTGTAGGGACGGATTCCAAAGGGCTTCCGGTAGGCATGCAGGTTATCGGCAGCTGCTTTGATGAAAAGAAGATTTTTAACATCGCATACGCATATGAGCAGACCGGGGAATATAAGAGACCGGCGCTTGTGCAGGAAGGAGGAAGAGAATAATGGCAAAGCAATATGAAACAGTGATAGGGCTGGAGGTTCATGTTGAACTGGCAACAAAGACGAAGATATTCTGTTCCTGCAGTACAGAATTCGGAAGCGCTCCGAATACACACACGTGTCCGGTATGTACCGGTATGCCGGGATCCCTTCCGGTATTAAATAAACAGGTTGTTGAGTATGCGGCGGCAATCGGACTTGCAACAAACTGTCAGATTACACAGGTGTGCAAATTTGACAGAAAGAACTATTTTTACCCGGATAACCCGCAGAACTATCAGATTTCTCAGTTATATCTGCCGATTGCAAGAAATGGTTATGTGGAAATTGAAGTGGGAGATATGAAAAAGAACGTACGTATCCACGAAATGCATATGGAAGAAGATGCGGGAAAACTGGTGCATGATGAATGGGATGACACTTCTCTGATCGACTATAACCGGAGCGGCGTACCGCTTGTAGAGATCGTGTCAGAGCCGGATATGCGCTCCGCCGACGAAGTTATTGCGTATCTGGAGAAGCTGCGTACAATTATACAATATCTGGGGGCGTCCGACTGTAAGCTTCAGGAAGGCTCTATGCGTGTGGATGTGAACTTATCTGTGAGAGAAGCCGGAACAGAGAAATTCGGAACAAGGACAGAGACGAAGAATCTGAACTCCTTTAAGGCAATTACAAGGGCGATCGAACATGAAAGAGAGCGTCAGATAGAGCTTCTGGAGGAAGGAAAAACCGTAACACAGGATACAAGACGGTGGGATGATAACAAAGAGACTTCCTATGCGATGCGCTCGAAGGAAGACGCTCAGGATTACCGTTATTTTCCGGAACCGGATCTTGTGCCGATTGTGATCAGTGATGAATGGATTGCTGAAATTAAAGCAAGGCAGCCGGAATTTCGTTCCGGGAAAATTGAGCGGTATAAGAAAGAATTTGATATTCCACAGTATGATGCGGAAATTATTACGAATTCCAGGCATATGGCGGATATATTTGAAAAAGCAAGCAGTATTTGCGGAAAACCTAAGAAGGTTTCGAACTGGTTGATGGTTGAGACCATGCGGCTTCTTAAGGAGCATGGCATGGAACCGGAGGAGATTACATTTTCCCCGGAAAATCTTGCGAAGCTGGTAATGCTTTCGGAAAGTGGAACGATTAACAGTTCCGTTGCAAAGGAAGTATTTGAAAAAATTTTTGAAAATAATGTGGATCCGGATAAATATGTAGAAGAAAATGGGTTAAAAACAGTCAATGATGAGGGAGAACTTCAAAAAGTATTAGAAAAAGTTATTGCCGAAAATCCACAGGCTGTAGTAGACTATAAGGGTGGCAAAGAAAAGGCACTGGGAGCGTTGGTCGGACAGACCATGAAAGCCATGAAGGGAAAAGCAAATCCGGGAATGGTAAATCAGAAGCTCCGGGAAATGTTAAAATAATACAAAAGGGAAAGAAAGGAGAAGTCACATGGGAGGCTTTTTTGGGGTAGCATCAAAGGAAGATTGTGTACTGGAATTATTTTATGGAGTGGATTATCATTCACACCTCGGAACAAGACGTGGTGGAATGGCAACCCACGGGACGGACGGTTTTAACCGTGCCATCCACAATATTGAGAATTCACCTTTTAGAACCAAATTCGACCGTGATGTCAGTGAAATGAAGGGGAACTTAGGGATTGGATGTATTTCAGATTTTGAACCGCAGCCGCTGCTGATTCGTTCTAAGCTTGGAAGTTTTGCGATTACAACGGTCGGAAAAATAAATAATTACGATGAATTACAGAGCCAGCTATATGATAATACACATTCTCATTTTCAGGAAATGACAAATGGACAGGTAAATGCGACCGAGTTGGTTGCAGCATTGATCTGTGAAAAGGATTCCATTGTGGAAGGAATCAAATATGTGCAGGAAGTCGTGGACGGTTCGATGACACTGCTTCTTATGACAGAAGACGGTATTTATGCGGCGAGAGATTATTATGGAAGGACGCCGCTTGTAGTAGGAAAGAAAGATAACGCATATTGTGTCTCTTTTGAAAGTCATGCATATATTAATCTGGGGTACAGTGATTATAAGGAGCTGGGGCCTGCAGAGATCGCATTTATTACACCGGAGGGCGTAGAGACTCTCCGTGCACCGAGGAAAGAGATGAAGATTTGTTCCTTCCTGTGGGTATATTATGGGTATCCGACTTCTTCTTATGAAGGGGTAAATGTAGAAGAAATGCGTTATAAGTGTGGAAGTACACTGGCAAAACGAGATGGGGACAGCGTGCATCCGGATATCGTTGCAGGCGTTCCGGATTCAGGAATTGCGCACGCCATCGGTTATGCAAATGAGTCTGGTGTTCCATACGCAAGACCATTTATTAAATACACGCCGACCTGGCCTCGTTCCTTTATGCCGACGAATCAGAACCAGAGAAACTTAATCGCACGTATGAAGCTGATTCCGGTTAAGGCATTGATCGAGAACAAGAAGCTGCTTCTCATTGACGATTCCATTGTGCGTGGAACACAGCTTCGGGAGACGACAGAATTTCTGTATAACAGCGGTGCGAAGGAAGTACATGTCCGTCCGGCATGCCCGCCGATCATGTATGGATGCAAGTATCTGAATTTCTCCCGTTCAAAATCAGAGATGGAGCTGATCGCCCGTCAGATGATCAAAGCACGGGAAGGAGAAGACTGTCCGCAGGAGGTTCTGGACGAATATGCAAATCCATGCTCCTGCAAATATGCACAGATGATAGAAGATATCAGAAAGAACCAGAACTTTACGACACTCAGATATCACAGACTGGATGATATGCTGGAGTCAATCGGAATTGAACCGTGTAAAGTGTGTACTTATTGTTTCAACGGGAAAGAGTAAAGGATACGTTTCTTTAATATCCCCCGTCAATTCCAATCACCTGCCCTGTCATATATGACGGGGCATTTGTTATATTCCAGACCATCTGTGCGGCCTCCTCAGGGGCGCCGAATCTTCCGGCAGGAATCTCATATTCCAATGCTGCCCGCTCCTCTTCTGTCAGTTGTCCGTTCATAACTGTGTCAATGACTCCGCAGGAAAGCGCATTTACCTGAATGTTGCTGGGGGCAAGTTCCTTTGCAAGGGCGCGCGTCAGCCCGTTTACACCGGATTTGGAGGCAGAATATGCTGCTTCACAGGATGCGCCTGTATTTCCCCATATGGAAGAAATATTGACGATGCGCCCGGATTTCTTTGATATCATTGCAGGAACAGCCAGACGGCAGCAGTAGAAAACGGAGGATAGATTCGTCTGGACGATCCGATTCCATTCTTCGTTTGTCATTTCATGCAGCAGTCCGATGTGTGCGACGCCTGCATTATTTATCAATACGTCCAGGCCGGAACAGATTTTGTGGATTTCGCAGAAGATTTTCCGGACAGCTTCCGGGTCTGCGACGTTTCCCGGGACAAGGGTGCAGCGTCCTCCGTCTTTATCGATCTGTTCTTTCACTTTTGTTAATTCATCTACGGATGTATTGCAGTTCAAAAATACATGATAATCTTTTTGCGCAAATAACAGAGCCGTACTTTTTCCAATTCCTCTTGAAGCGCCTGTGATAAGGACATATTTTTTCATATGATAAGCCTCCTGAAAAATACAGTTTATAAAATGATAATAATTATTATACAATACAATCGTTGCTATTTAAAGTTCGGGATGTTATTATTTACATGAAAAAAAGTGGAGAAAGAAGAGAGTTATGTTTTCAAAGTTTAGTGTAAAGAAGCCATATACGGTAATTGTAGGAATTGTATTGATTATAATACTGGGGGTTGTGTCTTTCCGTGAGATGACGGTGGATCTTCTGCCAAGTATGAACCTTCCATATGCGATGGTTATGACGACTTATCCGGGAGCGAGTCCGGAGGAAGTGGAGGAAATTGTGACCCGGCCGGTGGAGCAGACGATGGCAACGGTCAGTAATATCAGCAATGTCCAGTCCGTTTCAAGTGAAAATGTATCAACGGTCATTCTGGAGTTCGACCAGACTGCGAATATGGATTCTGTGACAATCGAGATGAGGGAAAATCTGGATCAGATCCGCGGCATGTGGCCGGAAAGTGTAGGGAATCCGCTGATCGTGAAATTAAACCCGGATATGATGCCGGTATTGATTTCCGCAGTGACGGCATCCGGGGAAAATGAGGCGGAGGTCAGCAGAATTATAGAAGAGAAGGTAATACCGGAGATAGAAAGTGTGGAAGGTGTGGCTTCGGTAAATGTGACCGGAAGTATCGAGGAAACGGTTGAGGTTACCCTGAATGAACAGCAGATTCATGCGCTGAGTGATGATATGAAAGCGGAGATGGAAGCCAAATTAAGTGAGGCCAGGGAGGCACTCGACCAGGCAAAGGCGCAGGTGAAGGACGGAAAGAAAGCATTTGCTTCCGGAAAGACGCAGGCAGGACAGGGACTTTCCCAGGCAGAGGCACAGCTTTCGGTAAAGAGTGAAGAAATCAAACAGGCACAGCTGGAGATTACAGAGAAAATGGCGGAGCTGAATGTGTCTGATACGCAGGTTACGCAGTCGCTGGCATCCGTGCAGGCTGCAAGGCAGACAGCCCAGGCACAGAAAGCGCAGCTTGAGGAAGTAAAGAGCAGTTATGATTCTGTCCGTGCTGCACTTGATATGCTTGGGAAAAAAGAGGAATCCGGGCAGCCGCTTACAGAGGAAGAGAAGGCGCAGAAAGCACAATTAGAAACAGCGCTTGCAGAGCTTGCGCCCGCAATGGAGAATTATGATTCTGCGATGAATACCTTATCTGAAACTCTGGAGAAGCTGGCGGCGCAGGAGGTGCAGCTTAAGGAAGCGCAAGGTCAGATTACAGCCGGAAAGCAGCAGCTTGAAGCGGTGCAGAAGCAGGTGAATGATGGAGCGCTTTCTCTTGCGCAGGCAAGAGGGCAGCTTGCATCTGCACAGCTTGAGGCGGCAGCAGGACTGGGAGAGGGAATCGCCCGCCTTGTATCGGGAGAATCAGCGATCCAGATGCAGGAGGCACAGCTTGATACGGCAGGCACAGAGGCCGGGACTGCTATGGATACAGACAGCATTTTTTCGGTGGAGACGATTAAGACGATTCTGGGAGCACAGAATTTCCGTATGCCGGCAGGTTATGTGACAGAGAATGGAATGGATTATCTTGTGCGGGTAGGAGATAAATTTAAAAGTATAGAAGAGATGAAAAATCTTGTTCTTCTGGATATGGATGGAATTGATCCGGTGAAGTTATCGGATGTGGCAAGTGTGGAGCTTGTGAATAACGCAGATGAAACATATGCAAAAATCAACGGCGAACCGGGAGTTATGCTGAGTATCCAGAAACAGACCGGTTATTCTACCGGAGACGTCAGCGACCGTGTGCTGGAAAGAATGGAAAAGATAGAGAAAGAAAATAGTGGGATCAAAACGGTAACACTGATGGATCAGGGAATTTATATTGATTTGATCGTGGGTTCCGTGCTTGAAAATCTGGTATATGGGGCGATCCTTGCAATTATTATTCTGCTCATTTTCCTGAAAAGTGCACGCTCTACGTTTATCATTGCATGTTCGATCCCAATTAGTATACTGGCGGCAATTGTAGCAATGTATTTCTCGGGAATTACGCTGAATATCATTTCGCTTTCCGGGCTGGCGCTTGGCGTCGGTATGCTGGTGGATAATTCTATTGTAGTGATTGAAAATATATACCGCATGAGGAATGAGGAAGGCGCATCTGCAAAGGAAGCGGCAGTTGAAGGTGCACGGCAGGTTGGCGGGGCAATTTTTGCATCTACCCTTACGACGGTATGCGTATTTCTTCCGATTGTATTTACAAAAGGAATTACAAGACAGTTATTTGTAGATATGGGACTGACTATTGGATATTCTCTGCTGGCAAGTCTTTTGGTTGCGCTGACCGTCGTTCCGATGATGGCGTCCGGCCTCTTGAAGAAAACAGAAAGCAAAGAAAGCAGATTTTTTGTGAAAATAAGAGAAACATACGGGAAATTCCTGGGCAGGGCATTGCGGAAAAAAACGGTTGTATTTCTTGTTACATTTGTCCTTTTTGCAGGAAGTATTGTGCTCGCATTATCCAGGGGAACGGAATTCATGCCGCCGATGGAAAGTACGCAGATCAGTATGGTTCTGGATACAGAAGAGGGAACCAGTCTTGCGGACACAGCAAAAGAGGCGGATAAGATCATGGAACTTGTAGCTTCTCTGGACGATGTGGAGGATATTGGTGCGCTTGTATCAACAAGTGATATGATGGGAACGCAGACGGTGACGAACCAGGTACAGTTCTATGCGATTTTAAAGGAGAATCCAAAGCTTTCTAATAAAGAAATACAGAAAGAGATAGAAAGGCTTACAAAAGACATTGATGGAGAAGTGACAGTAAGTACATCCAATATGGATATGAGCGCCCTTGGAAGCTCGGGAGTCAATATTCAGATTAAGGGAAAAGAACTGGATAAACTTCAGGAAATCGCGGCAGATGTAAAAGAGATTGTAGAGAAAACGAAGGGCACACAGGAGGTATCAGACGGAACCGAGGATAATGATGAAGAGCTTCGTATTCTGGTAAACAAAGAAAAGGCAGCAGCACATGGACTTACCGTGGCGCAGGTTTACCAGGAGTTATCCGGAAAGCTTGCAGAACCATCCAAATCCATGACACTTGGAACAGATACGAAAAATTATGATGTTTATGTGGTTGACGATGCAAATGAGACACTTACCCGGAATGATATCCGCAACATGACATTAGAAGTGAAAAAGCAGGATGGGACAATGGAAGAGGTTCCGCTTGCTTCGGTGGCGGAATTCGAGAAGGGCTCTGCGCTTCAGTCCATACGGCGGGATTCGCAGAACAGGTATATGTCTGTGACAGCGCAGATAAAAGAGGGTGATAATATTGGTATTGTAAGTAACCGGATTAAAGAGGCATTGAAGAAATACCATGTTCCGGAGGGTTATGAGATAAAGATGACCGGAGAAGATGAGACGATTAATGAGTCCATGGCGGAATTATTAAAAATGCTTGGGCTTGCGCTTGTATTTATGTATTTGATCATGGTGGCGCAGTTTCAGTCTCTGCGTTCTCCCTTTATCATTATGTTTACCGTACCGCTGGCATTCACCGGAGGACTTCTGGCTCTTTTTCTCGCAGGAATGTCGATCAGCGTTATTGCCATGATCGGTTTTGTAATGCTTTCAGGTATTATTGTCAATAATGGCATTGTATTTATTGATTACGCAAATCAGCTGATCGCAGAAGGAATGGAACAAAGGAACGCGCTTGTGGAAGCAGGAAAAACGAGACTTCGTCCGATTGTTATGACGGCCCTTACAACAATTCTTGGATTGTCTACAATGGCACTGGGATTTGGAATGGGTTCAGATATGGTGCAGCCGATGGCGGTTGTAACGATCGGTGGATTGATATATGGAACTTTATTAACATTAGTTGTTGTTCCTTGTATATTTGACGTATTCCACAGGAGGAAAAAGCATGATTAACAGAGCGGTTGAATTTGCCACAAAGGCGCATGAAGGACAGTTCCGAAAGGGTACGAAGAGACCTTATATTGTACATCCGATAGAAGTTGGTGATATTGTTTCTGCCATGACGACAGATGAGGAGGTGATCAGCGCCGCGGTACTCCATGATACGATTGAGGACTGCGAAGGAATTACACAGAGAATCCTTGCGCAGGAATTTTCGGAAAGAGTCGCATACATGGTGGCACGGGAGAGTGAAGACAAATCAAAAACATGGATGGAAAGAAAATCTGCGACGATTGAATATTTGAGAACAGCTCCCAGAGAGATCCAAATGATCGGTCTGGCAGATAAATTGTCCAATATGCGGGATATTAACCGGGATTATCCGGTCATTGGAGAAGAATTGTGGAATCGCTTTCGTATGAAAAATAAAGACACGATCGGCTGGTATTATAAAGGGGTGAGGGATGCCTTGAAAGGTGCGTTTGAAGGTGTTCCTGCTTATGAAGAATACTGCAGGTTGATTGAAAAGAATTTTGAATAAAAGATGCAGGGCTATCTGACGGCCCTGCATAATGTTTTTTTACACGCACTTACCGGATACCATCCACAGTTTCCGCAGATGTCCTCCAGAATGTCCGGCGTCATTTTTTCACGGATTTCCCGGGTGATGTCCTGATAAATACAGGTCTTTTCTTTTATGTGAAAATATTCTTTTACCTTCGCATCATAAGCATTTACTTTGTCATTGTCTTTGCATACATTTTTTTTCACCATATTAGGGCAATGCTCACATAAATCATCTGTTCCGAAAACGATTTCTATGGAAACAGGAGTGTCCGACCTTAAAAGAGCAGTCAGTTCATTCATGTTTTTTACAAATGCAGCATCATATCCTTTCCCGCTGTAGCTTTGCGTACAAAGCAGATGGTGTGGTCTTAAGCGCATACCAGGGAGCCCAGCCTTTCACGGATTTTAAGGCCTATGACGGCGGCGAGAACGGCTTTGATAATTGCTGTTGGGATAAATGGAAGCACACAGGCAGTAAATGCAGTTATCAGGGAGCTGTCCATAAGAATACAGAACATAATAACTCCGATTATGTAATTCACAATGGTTCCTGCAATCAGGCAGAGGATAAATCCACCTTTTATGTGTCGAAATTTATCGACTCCCAGACCGATCATATAAGCCATAATCGGGAAAGAAATTAAAAATCCTCCTGTCGGGCCTGCAAGATACTGAATACCTCCGGTAAATCCTGCAAGAACCGGAAGGCCTGTTGAACCGAGCAGTACATAGATCAGGGAAGCAACAGCTCCTTTTTTAGAACCAAGAACAACAGCGGTCAAAGTGATAGCGAAAGTCTGCATGGTCATGGGAACACCCATGGGCATTGGGACAGATATCTGAGCCATAACCGCAATCACTGCGGTACAAAGCGCAATTGCGCAAATATCACTGGTTGAAATTCTTTTATTAGTCATAACGTCCTCCTTGCATATTTGCTACCTTCAGTATAGTAAACAAAACACAGAATGTCAACCTAAAAATAAAAAAGGTTAACAAATGGAAGACAACTTTCTCTCTTCCGCAAGCTCTGCCGCCCGCCATGGGATTGGGGCAAACGCGGCCCGCATGGCTGCCAGAAGCTCTGTGCATCCGTTGGAGGGCATTGCAGATTTTTGCAGTTTTTACGAGCATAGTGACCGTTGCTGTGCAATGTCTGAGCATCCGTATAAGCGAAACCGTAAACACAGCCTTCTGACAGCAATCGACAATCTTAACAGACACTTACGAAAAAGAGGCCAGAGATGTATGATAGCTGCAGTTTGTCTCAAACTCGTAAACTCAAACAGCGAGACAAACTGCAGTTCATCTCTGCCCATCTGTTTCGAGTGTCTGTAACAGATGTCTCAGATGCCGCCAGAAGGCTGTGCTTACGGTTTCGCTTATATGGACTGCGAGTTTGCTAAAGCAACGGTCAATAGGCGGCGCAGAAAAAACAAAAAAATCAATTGTTCTCCAACGGATGCACAGAGCTTCTGGCAGCCATGCGGGCCGCGTTTGCCCCAATCCCATGGCGGGCGG
>DKYD01000042.1:17968-19807 GCA_002492335.1 Lachnospiraceae bacterium UBA7109
CTCCAACGGATGCACAGAGCTTCTGGCAGCCATGCGGGCCGCGTTTGCCCCAATCCCATGGCGGGCGGGCAGAGCTTGCGGAAGGGAGAAAGTTTCTGATAGATGGTTAAGATTTTTTTAAAAAGCTTTTATAAATATCCGCAGTTGTGTATAATGTTCTTATGTCATAGTGTAGGAGCGTATCAATGATTATCAGTGCAAGCAGAAGAACGGATATTCCGGCAGTTTATCCGGAGTGGTTTTTAAACCGCCTCCGGGCGGGGGAAGTACTCGTCCCGAATCCTTATAATCGCAAAAAGGTGAACAGGATACTGTTGTCTCCGGATACGGTCGATTGTATTGTTTTCTGGACAAAGAACCCTGAACCATTGATGCCGTATCTGAAGGAAATAAAGGAAATGGGTTACCGTTTTTATTTTCAGATGACAATTACAGATTACGAAGAAGATATGGAGCCTGGGGTTCCGCCCACGGAGGAATCTATCGCCACATTTCTTTTATTGAGTGAAATGATTGGGAGAGACCGGATTGACTGGAGGTTTGACCCGGTTCTTCTTACGGACAAATATTCTGTTGATTATCATGCGGAAAAATTTGAAATGATGTGCAGGTGGCTGCACCGGGCTGCGAGCCGGTGTATCATAAGCTTTGTGGATGCTTACAAGGAGAGCAGGTATTCGGAACTTGAGCCGGAGGAAATGAAATGCCTGGCAGGGGTGTTTTCGAAAATAGCGGCAAAATATAAGCTTCCATTATATACTTGTGCGGAGCGAATAGATTTATCGGAATATGGGATTGAACATGGGGCATGTATTGATATCGGGCGAGTGGAGGAAATTACAGGTTATAAGCTGGATTTGAAAAGAGATCATGGGCAGAGACCGCAGTGCCGGTGTGCGGAGAGCATTGATGTCGGAATGTATGATACCTGCATAAACGGCTGCAAATATTGTTATGCAGCCGGGAAGAGAGAGAATGTGAAGAAAAAGTACAATATGCATGACGCAGCATCTCCGGTTCTGATCGGAAGATTAAGGGGAGATGAAGTAATTACAACAAAGGTACTTCGGTCGAATAAGGATAATCAGTTATCTTTGTTTGATTTTCTGTAAAGAAATGGAGGACAGCACAATTATGATAATACAGGGATTTCAGAAGCTGACGCTTCTGGATTATCCGGAGAAAGTTGCATGTACAATATTTGCAGGGGGATGCAATTTCAGATGTCCATTTTGCCATAATGCACCGCTTGTGACTGATATCCGGAAAAATGAAAGAATTTCAGAAGAAGAGATATTTTCATTTTTAAAAAAGAGACAGGGGATTCTGGATGGCGTGTGTGTCACCGGCGGAGAACCGCTGGCAGGGGAAGGAATCCGGGAATTTCTAAAGAAGATAAAGGATCTTGGATATCAGATAAAGCTTGATACGAATGGGAGCTTTCCGGATCGGCTTAAGAGTCTTATGGAAGACGGTCTTGTAGATTATGTGGCTATGGATGTCAAGAATTCCCGGGAGAATTATGGAAAGACAATCGGAATCCGGGATTATGATACAGCACCTGTTGAGAGGAGTGTAAGCTATCTGTTAGAAGGGTCTGTAGATTATGAGTTTCGGACAACGGTGGTCCGGGAGTTTCATCAGAGAGCGGATTTTGAAGCGATTGCAGAATGGATCAGCGGGGCGAAGCATTATTATCTTCAACAGTTTGTTGATTCCGGCAATCTGATACAGCCGGGGCTTCACGGATATAGTAAAGAGATTATGGAGCAGGCGCTTGAAATCGTAAAAAAATATGTGAAAACCGCAGAACTACGCGGTTTATAGGAAAATACCAAT
>DKYD01000060.1:0-2605 GCA_002492335.1 Lachnospiraceae bacterium UBA7109
TGAGGAATATATGGGGAAATATCCAGTTATATCCATTTCTCTGAAGGGGGTTGATGCACTTAATTTTGAGGCGGCATATCAGATGGCAGTCCGGGTTATCATAGAAGCGGCGGCAAAGTCTTATTTTCTTTTGGACAGTGAAAAGCTGAATGATCATGACAAGGCAGAATATAAAGACCTTCTGGATAAAGATATGAATGAAGGTACGTTTGGCAACAGCTTAAGATTGTTATCGGGAATGCTGGAAAAGCATTATGGTACAAAAGTAATTCTGCTGATTGATGAATATGATGTTCCACTGGCAAAGGCTTATGCGAATGGATACTATGACCGGATGGTCTCCCTGCTTCGAAGTTTCCTCGGAGAGGTGTTGAAGACTAACAACAGTCTGAAATTAGCGGTGTTGACAGGATGCCTTAGGATTTCAAAGGAAAGTATTTTTACCGGGCTCAATAACCTGAAGGTATTGACGATTGCAGATGAGCGATTTGATGAATACTTTGGTTTTACAGACAAAGAAGTGAGGGAACTTCTGGAATATTATGATGTGACTGATCATTATGAGGAAGTGAAAAGGTGGTATGACGGATATCAATTTGGGAATGTGGAAGTATATTGCCCATGGGATGTGCTGAACCATTGTGACAGGATCAGGAGCCATCCTTATGTGCAGCCGGAGAATTACTGGATCAATACCAGCAGCAATGACGCAGTGAAGAGATTTATTCAGGAATCGGCAAATGCTGCGATCAAACGGGAGATTGAAAGTTTGGTAGCAGGCAAGGTTATTACGAAGGAGATTCATCAGGAACTCACATATCCAGAGGTTTACCAGACGATAGATAATATCTGGAGTCTGCTCTTTACTACCGGGTATCTGACCCAGCGGGGAAAAGCAGAGGGAAGGCAGGTGAAATTGGCAATCCCTAATATGGAGATCCGGGATATTTATGTAACGCAGATCATGGAGTTTTTTAAAGAGAATGTCCGGAAAGATGGGGGTACGCTGAACCGTTTCTGTGATGCTCTGCAAAATAAAGACCCGGAAAATGTAGAGAAGATTTTCGCAGAATATTTACGAAAAACTATCAGTATTCGTGATACTGCTGCAAGAACGGATATGAAAGAAAACTTTTATCATGGCGTCCTGCTTGGAATTTTAAGTGTGAAGACCCGATGGGGAATTTCTTCTAATCGGGAAATGGGTGAAGGTTATGCGGACATTCTTGCAGAACCGGATACTGGAAATATGGGAATTATCATAGAAGTAAAATATGCACATGACGGAGATTTGGACGGAGCATGTAAGGAAGCGTTGAAGCAGATTGAGAATACTGGATATGAGGATGCCCTTTCTGACGATGGAGTAGAGAACATCCTGAAATATGGGATTGCCTGTTATAAAAAACGATGCAGGGTCATGCTGGCACAAAAATAATAAGTTAAATAAAAATGAGAGGGCTGTCCTGAAAACCAGTTGAATTAATTTTTGAAATTCAGTATACTCATAAGGAAAGATTACAGGGAATGTGACAGATGAAAAGTTTAAATGAAGATATTAAAACAGGACAATTGAAGAATGTATATCTTTTATATGGGGAAGAAGCATATTTAAAAAAGCAGTATAAAGAAAAGCTTACGAATGCAATCGTCTCTGTGAATGATACGATGAATTATGCTTATTATGAGGGGAAGGGGACGAATCCGGCGGAGCTTATTGACCTGGCGGAGACCATGCCCTTTTTTGCAGAACGAAGGCTGATTGTTGTTGAAAATTCCGGCTTTTTTAAAAATGCAGCGCCGGAACTGGCAGACTATATAAAAGACATGCCGGATACAGCCTGTTTTCTTTTTGTGGAAACGGAAGTGGACAAGCGGGGGAAAATGTATAAGGCTGTGAAAGCAAAAGGACGTGCAGTGGAGCTTGGCCGCCAGGATGAGAAAACACTGCTCTACTGGATCGCAGCGCAGGTAAAAAAAGAAAATAAGCAGATCAGAGAGCAGACGGCCAGATACCTGGTTTCCAGAACCGGCGACGATATGGAGAATCTGAGCCAGGAGCTTGAAAAGCTGTTTTCCTATACGCTTGGAAGAACGGAGATCACTGTAGAGGATATAGAAGCCGTCTGCACGGTTCAGATCACGAACCGGATTTTTGACATGGTAGAGGCTGTGGCAGTAAGACAGCAGAAGAAAGCGCTGGATTATTATTATGATCTGCTTGCGCTGAAAGAGCCGCCGATGCGGATTCTTTATCTTTTATCCCGTCAGTTCCGGCTCCTTTTACAGGTAAAGGATCTGAAGAAAAAGGGATATGACAAAGGAGCCGTTGCAAAGACGGCAGGGCTGCATCCTTTTGCGGCGGGAAAATATATACAGCAGTGCAGGAATTTTTCCGGGGAAGAATTGAGGAAAATTATGGAAGATGCTGCGGATACAGAGGAACTGGTGAAGACCGGGAGATTAAGTGATAAAATGAGCGTGGAGCTTTTTATTGTAAAGCACAGCGGAAACGCTCATATAGAATAGACAGATGAAGGAGAAAGATAGAAGTGGCAGGAATAGACCAGAGTAAAATCAGAAATTTTTGTATTATTGCACATAT
>DKYD01000060.1:2902-6595 GCA_002492335.1 Lachnospiraceae bacterium UBA7109
GACCGGATCATTGAGATGACGGGTCTGCTGACAAGCCGTGAGATGCAGTCACAGGTTCTGGATAATATGGAGCTTGAGCGGGAGAGGGGCATTACGATTAAGTCCCAGGCTGTCCGTACCGTATATAAGGCAAAAAATGGGGAGGAATATATTTTTAACCTGATTGACACACCGGGGCATGTAGACTTTAATTATGAGGTGTCCAGAAGTCTGGCTGCCTGTGACGGAGCTATTCTTGTTGTTGATGCGGCGCAGGGAGTGGAGGCGCAGACTCTGGCAAATGTGTATCTTGCCCTGGATCATGATCTGGATGTGATGCCGGTGATCAATAAGATCGATCTGCCAAGCGCAGAGCCGGAGCGTGTAATAGAAGAAATAGAAGATGTAATAGGAATTGAAGCGGAGGACGCGCCCCTTATTTCGGCAAAGACCGGATTGAATGTGGAGGATGTGCTGGAGCAGATCGTGGAGAAAATACCAGCGCCTGAAGGAGATGTGAATGCTCCTCTTCAGGCTTTGATCTTTGATTCCTTATATGATTCCTATAAAGGTGTTATCGTATTCTGCCGTGTGAAAGCAGGCACAGTAAAGAAAGGGACGCCGATTCTTATGATGGCAACCGGAGCAAAGGCAGAGGTAGTAGAGGTTGGATATTTTGGCGCCGGACAGTTTATTCCGTGTGAGGAACTGTCGGCAGGAATGGTAGGATATATTACTGCCAGCCTGAAAAATGTGAAAGACACCCGTGTGGGCGACACGATCACCAATGCGGAAAAGCCTTGTGAGAAACCGCTCCCGGGATATAAAAAGGTAAATCCGATGGTTTACTGTGGAATGTATCCGGCTGATGGTGCGAAATATCCGGATCTGCGCGATGCATTGGAGAAGCTTCAGTTAAATGATGCATCTCTTCAGTTTGAACCGGAGACGTCCATTGCATTAGGCTTTGGCTTCCGGTGTGGCTTTCTTGGACTTCTGCACCTGGAAATTATTCAGGAGCGATTAGAAAGAGAATATAATCTCGATCTGGTTACAACAGCGCCAGGCGTTATATATAAGGTTCACAAAATGAACGGAGAAGTGATAGAACTTACGAATCCTTCGAATCTGCCGGATCCGACAGAGATTGACTATATGGAGGAGCCGATCGTGAAGGCGGAGATTATGGTAACCTCTGAATTTATCGGTGCAATTATGGATCTGTGTCAGGAGCGCCGCGGTATCTATGGCGGAATGGAGTACATCGAAGAAACACGGGCGGTGCTGCACTACCGGTTGCCGCTGAACGAGATTATTTATGATTTCTTTGATGCACTCAAATCCCGTTCCAGAGGGTATGCCTCTTTTGATTATGAAATGGATGGCTATGAGCAGTCCGAGCTTGTGAAGCTGGATATTTTGATTAATAAAGAAGAAGTAGACGCCTTATCTTTCATTGTACATGCGGGAACTGCTTATGAACGTGGAAGAAAGATGTGTGAGAAGCTGAAGGAAGAGATTCCGAGACAGCTCTTTGAGATTCCGATCCAGGCTGCTATCGGAAGTAAGATTATTGCAAGAGAGACAGTAAAAGCCATGCGCAAAGACGTGCTTGCCAAATGCTACGGAGGCGACATTACCCGTAAGAAGAAGCTTTTAGAAAAGCAGAAGGAGGGCAAGAAGCGCATGCGCCAGGTAGGCAGTGTAGAGATTCCCCAGAAAGCCTTCATGAGCGTCCTGAAGCTGGATGATAAATGAGAAAGCCACTAGAATTATATATTCACATTCCGTTTTGTGTCAGCAAATGTAAATATTGTGATTTTCTGTCTGCTCCGGTAGGTCCGGGAGAGCAGGCGGAATATGTAAAGAGCCTTTGCAGAAAAATCCGTTCCTATGCGGAGCTTGCAAAGGCTTATCGTGTGATCAGCATTTTTATAGGAGGCGGCACGCCTTCTATTTTGGAGGAGGGGCAGATGGAGGCAGTCTTTCACGCGATAGGGGAGATATTTCAGACAGAAGCATCTGCGGAGATTACCTTAGAGATGAATCCCGGCACGGTCTCCTATGAAAAGCTAACTGCTTACAGGAAGATGGGGATCAACCGGTTAAGCATCGGCATGCAGTCTGCGGACGACAGGGAACTTCGGGCGCTGGGGAGAATCCACACATACGAAGAGTTCCTTGCATCCTATCACATGGCGAGGGAAGCGGATTTTTCCAATATTAACCTGGACCTGATGTCTGCGATTCCGCATCAGACCAGGGAAAGTTATGAAAGGACGCTGCGGACAGCCGCAGGGCTTGCGCCGGAACACATTTCCGCATACAGTCTCATCATTGAGGAAGGCACTCCGTTTTATGAGATGTATGGAGAAGGAAGAAATGCATCCGACCTTCCCGATGAAGACACGGAACGCCTGATGTACGAGGACACAAAACGAATATTGAGGGAATACGGCTATCACAGGTACGAAATATCCAATTATGCAAAACAAGGCTTCGAGTGCCGGCATAATCTCGGCTACTGGGAGCGCACAGAATACCTTGGGATTGGCACGGGGGCTGCCTCCCTCATCGGAAACACCCGCTTCACAGAAGGAGGGGAACCCGAAATATTGAGCAGGGCAGACCAGATGGCGGAATATATGTTTCTGGGGCTTCGGAAAACAAGGGGCGTATCAAGGCAGCGATTTGAAGAAAGCTTTGACAGCAGCATGGAGGAGATATACGGAAGGGTGATAGATGACATGAAAGAAAAGGGGCTTTTGGAGGAACAGGGTGATCATGTGCGGCTGACAGAACGGGGGATAGATATCAGCAATTATGTGATGTGCGAGTTTTTGGGGACGGGGTAAAAACGAACTTGCGTTCGGGAGAAATGAATGGTATAATATAAGTTAGATGTACATGCAGGCATACCTATTTGATACTTTGCTTCGCGTGGATAAGAATGACGGAGGTGCGGCTATGTCAGTGATGATAAAATGGAAATTAGAAGACGATGTAAATGATTTTGTCAAGAGAACGCTTGCGTCTCTGAACCTAAAGAAATTGTCCGATTATAATGTTGAATCTGGCATGTCCGATTATATGAGAAATTCTTTGCGGGGTTCTTCCAAGACGGAAGCAAAGACAGCTTTTGGGAAGCCGGATTTCCATATTGAAAAATATCACGTGCCAGTGATAATTGAAGACAAGCTGTATGTGAAAAGACTGATTTCCAAAAGCAAGTCAGGTCTTAAGATGGATGAAAAATCAATAAAGAATTATGCTGTTAATGGGGCGGTTCACTATGCTCAGAAAATGATCGCATCTGACAGATATGAAGAAGTGATTGCAATAGGTATAGCAGGAGACAGTGAAGAAAATGTTGAGATAGATGTATATTATGTATTTGGGACAGCAGTTGCCCCGAAGCATATGGAAAAATATAAAGCACTAGACTTTCTGGAAAATGAAGAAACCTTTCATAATTTTTATGAGGATGCTGTGTTAAGTGAAGAGGATAAACATCAGATATTTATTTCCTCCCAGGAACAGCTGAAAAAGTATGCCAATAATTTGAACATATTAATGAATAACCATAATATTCCGGTAGATCAGAGAGTAGTATACGTATCAGGTATGCTTCTTGCCATGCAGGATATTATTGCAGCAGACGGCAGAAAGATTGATACAGGGCTTGTGCCGGAAGATTTGAAGGGAATCCAGACG
>DKYD01000060.1:6863-7984 GCA_002492335.1 Lachnospiraceae bacterium UBA7109
AAGGGAATCCAGACGGATACAAAGAGAGATGGAGTGATAGTTGTCAATCAGATTAAGGAATATCTGGCGCAGAAGGATATTCCACAGCAGAAAAGGGAACTGATATTGGGAGCTTTTCGGGAAACGATTTCACTGGACAGCGACAGAGATATTACGACAGAACCAGACAGGCAGGTGTCCTTGCTGCTGAAGGATAAGGCTTCAGTCACAAAACAAGTATTTACATATATATATGAAAACGTATTTTTGGCAATTGACGGTACAGCCGGGCATCTGGACATTATGGGGGAGATGTACAGCGTATTTTTAAAATATGCATTAGGCGACGGGAAAGAGATTGGTATTGTTCTGACCCCGCCATATGTTGCAAAGATGATGTCTGAAATTCTTGAAGTCAATAAGGACTCGCATGTTATGGACCTTGCGGCAGGAAGTGCAGGCTTTTTAATTGCGTCTATGGGTATTATGATACGTGACGCAGAGGAGACATATGGGAAAAAGACCACGAGAGCAGAGACCAAGATATCTGAAATAAAAAAGAAGCAGCTTCTAGGCATAGAGTTGAATGCAAAAATGTTCACACTGGCGTCTACAAATATGATATTGCGTGGCGATGGATCAAGCAATATTCAAAAAGGAAGCTCATTTGAACGCTCAAAGGAACTATATAAAAATTTTAAGGCAGACCGGCTGCTGCTCAATCCGCCGTTTACATTTGAAGAAAATGGCATGCCGTTTATGGTATATGGGTTGAAACATATGGAAAAGGGCGGAAAAGCAGCTATTATTATTCAGGATTCCGCAGGAAGCGGGAAAGCAGCAAAGTCAAATCAGGAAATATTAAAAAATAACCGTCTCCTTGCCAGTATAAAAATGCCGGTAGATACATTTCAGCCATCAGCAGGCGTCCAGACTTCTATTTATATTTTTGAGGCAGGAACGCCGCATGATTTTGAAAAGCATATTGTTAAATTTATTGATTTTAGAAATGATGGATATAAAAGGACGAAACGAGGGACTTTAGAGATTGATCATCCTGCGGAACGTTATCAGGATATAGTTAAGATTTATAATTTAGGACTAAATGCAGACAAAAACCCGGAATTTCATAAAGACTTATG
>DKYD01000003.1:0-8030 GCA_002492335.1 Lachnospiraceae bacterium UBA7109
CGAATTTCATTCTAAAACTTATCGAAGCCAAATGCTTCTCCTTCCTTCATTTTCTCATTTTTCTCATGCACATCCACACTCAAATGTTGCACACTCCGTCTCATCACATTTACAGGCCCTGCTGCCCTCAACACTGATTTTTCCTGCATGACATTTACAGTTTTCATTGTACATACATTCTTCTGCTTTACAGTCAATTCTGCTCAACGGGGAAGCTTCTCCTGTGATATTGCTATACTGATTCGTTGCAGAATCCTTACGCTCCTCGAAGCTGTCACAGCAGGTTTCCTCTGCTCTTTTTGCAGAATTTCCTCCGACCTTAATTCCATCCAGGTCACAGTAAAAATTCTTATTATGCAGGCACGTCTGTACAGTACATTTTAATTCTGGCATAATCTAACCTCCTTTTTGCTGATATCAAGGTTATTATGCCCGGTTTTCTTTTTTTCATCCGTGGTCAGACTACTCGTTTTTTGTCACTTCGCGGATAGTCTTTGAAGCAATCTCTTCCTGGACCATCTGAATAAATTCGTCCAGTCCCTTTTGCCCTTCGTCACCTGCAAAACGGCTTCTTACAGATACAACCTGCGCCTCTTCTTCCTTAGCTCCTACTACAAGCATATACGGTATCTTATTCATCTGAGCCTCACGGATCTTATATCCGATCTTTTCCGCTCTTGCATCAATCTCTACACGAATTCCCGCCTGGTTCAATGCGTCATATACCTTCTGTCCGTATTCCATAAATTTATCAGAAATCGGAAGCACTTTTACCTGAACCGGAGCAAGCCATGTCGGGAAAGCACCTGCAAAATGCTCAATCAGAATACCGATAAAACGCTCAATCGAGCCAAATGCCACACGGTGAATCATGATCGGCTGATGTTTCTCTCCGTCCGCTCCTGTATATTCCAGTTCAAAACGCTGTGGAAGCTGCATATCAAGCTGGATTGTTCCGCACTGCCATGTTCTTCCAATAGAATCCTGAAGATGGAAATCAATTTTCGGTCCATAGAAGGCTCCATCTCCTTCATTTACTACATAATCCAGTCCCAGGTCGTCAAGTGCACCTCTTAGTCCTTCTGTTGCTATTTCCCAGTCTTCATCACTTCCCATGCTGTCTTCGGGACGTGTAGAAAGTTCCACATGATATTTGAAACCAAACAAGCTATATACCTCGTCAATCAGCGCTGCAACACCTTTTACTTCATCCCGGATCTGATCAGGTGTCATAAAGATATGTGCATCATCCTGTGTAAAACAACGTACACGCATCAGTCCATGGAGCTGTCCTGATTTTTCATGCCGATGAACCAGCCCCAACTCACCTACGCGAAGAGGCAGGTCTTTATAAGAACGAGGTTCCGCTTTATAAATCAGTATCCCCCCCGGACAATTCATCGGTTTTACCGCATAATCCTCATCATCAATAATTGTTGTATACATATTTTCTTTATAATGATCCCAATGTCCCGATGTTTCCCACAATTTTCTATTCAAAATAATCGGCGTGGACACTTCCACATAACCTGATCTCTTATGCAATTCTCTCCAATAATCAAGCAACGTATTTTTAAGAACCATTCCTTTGGGAAGAAAGAATGGAAAGCCCGGTCCTTCATCATACATCATAAAAATCCCCAGCTCTTTTCCAAGCTTTCTATGGTCGCGCTTTTTCGCTTCTTCCATCATATGAAGATACTCATCAAGTTCGGCTTTCTTAGGATATGATACACCATAAATTCTGGTAAGCATTTTATTCTTTTCATTCCCGCGCCAGTACGCACCGGCAAGACTCGTAAGCTTAAATGCCTTTACCGGCTTCGTTGTCATCAGATGCGGGCCGGCGCACAAATCCGTAAATTCTCCCTGACGGTAAAAGCTAATCTCCTCTCCCTCCGGAAGATCCTCAATCAGCTCTACCTTATATGGTTCATCCTTTTCCTTAAAATATGCAATTGCCTCATCTCTTGGCATCGTAAATCTTTCAATCTGCAGATTTTCTTTTACGATTTTTTTCATTTCTGCTTCGATTTTATCCAAATCCTCTGTGGTAAACGGCGTCTCCCTGTCCAGATCATAGTAAAATCCATGCTCAATGGACGGTCCGATTGCCAGCTTTGTCTCCGGATACAGTCTCTTCACAGCCTGCGCCATAATATGAGATGTTGTATGGAAAAATGCACCCTTTCCTTCTTCTGAGTCAAAAGTCAGTATTTCAAGCTCGCTATCCTGATCAACAACTGTTCTGAGATCCGCAAGTTCCCCATTTACTTTTGCAACCGTTGCAACTCTTGCAAGCCCTTCGCTTAAATCTCTTGCAATATCAATGACTGCCATACCATTTTCGTACTCTTTCACAGAGCCGTCTTTTAACGTAATTTTCATTTCTGATTCCCTCTTTCCTGGCTTATCTAATTCAAATCCTTACCTGTTCAAAATCCGGATGCTCCCCTGACCATCCCGCCGGCTGCATACTACCGATTCTATACATATCTTCTGTACTGATTTCAAAACCAAATACATCCTGATTTTCTTTCATTCTTCCGTAAGAGGAGGCTTTTGGAATCGGAAGCGTCTCTCTCTGAAGTGCATACCGGATACAAATCTGTGCCGCAGAAACATGATACTTTTCAGCAAGCTCCAGTATGAGAGAATGCTCCAGCACACGACGTCTTCCAAGCGGACTCCATGCCTGTACAAGAATATCATGCTTTTTACAATAATCTACAGCTATTTCCTGCGTATGCCCGGGATGAAATTCAAGCTGGTCAACAGCAGGACGTATTTCCGTATTTTGCAGAAGATTCTCAATATGATGTGGAAGAAAATTGCTCAGTCCGATCGCTCTTACCTTTCCTTCCATATACAACTCTTCCAACGCTTTCCACGAATCAATATCAAGCTGCTTCCAATCTGCACATCCTGCCTCCGGAAGAGGCCAATGAATCAAATACAGATCCAGATAATCCGTTTTCAGTCTTTCCAGAGATTTTTCAAACTCTCTCTTTACATTTTCATAACCCAGATTCGTCTTCCACACTTTGGAAGCAAGAAAAAGTTCTTCCCTTTTCACGCCACTCTGTGCAATTGCCTTTGCAATCTCTTCTTCATTTTCATAAAATGCCGCCGTATCCAAATACCGGTATCCCGCTTCCAGCGCTTTTTTAATCCCTTCTGCACCGCAGCCATCCGTAGCAAGATATGTACCAAATCCCACACACGGAATCTTCACGCCATTATTCAATTCATAACAATCCCGTATTGATTTCATCATATTACCTGCCACAACATTTCTTATATTTTTTGCCGGAACCGCACGGGCATGGATCGTTACGCCCGATTTTTTTCTCCTTGCGGATTGTCGTTGATTCCTTCTGTTCCTTATAAAGTCTTTTCAGTTCTTCTTCCGGATAAATATCCTTCCACTGCGGAAGTCCATATAACCAGTCCGCCTTTGCGGCAACCATATTTTTATACAGCTTTTCTTTATCAAATGCAAGACTTACAACCGTATCCTCATCCATTGTTTCAATCGGATTCTCTTCCTTCAGGCTTTCATTAATTCCATCAAGAAAGCCAACCATTGTAAGAACTTCCTGTCCATATTTTTCAGCAAGCTCCTTTACGGTTCCTTTTACTTCTTCATCCGGATTCGTAAGAAGCTGCTCATAGATTTCCTTTTCAATCTGAAAATAGGTTCCCCAGAATCTCTGAAGCTGTCCCTGGTCTGCCCCTTCGTCATATGCCATATTTCTCCACTGTTCCAATAATGTACGACTCATATTCCAATACTCCTTTGTATCTTATTTCTAATTACCGAATGTCTGTCATACGGTTTGCTATCTTGTCTATTATATAATATTTTTCCATATTTTCAAAGTATTCTTTTTATAGTTTGCTTTTTTTCTTTATTCTCTATATAATACTATTATAAAATTATCTGGGAAAGGCGGTGTTCATCCATGAAAATGAAACGTATTCTGGCATTTGCAGGCGCTGTTATCCTCTTCGCCATGTATGCCTCCACTTTAATTTTTGCTCTTATCGACCATTCATCGGCGCAGGGACTTCTCAAAGCTTCCATTGCCTGCACCATTATACTTCCGGTTCTTCTTTATGCCTATACGCTTGTATACCGGACAGTAAAAAAAGACACAACTGAAAATTCAAAGGAAAATGAACAGACAGATTCCAACGAATGAACCTGTCTGTTTGATTATAAGAAGATATATTCTTCAAATTCCCACATTGGATTTATCATATTTTTCTTCTTTTTCCCCTTGTCTTGTTCTTTTTCTTTTATTTTCTTTCTCTTAACAAGGTATTCTTCCATAGATATCACTTCCCGGTAACCCGGATTATTTTTCTGCCGCATTTTAAATACCTCCGTTTCTAATCCCGCCTTATTATTATATTCGACCTTTTCTCAAATTATGTCTGTTTCTCTGTTACATTTCCATCATAAAAAAGAAATGTGTACGGGATATGGAGGAATTCTTAAAAAATACTAAGAATCATTATTCTTTTCTTAATAAACCGGGCTCGTGGGTCAGCCCGGCATGCGTTCTCATTACACTCTGTATATGATGTCGTCTCTTCCCGGTCCATTCGATACCATTGTAATCGGATATCCAATTTCCTTTTCAACAAATTCGATGTATTTCCGGCAATTTTCCGGTAATTCCTCATATGTCTTAATTCCGCGGATATCACATTTCCATCCCGGAAGCGTCTTCAGAACCGGTTTTGCCTTTTCCAAAAGATGTGTCGGCGGGAAATCCTTCGTTACTTCACCATCAATCTCATATCCGACACACACCGGAATCTCATCCAGATAACCCAATACATCAAGCACCGTAAATGCTACATCTGTAGTCCCCTGCATTCTGCATCCATACCTGGAAGCTACGCAGTCGAACCATCCCATACGTCTTGGACGTCCGGTTGTCGCTCCAAACTCTCCGCCGTCTCCTCCGCGTCTTCTCAGCTCGTCCGCTTCTGCGCCAAAAATCTCACTTACAAAAGCGCCTGCTCCTACGGCGCTGGAATATGCTTTACATACCGTAACAATCTTCCGGATCTCATATGGCGGAATGCCTGCGCCGATCGCACCATAGCCTGCCAGTGTAGAAGATGAAGTAACCATAGGATAAATTCCGTGGTCCGGATCCTTCAGAGAGCCAAGCTGCCCTTCCAGAAGAATGTTCTTGCCTTCTTTGATCGCATTATGTAAAAACAAAGAAGTATCACATACAAACGGCTCTACCATCTCCTTATATTCCTGCAGTTCCTGATAGAGATCATCCGGATTGATCAACGGCTTATGATACAGATGTTCCAGTAAAACATTCTTCTGTTCTGCAATTCTTACTACCTTTTCTTTCAAAAGCTCATCATCAAATAATTCGCTTACCTGAAAACCTATCTTCGCATATTTATCTGAATAAAACGGTGCAATTCCTGACTTTGTAGAACCAAAGGACTTACCTCCCAGCCTTTCTTCCTCATAGGCGTCAAAATTCTTATGATAGGACATTACCATCTGCGCTCTGTCGGACACAAGAATCTTCGGCATCGGTACACCTCTGTCCACAATAGACTGTACCTCCTTAAAAAGCACCGGAACATCCAATGCAACACCATTTCCTATAATGCTGGTTGTATGATCGTAGAATACACCTGACGGCAATGTATGAAGGGCAAATTTGCCGTAATTGTTAATAATTGTATGTCCGGCATTTGCACCACCCTGAAAACGTACAATAATGTCCGCCTCCTTTGCAAGCATATCCGTAATCTTGCCTTTTCCTTCATCTCCCCAGTTTGCACCTACCACTGCTCTAACCATATCCATTCCTCCTATATGATATGAATAAATTCTCATTCATCTTTCGTGATTATTCAAAACCACCGTTAGCATTATACTATATTTTTCCTTAGATGTACAATCCTTTTAAAAACTATTTTACAGAATCATCAATTTTTTACATAAGCGGAGCAGCCAGACGGAGTATCTGACCCGCAATCTTCGTAACGAGCGTGCGGTTTTTCACTTCCATAAGCGTTACCTTATGACACTTTGCCAGTGTCTGCTGAAAATCTCTCTCTATCTTATCAACTTCCGCATTATTATAGATAAAAGCGCCGCATTCGAAATGCAGATACAGACTTCTGTAATCCAGATTAATCGTTCCTACCGTTGCAGTATCGTCGTCAGAAACAAAAACCTTCGCATGAACAAATCCCGGTGTATATTCATAAATCTGTACTCCTCCCTCAATCAGCTCTTTATAATACGTCTTCGCTACCACAAATGCATACCATTTATCCGGAATATGCGGCATGATAATCACAACCTCAATGCCGCTTTTGGCAACACGGGTAAGCGTTGTCATCATCTCATTATCCAAAATGAGGTATGGCGTCATAATATGTACATATTTTTTTGCATGATTCAAAATATGAAAATATACTTCTTCTCCAACATTTTCATTATCAAACGGACTGTCCCCATATGGAATGACATATCCCAGTTCGCGTTTCAGTCCTTTTCTCTGCGGAGTCAGATATTTCTCATAATTTTCTGCACTGCGCTCATATACATTCCACATTTCAAGAAACATCATGGTAAGACTCTGTACGGCATCTCCCCTTAACATCACTGATGCATCCTTCCAGTGTCCGAACCGCTCCTTTTTATTAATATACTCATCTCCGATATTAATGCCCCCTGTAAATCCCACTTTACCATCTATCACACAAATCTTCCTGTGATCCCGGTTATTCTGTACGGTAGACAGAAATGGCCGCACCGCATTGGCCATCCTGCATTTGATACCAAACTTGCGCAGCTGCGCAGGGTAATTATAAGGAAGCATGGTAATCGCACACATTCCATCATACATGAACCGGACTTCCACACCTTCCTTCACCTTTGCCTTCAAAACCTCCAGAATCGTATTCCACATATATCCTTCTTCCACAATAAAATATTCCATAAAAATAAATTTTTTTGCTTTTTTCAATTCTGAAATCATGTATTTAAACTTATATTCTCCAAGAGGAAGATATTTCACCTCCGTATTCCGGTATGTAGGAAATCCCAGCTGATGAGACAAATAATATGCAAGATTCGCGTTCGCTGACTTACTTGCCCACATTGCCTGCACTACATCCGGGTTCTGTCTCATGTACGGCGCAGTTTCTATTTTGAGAGAATCCAGTCTCCGATGAAGATACCTTGTCTCCGGCTGAATTTTTACATATATGTAAAAAAGACTTCCTACAAGCGGAAAAATAATGACAAAAAGCATCCAGGTCATCTTAAAGGCAGGATTCCCCTTATCATTAATAATATAGATCACTACAATAACTGTAAGAATCATTAAAACACCATATATATACCTCATATTTTCTCCAAGATAATATGGAATCCTGAAAAACAATATCAATTGAAGCAGTATCAAAAGGAGCATAATTCCCGTACGGCTGAATATGATACGAAACAATCCTTTTTTTGCTGTTCCCGGGGTCTCATTTTTACTCATTTCTTCTCTCCTGTCTGAATCAGAAAATCACTGTCGGTTTTTATTACGAAATACAGTCTATCACAAATTCTTCTGCTTCTCAACAGTCGGATTTCTACATACTTCGCGCAAAAATTTCCCTGGTTTCCCTTTTCATTTCACAAAAAAAGTATTACAATACACATACCAGGTAAAAACAGCCGGAAGAAAGGGGATATTTATTATGGCAAAATGGTTTAAAAAACTTGTTGGATTCGCAGCAGTCGGTGCAGCTGCAGCCGGTGCGCTCTATTACTGGAAAAAGAACAAGGTTGATTCTGATGAATTTGTAGACGATTTCGACGACGAAGATCTCGACTTTGATCTCGACAACGATTTAAAACCGGTCACAGACCGTGAATATGTTCCGCTTAACAAGACAACAGAAACAGAAGAAGCTGCTGATACTGCCTCTGAAACTGCAGAATAATCGTTTATCTGTATACTGGCAATAATAAAACA
>DKYD01000003.1:8264-21002 GCA_002492335.1 Lachnospiraceae bacterium UBA7109
GACCCCGGAGCCTTCGGTTTATCCGACTGCTCCGGGATCTTATTCTTCTCATCATTCAAAATAATGATTACTCTCCATACTTCTCTAAAAATCTCTGAATGATTGTTGCACACTCCGCACGGCTTGCATTTCCCTGCGGATCAAGTCTGGTTCCGTTATCCTTGCCGGTAATAATTCCATTTCCGACCGCCCACCGCATTGCTTCCGCCGCAAACGCATTTACCTGTGAAGCATCTGAAAACTTATTAAAATCTGTCACAGTTCCCAAAGGATATTTTTTATACATTGCATAACGGTACATAATAGCCGCCATCTGCTCCCGGTTAATATTGTCTGCCGGGCCAAAACATCCGGTATCTGAATATCCATTTACCATGTTCACACTATTTGCCCATAAAATTGCGCTGGTATACCAGATTTTATCTCCTACATCTCTGAATTTCGCAGTGTAATCAATCTTCGGTTCCCCGTTCATACGATACAGAATAACCGCAAACTGTGCACGGGCAAGCGGCTTCTCAGGACCAAAATGCTTATCATCCATACCTGTCATAATCTTTTTCCGGTATATGCTGAGAACAGTATCATAATACCATTGTCCTTCCTGCACATCTTCAAAAGACATCGGAATTTCTGCCGGAGGCTCGTCTACCGGAGGCTCATCTGTTGAAGGCTCGTCTGTTGGAGGCTCGTCTACCGGAGGCTCGTCTGTTGAAGGCTCGTCTACCGGAGGCTCTTCTTTCGGAATCATATATCTCAGCCCGGTTTCTTCCGGTGAGGATGCAACGGAATATTGTATTCCCTGATTATATTTCCGGATTCCATAAAGGTAACTTCCGGATAAATCCGGCTGGTATACAAGCTCATCCTTTCCACTGTCCGGCGAAAACTTTCTTATCTCTTTCGCTGTATTATAATAAATCTCATCTCCCCACAGAACAAGTCCGGAAAACACACCAACCCATACAGAACCAGCATTTCCCATAACCGGCCATGTACCAGGATCTGTCACAAGAGTTTCTTCTTCATCTGTTCTTTTATATATACCGTCTTCTTTCATATAATACACGGAATCTTTATATTCTATAATCGGACCGGTAACATCAGACCAGTATGTCGTATCATATTTCGTATTATCACAGGGAATATCTGAAACTATATCCTGCAATGTCCAGCCATAATGCCCGTTGTCTCCCACACGTGGCTCCTGTATCGCCGCATCACTTACGAGGAAATACCCATATCTGACTTTCCCGAACTTATCATTCACCGGGTCATCCCACGTACAATCCACATGATAATAAGAATCTTCGATTTTAACAATGTTCCATCCATGCCCCATACCCCCGCTGGACGTCACATGACATTCAATCCCCAGAAGATTCATAATATATTTATATCCATAAGAATATGCCATGCAGACTCCCGTTTCATTCATAAAAATACCGCCGCTTCGAAATGAATCATCCGGCACCGGACTTTGCTGTTCATACTCATACTGTGTGATAAAATAGTCATGAATCACTCTTGCCTTCTTCTCATCTGACATCTCGTCTGTAACCTGGTCCAGAATTTCTTCCACCTTTTTTTCTACCTTTTCAAACCAGTCTTTCGTTTCCTCAGGGCTCATGGAATTCTCAAGCCTGATTTCCACATAATAATTCCCTGCATATAATGACGCAAGCTCTATTCCATTACTGAAATACGGCGAGAAAAACTGCAGATACTGTATCCGGTACTTATTTCTGTCTACATGCAGATCTCTTATATTCACCTGCGTCTCTCCCGCTAACAGAGCCGTCTTTACTTTATCTTCCAAAAGGAAAAGCAGCTCTTCTTCCTCATATTCTTCCTCTGCCTGCGCCCCAATCTGTGCATCCTCTGCAGCGGCAGCCGGAATTTCTTCCACAACCGGCTCCTTCCACATATCGGCTTCCAGTGTATGCAGCGTTTCTTCTGCATATTTTTCCGCATTTCCATCAGATTCCACAGCAAAAGCCACGGAAGAAAAGGAGGACAAAGCCACCATCATACTCATCAGGATGAAACTTCCTGCTTTTAAATATTTTTTCATCATAAATTTGCTCCTTTTTAGCTAAACTTTTAGTTCCAACAAGAGATCAATATCTTCACGGCTTCCCGTATTTGTATCTCTGTAAGGTTAGCATATCCTAAAAGGATGGTTGCCTCCTCATCCTCTATATTCTGAATCCGGTAGTCTGAGAGTCCGTACACCTTTATTCCCCGCTCTTTTGCCCTTTCAATCAGTTCTTTCTCACTCCTCCCATCCCGAAAAGTCAGAAGGAGATGCACTCCGGCATGTTCTCCGGATATCCGGCAGCTGTTCATCAGCGGTTTCAACTCCTCGATCAGCACATCATGACGGCTTTTGTACATCGCACGCATTTTATTTAAATGTCTTTCATAATATCCGTCTTCTATAAAGCGCTGTACAATACACTGGTCTACCTTGGATACTGTAGAATGAATAAATTTTCCGCTTTGATTATATATTTTTAAGAGTGATTCGGGCAGTACCATATAACTCAGACGAATGGCGGGCGCAATGGATTTGGAAAATGTGCCAAGATAAATAACTTTTCCGGCTCCATCATATCCCTGCAATGCAGGAATCGGCTTCCCTTTATACCGGAATTCACTGTCATAATCATCCTCAATAATATAACGGTTTTCCTTTCTTCCTGCCCATTTCAAGAGCTCCATCCTGCGTTTCACCGGCATAACAATTCCCGTCGGATACTGATGCGATGGCGTCACGTAAGCAATATCTGCGTCCGAAGCCGCCAGCTCTGTCACCTTCATCCCACTTTTATCCAACGATATCGGTACTGTCTCATAGCCCAGACTGGAAATCAGACGGTATGCCTGTTTGTAAACCGGATTTTCAAACGCAATTCTATAGTCTTTTCCCAGCACAATACTCAGAAGCATTAAAATATAATCACTTCCTGCTCCCACAACGATCTGCTCCGGGATACAATTCACTCCTCTTGCCTGATACAGATAATTGCAGAGTGCACGCCGGAAGCTGTATTCTCCCTTTGAATCTCCCGAACGAAACAATTCCGTCTTGTCATCCATGAGTATCTCTTTTGAAAGTTTTCTCCATACATTATATGGAAATCCCTTTAAGTCAACCCCATTCGGTGTGAAATCGTAACTGTAACCCGTACCCTTTTCTTCTTCCTTTTCCGGCTCACTTCGTTCTTTTTGAATATAATACAATCCTTCAATCTGAGCCACGTAAAACCCACGGTAAGGCTCGGATTCAATATACCCCTCCGACAAAAGCTGCTCATAGGCAAGTTCAACTGTACTTCTGCTGACCTCCAGATATCTTGCTAATGCCCTCGTAGACGGAAGCTTTTCTCCATACGGAATCTTTCCGTTTCGAATGTCTGATCGGATATATCTATATATCTGCTCGTAAAGCGGTATCCTCGAATCCGTCCTGAGATTCATAGTCAATTCATTCATATTGTCTCCCACCCCGACTCTGTACAAAACCAAATAGGAGGACGGAAATCATTCCCGTCCTCTACTTTTTATTTTGGCAGCCGAAAGGAACTCTTCAGAGACACAATCCGGTTAAATACCAGTGCATCCGGCGATGAGTCCTTAGAATCTATACAAAAATATCCATTTCTTACAAACTGGAAACTGTCATGCCCTTTTGCATCCGCAAAACTGTCTTCCACATAACAGTTTTTACGAATTTCCAATGAATTCGGATTCAGGTTCAGGGAGCCATCCTCTTTATTATAAACGCCTTTTTCTTCATCTACCAGGTTCTCATACAATCTTACTTCTGCCTGCTTTGCATAAGGTGCCGCAACCCAGTGGATTGTTCCTTTTACCTTACGTCCGGTAAATCCCGTTCCGCATTTCGTCTCCGGATCATACGTGCAATGCACCACTGTCACATTCCCGTCTTCATCTGTCTCATAGCTTTCACATTTCACAAAATAAGCATTCATCAGACGTACTTCATTACCCGGGAAAAGGCGGAAGTATTTTTTCGGTGGTTCAATCATAAAATCATCACGTTCAATATAAAGCTCTCTGCAGAACGGAATCTGACGCTTTCCAAGTTCCGGGTTCTCAAGATTATTATCTGCTTCCAGATATTCTGTCTCTCCTTCCGGATAATTATCAATGACAAGCCTGATCGGATCAAGAACCGCCATCATACGAGGTCTCTTAAGCTTCAAATCCTCACGGATACAATATTCAAGCATGGCATAATCTACAGAACTCTGGCTTTTGGACACACCGCACAAATCAATAAACATCTTCAAAGACTCCGGCGTAAATCCTCTCCTTCTAAGAGCGGCAATGGACACAAGCCTTGGATCATCCCAACCGTCCACAATACCATCTTGTACCAGTTTCTTAATATATCTCTTTCCGGTTACCACATTTGTAAGATATAATTTTGCAAACTCAATCTGACGCGGCGCCGGGTCAAATTCACACTCCCTGACTACCCAGTCATAAAGAGGCCTGTGATCTTCAAATTCCAATGTACAGATAGAATGAGTAATCTTCTCTACTGCATCCTCAATCGGATGTGCAAAATCATACATCGGATAAATGCACCATTTATCTCCGGTATTGTGATGCGTCATATGAGCCACACGATAAATAACCGGATCCCGCATATTGATATTCGGGGACGACATATCGATCTTTGCACGAAGAACCTTCTCGCCATCTTTAAATTCGCCATTCTTCATCCTCTCAAACAACGCAAGATTTTCTTCTACAGAACGATCCCGGTATGGACTGTCCTTTCCCGCTTCCGTAAGAGTTCCCCTGTATGCACGGATTTCCTCTGCTGACAAATCACATACGTATGCCTTACCCTTCTGAATCAGCTTTACAGCACACTCATACATCACATCAAAATAATCGGACGCAAAATACAGATGATCTTTAAAATCTGCCCCAAGCCATGCAACATCTTCCTTAATAGATTCTACGAACTCCATATCTTCTTTCGTCGGATTCGTATCATCAAATCTCAAATGGAAGGTTCCATTATATTTCCTGGCAAGTCCGGAATTCAAAAGAATAGACTTCGCGTGCCCGATATGCAGATATCCATTTGGCTCCGGTGGAAATCTTGTACAGACTTCTGTATATACCCCTTCCGCCAGATCCTTATCTATCTCCTGCTCAATAAAATTCCTGGAAATCACTTCTTCTCCCATAGTTTCCTCCTGGTTTATATTCTCTCAAATAGCTGTAGCAATTCATTTTACCATAAAAAGTAAAGGGAAACAAGGCTCTACAACAATAAAACCCCTTGAAAATCCAAGGGGTTTACAAAAAGCTGCCTAGCGGACTTGAACCGCCGACCTCCGCCTTACCAAGGCGACGCTCTACCGACTGAGCCAAGGCAGCACGCATATATCCATGCAACATTAACAATATACAATAAATAGCCTCTGTTTGTCAATGCCATTTCAACGGTTTTTCGATTTTTCTTCTTCCAGAATTTTTTCCGTCTTTCCTTTAATCCGCTGAAGGGCATTATCGATAGTCTTCGGGCTCTTGTCAAGAAGCCTTGCAATCGTCTTATAATCAGTTCCTAAAAGGTGCAGATACAGCACACGGTTTTCCAAATCGCTGAGGCTTTCTTCCAGCCGCGTCTCAATCAATTCTACGTATTCCCTTCCCAGAAAAAGCGCCTCCGGGTCGCTTTCCGTACTTGCTTCTACCGTCTCGATCAATGCTTCTTTTTCTTCATTCTTCTCATAAAGAGAGACATAGGAGTTAAGCGGGCTGTGTTTCTTTCTCTTGGAAGCCCTGGCGGCCGAATAAATCTGCCTTCTGATACAGAGACTGGCAAAACTGAAAAAAGATGCCTTCTGATCCGGTTCATAATCCTGCACTGCCTTAAACAGACCGATCATCCCCTCCTGAATCAGATCTTCGTTTTCCCCACCGAGGAGATACATCGCGTTCGCTTCCTTACGTACAAGATTTTTATATTTTTCCATAATATAGTCGATAATCTTCCTGTCCCCGCTCCGCAGTTCCCGAATCAGCTGTTCATCCGTCATTGTGTCATACTTTGACATCTTCTTCCTCCATATAATCTTTACTGCATTCTCTGTCTCACGATTTCATACGCAAGCACACCTGCCGCCACAGATGCATTCAGAGAATCAATGTCCCCTTTCATGGGAATACCGGCAATAAAATCACAGTTTTCTTTTACCAGACGACTGACGCCCTCTCCTTCATTGCCAATTACCAGACCGATCGGTCCGGTCAGGTTCTGACGGTACATCAGCTCTCCGCCCATATCCGCACAGACAAACCAAAGTCCCTTTTTCTTTAGTTCTTCCATTGTTTTTGCCAGATTGGTTACCTTTGCAACCGGTGTATAGTTCAGCGCGCCTGCAGAAGTCTTTGCGACAATTGCCGTAAGCCCCGCCGCCCGGCGCTTCGGAATAATCACTCCATGCGCCCCTGCCAGATTCGCCGTACGGATAATCGCTCCCAGATTATGCGGATCCTCAATTCCGTCAAGCAGAATCAGAAACGGATCCTCCTTACGCTCTTCTGCCAGTTTCAGCATATCATCCACTTCCGCATATTCATAAGCCGCCACATACGCGATCACCCCTTGATGCCTTCCGGTCTCAGACATTTGATTCAGCCGCTCTTTCTCAACAAACTGCAGAATCGTATCGTGCTTTCTTGCCTCACGGACAATACTGCGCACCGGTCCGTCCTGACAGCCATCCAGGACATACAGCTTATCAACAGGCTTTCCGGAACGAAATGCTTCCATTACCGCATTCCGTCCTTCGATCATATTTTCATTTCCTGTATTCTTCCCTTGTTCACTCATCAATGCTCTTTCTCCTGTTCTTTCAGACTATCCAGTCCGATTTTCACCAGTTCCAGTAATCTTTTCCACTCCTTTTCCAGATACAAATATCCAAGAAGCGCTTCAAATCCCGTCGCTCTGCGGTAATCTGTTACAGACTGGTTCTTTGCCGGACTTACACTTTTCGCATTGCGGCCCCTTTTATAGACCGCATGCTCTTCTTCTGTCAGATATCCCTGCATCGTGCGCATCATCAAAGACTGTGTCTTTGCCTGCACGTAAAAACTTGTCTCTGCGTGAAGCTTCTGTACCTGCTTGTTTCCCTTATTTATGATCAGTGTCTTAATAATCAGATCATAAATACTGTCTCCAATATATGCCAGCACAAGAGGGGAATAGTCCTTCGTATCTATTTCCTGCATTTGAAAATTTTCCTGCATACAGGAATCAAACTGCCACTCTACGCCTTTTTCCATTTTACTCCTTCTCTCGTATCTTCCAAAACAATTCCTTTGCCAAGAAGTTCATCACGAATTGCATCTGCTCTCGCAAAATCTCTTGCCTTGCGGGCCGCCTGACGCTCTTCAATCAGTTTTTCAATATCCTCTGCCAGAATCTCTTCTTCCTTATTTACAATAATTCCAAGAACATCTGTCAGTTTTTCCAAAAGATCAGACAGCTTCTGCAAATATTCCTTTGAGCTTTTTGCATTTGTATTCGTATTGCAATATTTTACAAAATCAAAAATCGCAGCGATCGCATCTGCTGTATTGAAGTCGTCATCCATAGCCGTCTCAAACTTCTCTGTAAATACACCCGTCTGTGCATACGCTTCTTTCTCTGCCTCGCTCATTTCTTCTGCGGATGCATTTTTCATAAGAAATTTCAGGTTCTCAGCCGCATTGATGATACGCTCCAGCCCGTTCTTTGATGCTTCCATCAGATCCGCACTGAAGTTCAGCGGACTTCTGTAATGCGCACTCAGCATAAAAAACCGGAGCACCTGGAGATCGTACTGTTCACTGATCTCACGCACAGTACGGAAATTTCCAAGAGACTTGCTCATCTTACGGTTATCAATATTCAAAAACGCATTGTGTAGCCAGTATTTTGCAAATTCTTTGCCATTTGCCGCCTCACTCTGCGCAATTTCATTTTCATGATGTGGAAATACAAGATCCTCTCCGCCGGCATGGATATCTATCTGCTCGCCGAGATATTTCTTAGACATCACGGAACACTCGATATGCCATCCCGGTCTTCCTTCACACCACGGCGACTCCCATGCAGGCTCTCCTTCCTTTTTTGGCTTCCAGAGAACAAAATCAAGCGGATCCTCTTTCTCATCCTCGCCGGTCACAAGAAGAGAACGTTCACCGGAACGAAGGTCATCCAGATTCTTATGGGAAAGCTTTCCATAATCTTTGAACTGACGGGTACGGAAATATACAGTCCCGTTCTTCTCATAAGCATATCCTTTTTCAATCAATGTACCGATCATGTCGATCATGCCGCAGATTTCTTCTGTTGCAAGAGGATGCTTCGTTGCAGGCTTTACATTCATTCCTTCCATATCCTTCTTGCATTCTGCAATATAACGTTTGGATACTTCGTCCGCTGATACTCCCTCTTCAATCGCCTTCTTAATGATCTTGTCATCTACATCTGTAAAATTCGATACATAATTTACCTCATATCCTTTATACTCAAAGTATCTTCTGACCGTATCAAATACAATCATCGGTCTTGCATTCCCGATATGGATAAAATTATACACCGTCGGACCGCAGACATACATCTTTACCTTTCCTTCCTCTAACGGAACAAATTCTTCTTTTCTCTTTGAAAGTGTGTTATACAATCTCATCTGTTATACTTCCTCCTTATCTGCTTCTATCTGCTTATTCTGCATACGCAGCTTCTTTTCCAGTTCTTCCATTCTCTTATAAAGACGGATATTATCTGCCTGAAGCTGGCGAATATCATTTGCTGTCGGATCTGGAAGATGAACCTGATCCATATCCATACGCGGAATCTTCTGGTCGCCCATCTTTACGACTCTTCCCGGAACACCTACAACCGTACAATTCGGCGGCACCTCTTTCAGCACTACACTCCCCGCTCCAATCTTTGAATTTTCCCCAATTGTAAAGGAGCCAAGAACCTTCGCCCCGGCGCTGACCATAACATTATCGCCAAGCGTCGGATGACGTTTTCCGTGTTCCTTTCCGGTACCACCAAGCGTCACTCCCTGGTATAACGTTACATTGTCTCCAAGCTCTGCTGTCTCACCGATAATCACACCACTTCCATGATCAATAAACAGCCCTTTTCCGATGGTTGCCCCCGGATGAATTTCAATTCCGGTCTTTCTTGCCGTCCGCTGGGAAATCCAGCGTGCAAGAAAATAATGTTTATTTATATACAGCTTATGCGCAATGCGGTATCTTAATATCGCTTTAAAACTGGGATATAAGAATACTTCCATATTCGTCTTAATCGCCGGATCCCGCTCCCGTATCACCTGTATTTCTTCTTTAATATAAGATATCATGCCCATAATATCTCTCCCTTTTACAGAATTTTCAAAAAACAGAAAACGTTCCCTATATTAACATTTGGAAACTGCGATCATTCTTCCAGTATCCCTGTCTCCCGAAGCTTCTGAAGAAATTTTTCAATCCCCTTCTTCGCTTCCTCACGATTTGTATCATATTCAGCAAGCATCGCATCAAGCATCTCCTCCTCTGTTGTATCACCGCTGAGCAGATTCCACAGAAAAGCTCCGGTTTCATTTAAATTTAACATTCCACGAAAACTTTCAGATGCCTCTCCTACGGGAACAACAACTCTTCTTTCTCCTACCTTCCGCATCAAAAAACCATCTTTTGCCTTCATCTTTCACACCCTCCTTTTCATTATTCCTTTTCGTTTCTGATATTCTATATATTCAGTTCTTCAAACAGCTTCTTTTTTTCAAACACCTCATTCTGATCTGCCTTTACTTCCCCCAGAACCTTCGATGCTCTTCCTCTTCTTTTGAATAATGCCCGGAAAATCCTCTGCATCCATGCTGCCGGAAGCAAGACCGGATATTTTTCCAGATAAGGATACTGCTGTTTCATCAAGTCCAATGGGAAAAAGATAATCCGAAGCCGTGTCCGGAACTGCCACTGCCTTACTGTCTTGCAATCTTCCCGCAATGCGCCTGCTGCCTTCCACACCTGATAATGCCTTACCGTTCCATAAATCCCGCTGTTTATTATATAATCTGTCAATGCATCATATAAATCATTTCCTTCTGCACCTTTAAACCAGATATCCGCCAGCTTCCTGATGTGTTGATCAAACGCTGTCATATGAATACTTTCCAGCTCTTTGCCTATATAATTCCAATCCAGCTTTTCTTCCATCTTATCCAGGAACTGCCAGATATCAACGACCGAGCGGATTCCGCTTCCTCCATTCTGAAAATGCTTCACCAGATGTGTCAGCATAAAAATATAGAAATCCTCCCATCGAAGACGGTAGACAAACTTTCTTCCCTCCAGAAGCTCTGCCCTCGGCCATATATTTTCATAATAACCGGAAAACCTCGAAACCTCCGACATCAGCCCATGGTGCATTTCTATATTCATGAAAGGCATTCGGAAATAGACATTATGATTATCATCCTTATGGTCACACGCATATCCCTTCGATACCAGAATCCGATCCACGTCTGCTTCCTGCTCCGGACGGTATATAATATCCAGATCCGCCATCATCCGCAAATCCGGGCGGGGATAAAACTGCTTCATCAGACATCCCTTCAGTAAAATACACGCAATCTTATTTTTCTCAAATGCATCCAGCACTTCCTCCAACGCAAAATGCTGTATTGCTTCCCTTGCCGATCCAAGATTTCCTGCCCGTTGAAGCTTCCCCCGGATTTCTTCCGGCAGCTGCATTTTCTGTGGCATCTTCTCTATACCGAACCAGACCATTTCCTCAATTTTATGATGCTTACTTATTTTATACAGGTAATTTCAATCCGGATATTCTTCTGCTGCCGGACATCTTTCTCCGGTCAGCCCATATCTGATAATATCAAACAAATATTTCCATTCATCTCTTCTGTCCATCTCTATCCTCTCATCGCTTCGTATGCCGTTTCTACAGCTTCTAAAGAAATGCTGCATTTCAACAGATAAAAAGGAATCCGTTCTGTCATCCGGTCCATCATCTCCATAAACACAATAATTTCCTCCCGTTCCACAGGAAGCAATACCTGTTTAAACAACCGGTTGACAATCTCACTGTCTTCCACTTTTCGTATCTTATTTTCCAATCCCCGTTCCAGGAAACAGACTGCCTTCACCGGAGCACATCTCCGGCATCCGAAGTTTTCCTTTCCCATCCACGGAGTTCCATACGCATACAGCCTGTTATCCCGCCACCGCATAACAGGCTTATCCCCATTAATATAAGATGCCTTCCCCTTAAAATATTCCATCCAGAGCTTCGTATGCGTCGTCTTCCCGACTCCGCTTCTTGCCGCAAAGACATATGCTTCCCCATCAAGCTCCACTACTGCCCCGTGCATCACAAATGCAGAAAACGCAGTCAGCTTCCTTGCAATCGCCCGGTATATACAGATACTTTCACAATACCCTTCTGTAACCGACACTTCTGCTTCTTTTTTCTCTTTTGAAATATCTTCTTCCGAAACTTCAATCACCATATCCGGACGCATCATCTCTTCTTTGCAAATCCATGCCTCACACTGCTTTTTTATATAAGCATATCGATGACGAATCTCTATCGTCAAATCAACCATTTTTATTTGAAATTTCACTCGTCAGAACCTCCAAATCCGGATATACTGTATATCCCCAGTTTTTCACACTCCAGCGAATCTGATACTGTGAAAATGTATCCTCTGTCACTTCAAAGGCAAAGGCATGTGAAAGCCACGCATGGCGTCTCTGTCTGCCTTCTCCAATCGGCTCCACCGCCGCCAGTTCAACCGTGTATTCCCCCTTTGCCAGGCCTTCCGTCTGAAAACAGAATACTGTCTGCACAGATGCATCTTTATCAAAAGCCCCAAGACTTTTGGAGACAGCCGTTCCGATCACCTGTCCGTCCCTGCTCCGGACGGTAAAACGTATATGCACGTCTTCTACACGCTCTTTCACAAGAAACCCAAGCCGGAATCTTAATCCTTCAGAAGCCGGAATCATATTTGACCTTTCAATATCCAGCCATTTAAACTGCAGATTCCCGGTCGTCCTTCGCACTTCTCTCTCTTCTGTATAATCATAGTGAAGCTTCATCCGCACTACATCACCAAAATACTTTGCTATTGCCTCCTCCGGCTCCCCGTCAAAAACTAATTTTCCCTTTTCCAAAACCAGACAGCGGTTGCAAAGTGTCCGAATCGTTTCCATATTATGAGACACATACAGAATCGTCTTCTGCTCATCCTCAGACAGCTCGGAAAGCTTTTCCAGACATTTTTTCTGAAAACGCATATCTCCAACCGCCAGCACCTCATCCATCAGAAGGATCTCTGCATTCAAATGTGCCGCAACTGCAAACGCAAGCTTCACATACATACCGCTGGAATATCTCTTTACCGGTGTATCAATGAATTCTTCACACTCAGAAAACGCAATAATATCTTCTAACTTATCTTCAATCTCCTGCCGCTTCATTCCAAGAATTGCACCATTCAGATAAATATTCTCTCTGCCGGTCAATTCCCTGTGAAAACCTGTCCCGACCTCCAGCATACTGGAAATCCTCCCTTTAATCCCAATAGCACCCTCACTTGGAGCCGTTACTCTCGAAAGGAGTTTAAATAAAGTTGATTTTCCTGCTCCATTTGCTCC
>DKYD01000003.1:21267-22184 GCA_002492335.1 Lachnospiraceae bacterium UBA7109
GATTTTCCTGCTCCATTTGCTCCGATCACTCCGATTCGCTCACCTTTATACACGTCAAAAGAAATACCCTGAAGCGCCAGAAATTTTTCATCCCCGCTTCCGTATTTCTGCCCGATCCGCAGATTGGGATCCTGCTTTCCCCGTTTCTTCGCCCACCAGCTCTCAAGCTCCTGCTGCAGGGTATCCCGTCCAATCACACCAAGACGATATTCTTTTGCAAGCTCTCTCACTCTGATTACAACTTCTTTTTCTTCCATATTCTCTATCCATCCCAAATGGTGTATAAATCTTCACTGTCTCTCATCTCATGAGTTCTAAATAGTATCCATAAAATTGCGCTGTGTCCGGTTAAATAAAAGCATACCAGTTATCAACACTACCGCCGTTATCAACACTCCCACGCCAAGCTGGCCAACTGGTACATTCCCACTTCCAAGCCATCCACAGCGAAAACATTCAACAACAGAAGCAACCGGATTCCACCAGAAAAGTGAGCTCCATTTCTCCGGAATCCGCGAAAGCGGATATACAATCGGAGTCGCGTACATCCAAAGCTGTATACCAAAGTTTACAAGCACCTGCAGATCCCTGTATTTCGCTGTCATCGATGCAAGAATCATCCCCGCACCCATAGCAAGGCATGCCAGCTCCAGCAGAAGAAACGGTGTGGTAAGTGCCCACCATGTAATCCGTATCTTTCCCACCACCAGGTATCGGAAAGCAAACAATAAAAACAAAAGAAACTGCGCCCCAAATGTAATTAATTTTGACAAGGATGCAGATACAGGCATCACCATTCTTGGAAAATAAACTTTGCCAAAGAGCCCTGCATTGCCAAGAAAAGTATTTGAAGCCGCGAGCAGGCAGGATGAAAAATAAGTCCACAAAATATTACCCGCCATATAAAACAAAAAATC
>DKYD01000003.1:22476-45457 GCA_002492335.1 Lachnospiraceae bacterium UBA7109
AAAATATTCCCCGCCATATAAAACAAAAAATCCGGAACCCCATCCGTAGAAATATTCGCAATTCTGCCAAAAACAATCGTAAACACACTGGTAGACATAAGCGGATGAAGCAAAATCCATGCCGGACCCAGAATTGTCTGCTTATACATTGTCTTAAAATCACGCCTTACAAACAGAAAAATCAAATCCCGATATGCAAGGAGTTCCTTTAAATGTAACTGAAAAAAAGAGGCAGTCGGACGGATTTCAATGCTCCATTCTTCCTCTCCCAAACTCATTCTATTTTCCATATCTAGCTCTCCTTGGTTCTTCATTATAACACCATATACCAGAAAAGAGAAGTAATAAAATTTTAAGAATATCTTTGTCAAATCTTAAAGTCACATTCAGGCACAAAAGTTCAGGCACAGAACTATAGAAAAGCTCTGCACCTGAACTTTTGTTTCCGCATACTCTTATTTAAAATTTTATCTCTACTTTAAACAAATCTGCTTCTGTCTCTATCTTAAATTTTCCCTTTTGCAGTTCTGTAAAGCTCTTTGCGATTGCAAGTCCCAGTCCGCTTCCTTCCGTATTCCTCGATACATCTCCCCGTACAAACCGCTCCGTAATTTCCTCCGGATGAAAGGTTATCTCTTCTGCCGAAATATTTTTAATACGAATCACAGTCTCTGCACCTTCTCTTGCAATTTCCACATATGCCCGCGTATGAGGCATTGCATACTTGGAAATATTCACAAGAAGATTCTCAAATATCCGGTATGTCTTCTGGCTGTCAAGCGGAACAATTAGTTTTTCATTCGGATACTTACATCGGAAATCAATATCTGCCGCCTGGAATTTATCCTCCAGCTCAAGCTTTACCTGTTTAAACAGATTGACGATATCTACATCCACAATATGAAGAGTTATATTTTTGCTGCTCGCTTTACTGATTTCAAACAAATCTTCAATTAATGCTTTCAGTCTTAAAGATTTGCTTTCCAGCACTTCAATATAGGCTTTTTGTTTTTCCTCATCTTCCTCCTCCTTCAGAAGATTCACATAAGTGATAATTGCTGTAAGCGGCGTTTTCAAATCATGTGAAACATTCGTAATCAATTCCGTCTTCATACGCTGGCTCTTCACTTCTTCCTCTACTGCCTTCTTAAATCCAGTCTGTATTTTTGTGATTTCTGAGCGAAATGGTGAAAACACACCCAGATCTCCTTTGATTTCCGCATCCAGATTGCCATCTGCGATCTGATTCACTGCATCTAACAGCACAGCATATTTTTTTTGCAGATCACGATAATATTTCTGCAGGAACAGAAATAACAGGACGGAATAAATCACCAGCGCCGCAATTCCAAAAAACCACATCGAACATAAAACAGCAAGGACGCAGAAATTTACAAATACAATTTTAAAAATAATTTTATTATTCTCTTCACTCAGGTCAACATTCTGGAAAGACTCATATATTCTTTTCACCAGTTTTGTCACTTTATCTTTTAAGCATATCCATATTCGTTTTACATATTTTCTGGAAATATATAATAAACTCCGCTTTTTCAGATAGTCTGCCGGACCAAGTACATAAATCTGCCTGAAGCAGGAAGAAGCCCAGTATATTGCCCCAAACACAACGATCCAGTACGCATAATCTTCCAGCCATACCGCCCCGTCTCTTTTTTCTATCATCCACGCATAGTTCTCCATCGTCATGCTGAAAACAGATATAGCGATAACAGCTGTTACTTCAAAGGGCGCCTTAAAGATTTTTTCCTGTCCGGTATGAAGAGAACGGAATAACGGATAGATCCAGGACGCTCCCGCTGTAAAAAGCATAAGAAAAAGCATCGTACTTACAGCATAATCCGGCAGATACTCTTCATAATAGTATCCTTCCTCCAGATAATCCTGCAAATTATCCTTATCCATAGCATAATAATATGTTCGCTCTGCCGGACACTCCAATCCATAATCTTTCGTATTTTTCAGAAGCTCATATGTCTCATAGCTGTCCGGGCTGTCCAAAAGCCTCCGGATCACGATTCTCTGCTCTTCTTCATACTCTCCCCGCAGCATTTTAATGCTCGGGTTTCCTTTGCTGTTATATGAAACCGCAAGGACAAATTCATAATCGGACAGCTTATTATCTTTCAGAATATTTCCGGCATTTGCCGTACTGAAATCTACAACATCTCCCTCTTCATCCTCCACACGGTAATCCAGATAAGGATAAAACCACTGAAAATCTCCAAGAATACCCGGGAAGTCATTTTCCAGCACTTCATCCGCCATTTCCCTGTCAAGTGCCCGGTTATACAAAATATAACCCGTTTCCAGAAATTGTTCCAGAAATTCCTCTGATATCAACGCATCCTTCCGTGCCTTTGCCTCCCTCTGTATCATTGCTTCATTATAATTCTGATATTGACTTGTCACATAAAATACAGGCAGTAATATTGTACAGATAATAAGAACAACTGCAAGCTTATGCCTGTTTTTCAATTTTGTATCCAACACCCCACACCACCTTCAAATATTTTGGTTCTTTCGGATTAAGCTCAATCTTTTCACGAATATTCCGCACATGCACCATAATTGTATCGGTATTAACTGCACGTTCGTTCCACACTCTCTCATAAATCTCTTCCGCCGAAAATACTCTTCCCGGATTTTTCATAAGAAGCAACAGAATTTTATATTCAATCGGCGTTACCTTTACCGGCTCGCCGTCTACCGTTACCTCCACCATATCTTCATTCAGCTCCAGACCACCAATGGTATGAATATTCGCCGCCTTTTCCGCCGTCCCGATCTTTTCCAGGAATTTCCGGTATCTTCGAAGCTGGGAATTCACCCTTGCGAGAAGTTCCATCGGAGTAAACGGTTTCGTCACATAATCATCCGCCCCCATATTCAGCCCCATAATCTTATCTACCTCTTCTGATTTTGCGGACAGGAAAATTACCGGAAAATCATATTTTTCACGAAGTTTTATTGTCATGGCAATTCCGTCCATCCGCGGCATCATAACATCCACAATCGCCAGGTGTATTTCTTCTTTCTCTATCACCTCAAGTCCCTGGACGCCGTCTGCTGCCTGAAACACAACATACCCCTGGCTCTTCAGGTATATTTCCACGCCCTCACGTATCTCCTTATCATCTTCTACAATCAAGACATGATTTACTTCCATAATATATCCTCCGTTCATACTGATAAACTCTCATACACAACCGCCTCCTGTCGTTTCCTTTCTTTTCAAATACTATAAACAGGAAATCTAAAGGCAGTCAAAACAAAAAACAAAAGATTTTCTAAAGAAAAGGAGTCCTGGCTCCAGAACTCCTACACAACCTCATTTAAATATATTTTCGACAGGGGAATTATTTTCTCCAGCTCGCTGCACAGACGTTCTGACAACGCTACTCCATCCTCTTCTTTTATCTCTTCTATCGTCTTTGCTCCAAACAGGAAGCTTGAAAGCGCGGCTATCGTTATCGTTCCTTCACTGTTCTTTTCGATGCCATCCATAAGCATAACGCCGGAAAACTCTGTTCCGGTTATGACAATACACCGGTTATTCTCTTCAATCAGCGGATCTGTCACCGTAAAACATGCCGCCGTAAAGGTCGTAAGACAAAGTGACATCAACATCCTTCTTACATCTATAATGCGAATCATAATTTTCGGTTTTTTATCCTTTTCTTCCATTGTCTCATAACAAAATCTGCAGTCCGTAATGCTGTCTCCATCACGATAAATCATCACCCTGCCGCCGTCGGATGCATATTCTTTCAAAAGCCTTTGATAATATGCCTCATCCCGCTTTGCATACACCTGATAATTTGCTGACAGATATGTCTCTGCCGCCCTGGCAAGCCCATCGCAATCCGTTCTCTCTGCCTCTTTTACCTGCCCCTCGTTTTCAGATATTTCCTTGTAGATGCGGCGCTCCTGTTCATATACTGTCCGAAAGTCATAAGGCAGATAAAGTTCTTCTGCCGCAGGCATAAGAAAGGTAAATGTCTTTCCCTCCCCATACATTTCACAAAGCGCCCGTTTCATCAGCACTTCCATATATCCCCTTTTTCTATAAGGTTTTCTGGTGGCCACCGCCACAATATAATCTATCTGTTTTTCACTCCCGTTTACCTTCAATACATATGGATTCAAATGAAGCATCGCCTGGATAGCTTCATCCTCCTCCACTACATAGATCTGATTATCCTTTGTCTTTTCCGTATAATAATAATCTACAAAAGACGGACTGTCTTCTGCAAACACCTCCTCATACAATACTCTTGTATTCCCATGCTCCTCCTCAGATAACTTACGAATCTGCATTTCCCGTCTCCCTTCTCACGGTACATCCCGCGCACCCTTCACAGCCATTTTCTCTGCCGCCGCCAACCGCATAGCTGTAATTTGCCGCTGTCTCAAGGCATGCAACTGCCTGTGCAGAGATTCCTTCTCCACTTCCGGTAAATCCAAGTCCTTCTTCCGTAGTTGCCTTAATGTTCACCTGTTCCACATCAATCTGCAAAGCCTCAGCAATATTTTCCCGCATCTTCCGGATATGCGGCGCCATCTTCGGCCGCTGCGCAATAATCGTGGCGTCTATATTACTGATAAAATAAAGCTTATCCTCCAGCAGTGCTCCCACATCTTTCAGGAGCCGGATACTTGAAATTCCTTTATACGCCGGATCTGTATCCGGAAAATGCTTTCCAATATCCCCAAGAGCAGCCGCACCCAGCAGTGCATCCATAATCGCATGTAACAGCACATCTGCATCAGAATGTCCGAGGAGTCCTTTTTCATAAGGAATCTTGACTCCACCCAGAACCAGCTCCCGTCCTTCTACTAATTTATGAACATCATATCCCATACCAACCCGCATCACATATCCTCCTCCCGCACGAATTATAATTACAGGCATTTACTAATCTTCATCTTTTCATTCCGACATCATTTTATGTCTATTTCTCTCTTGTCTCATTTTATTATTTCACTATCCTTTTGTCAAATATTAAAAAAAGGTATTGACAATATCTGTCATATAATAGTATAATAACGAAGTCGGTTCGAGATAAGAACCTGACAACCCTGGGATCATAGCTCAGCTGGGAGAGCACCTGCCTTACAAGCAGGGGGTCATAGGTTCGAGCCCTATTGGTCCCACTTTACAACAACAAGTTGTAATCTTAATTTCATATGGCGGGATAGCTCAGTTGGCTAGAGCACACGGTTCATACCCGTGGTGTCGCTGGTTCAAATCCAGTTCCCGCTACTTTAAAAAGTCTGGTTTTCCAGGCTTTTTTATTATACTTTGAACTTGTTTACTAGTCGACAAATATATGGAAAGATGATATAATGTGACCATTCCTTTTAGAAAGAAGTTATCACTATGAAAATTATTGTATGTATGAAACAAGTACCTGCAGGTACAAAAGTAGAAATCGACCCGGAAACGGGTTCTATGAAACGTATGTCAGAGGAGGCACGCACAAATCCTTATGATTTGTTTGCGCTGGAATCCGCATTGCAATTGAAAGAACAGCTCTCAGGCACAGTTTCCGTTCTTACCATGGGACCTCCCCAGGCTGAAGAAATGATGCGTGACGCCTACGCTATGGGGGCGGACGAAGCAACTATTCTGTCCGACCGCAAGTTTGCCGGAGCCGATGTACTGGCCACCTCTTATACCCTCTCCCAGGGAATCCAGATGCTTGGAGGAGCAGATTTGATCATCTGCGGAAAACAGACCACAGACGGCGACACTGCACAGGTAGGTCCGGCAATCGCGGAGCACCTTGATATTCCCCATGCGGCATGGGTTTCGGAAATTCTAGATGCGGACGAACACTCCATCCGCGTGCGCCAGAATCTTGCCAGTGTATCACAGATCATCGAAATTCCATATCCGTGCCTGATTACGGTGGATAAAGATATCTGCGTTCCAAGGCTCCCCTCCTATCGCCTTATGTGCCGGACGAAAGAACGGCCTGTAAAAACATTCGGATTTAAAGATATGCCAGATCAGAATCTAAGCCGTTACGGACTCATTGGATCACCCACATCTGTAGAAAAAATGTTTGCACCACCGGAAACCGAAAAGCAAGTATATTTTGACGGCTCTTCTCAGGAAAAGGCAAATGCCCTGATGAATATTCTGATAAGCAAAAGGATACTATAAGAGGAGGAGTTCACTATGGATTTTTTAAAATTTGACTCTGATAAATGCAGCCTTTGTGGAATCTGTGTAAAAAAATGTCCCTTCGGCGCATTGTCTATTGAATCAAATACAATTGTATTGAATGAAAAATGCCGCATGTGTCGTCTGTGCATCCGTAACTGTCCTGAAAAAGCAATTCATTTTGAACAACAGATTAATTCTGTCGATAAAAATGTATGGCGTAATTTTCTAATCTTCGCAGAGCAGGAACGAGGTGACATTCATCCGGTTGTCTTCGAACTCCTCGGAGAAGCAAGAAAAATGGCAGCCAAGGTTGGCTATCAGGTCCGCTGCGTAATAATCGGCGGCACAGGCACATCCGAAAATGCCCGGAAGCTTCTGGAATATGGAGCTGACAAAGTATATGTATATGAACATCCGGGCTTTGAAACATTTCGGGCAGACTGCTATTCAGATGCAGTCTCTGACTGTATTGCTTCTGTTAAGCCAAGCTCTGTACTGATTGGAGCCACCTCCCTGGGACGTTCTCTTGCTCCGCGTCTGTCCACCAGATTTCATACAGGTCTGACTGCAGATTGTACGACCCTGGATATCAAAGCCAACACCGACATGATACAGATCCGTCCTGCATTTGGAGGAAATATCATGGCACAAATTGCCATTACACATTCCCGTCCACAATTTGCAACCGTCCGGTACCGGGTCATGGATCCTGCGGCAAAAGTGCCGCATCCAACCAGCGAAGTTATCCGCTGCCCGGTTTCCGAAGACATGGTACGCTCAAAAATAGGCGTCGTATCCGTCAATATATTGGAAAAGAAGAAAACTCTGGAAGAAGAAGAAATTATTGTAGCTGTCGGCCGTGGCGCAGGAAATGAAGCCGGAGCAGCAATTTGCAGGGAACTTGCTGAAGCGCTCGGCGGACAACTGGCTTATACCCGCCCTATGGTAGAAAATGGTTTTGGCGATACGGCACATCAGATTGGTTTATCCGGCCGTACTGTCCGGCCAAAGCTTATCATCACCTGCGGAGTATCCGGGGCTATTCAGTTTACCTCCTGCATGACAGGTGCTGAATACATCGTCGCCATTAATAACGATCCAAATGCACAGATATTCAAATGTGCAAATTATTGTATCGTACACGATTTATATGAAATTGTCCCAAGACTGACCAGCCTTGTGAAAAATAGAAAGGAGGGGAATGATCATGGCATTTCCTTATAAGAAAATGACAGATGCAGATTTCAATTCTATAAGAAAGCTCACCTCCTCTGACCGTGTTTTCACAGGAAGTGAAATTGCAAGTGAATATTTCCGTGATGAAATGCCGGAATATGGAATTTATCAGCCGGAATTATATGTAGAGGTTCTGAACACGGCAGAAGTATCCGCAATTATGAAATATGCCTATGAGCATAACATTCCCGTTGTCTGCCGCGGCGCCGGAACCGGACTCGCAGGAGGCGCAACCTGTAAGTATGGAGGAATTATGTTATCTGTTATGCGCATGAACCACATTTTCCCGGTTGACCATAAAAATCAGACGATTACTGCAGAACCCGGCGCACTGCTCGTTGATATACAGACCGCCGCATCCAAAGAAGGACTCTTCTATCCTCCTGATCCGGGAGAAAAAACTGCCTCTATCGGTGGAAATGTGATTACAAATGCCGGAGGAATGAAAGCGGTAAGATATGGACTAACAAGAGATTTTGTGAGATGCATGGAAGTTGTCCTTCCGGACGGTTCAATTATGAACTTCTCTTCCAATGTCGTAAAAAACACGACCGGCTATGCACTTAAGGATCTGATCATCGGCTCAGAAGGTACACTCTGCATTCTGACACAGGTAACCTTAAAGCTCCTTCCGGCGCCCACCTGCACCAGCACTCTGGTTATGCCTTTCAGGAGCCTGGAGGAATGTGCGGACATGGTTCCGGAAGTACTTAAACTTCCCTTTATCCCCACTGCCATTGAATTTCTGGAAAGGGAGCTGATTGATATTGTAGAAAGGAACTTAAACAAAATGTTTCCGGTTAAAGAAGGAGAAGCCGTCCTCATTGTCATGTATGACGCCTCCAGCAAGCAGGAACTTGATGACGCTGTGGCAAAAGCGGCAGAAGCCGCCCTCGCAAATGGCGCCCTCGACTGTTTCATTGCGGGAACTCCGGAACGGGCTGCTTCCGTATGGTCTGTACGTGGGGGAATTCTGGAAGGCATGAAAGCTGATTCTGTTGCGCAGGAAGAATGTGATGTTGTTGTTCCCCGCTCCAGAATCGCCGAATATGTAAAAGCCGCAAAAAAGATTGCAAGCTCCCACGGAATCCGTGTAGAACCTTGCGGACACTGCGGAGATGGCAACATTCATACGGAGATTCTTCGTGATCCGGAAATGAGTGATGAAGATTGGAAAGCAGCAACAAAAGCCAGTCTTACAGAACTCTATTCCCTTTCCAAAGAACTGGGCGGACAACTTTCCGGCGAACATGGCATCGGAAACGGCCGTCTGGAATATCTGGAAGATTTTGTCGGAGAGCGAATGATTAAGCTGTACAAATCCATCAAGCTTGCCTTTGATGACAAACTGATTCTGAACCCTGGCAAGGTCATTGAGTTTAACAAATAATCCTATCTGAAAGACATGTGCCGCAAAGCACACCAAAAGAGACGTCAGGAAGCATCTCACCCCTGCCGTCTCTTTTCTTTTTCATTCTGAATTATTCATTTTAAAAATTCTTTTTTATTTCTCATATTTCTCCATGAATCTCTGGATAATAGTCGCGCACTCTGCACGGTTTGCACTCCCCTGCGGGTCAAGAAGAAGTTTTCCATCAATGGTCTTTCCTGTGATAATTCCTTCAGATACTGCCCACTTAAGTGCATCTGCCGCAAAATCCTGTACATCTCCTGCATCCGGGAAGGAACTGTAATCGCCGTCTGCCTTTACATCATATCCCTTATAATCCTTTGCATAACGATACATCATCGTTGCCATCTGCGCACGGGTTACCGGGTCATTTGCCCCGAACAGCTTCGTTCCTGTATATCCGGTTACGATCTTCGCACTTGCCGCCCACAGAACTGCATCCCTGAACCAGTCATGCTCCGTCACATCGGAGAAGACATCTGTGTATTCCATAACCTCTTTTCCATTCAACTTATGCAGCACAGAAGCAAACTGTGCCCTTACGAGTGTACCTGCAGGCCCGAACTCATCCTCCTTCATACCTGTCATGGTCTGATGTACATAATTAAACACAACTGCGTTATAATACCATGCATCCTCCGCAACATCTTTATATGGAAGCTTTATATCTGCAGGTTTTTCTTCCAACGCATCCTTCGACACCTTAAGCACCTTTAATGCATCATCCACTTCTTCCTGCGTTGCATCTTCCTTTTCCGCCACCACTTTTGCATCTGCAAGTGCTTTCATATAAGCATTCCAGCTTTCCTCGGTATATTTATCCTTCTCTGTCTCCGAAAGCGCCTTTTTGATCGTGTTTTCAAGCGCCGCCTTTCCTACATAAGACTCTTCATATTTCATCATCAGATTATCATATTCTTCTGCTGTAATCGGCATAACCGTACCATGGCTTGCCACCGGATCCGGCATAGAATACAAAGTTGTGCCGTCTGCTTCTGCACTGGAATTTGTTCCAAGAACATGAAACCAGCCCTTTGTAATATCATCCGACAGACCCGGGAAAATCGTAGCGCCGGTTCTGTCAGCCATCAGGCAGTATACATCGTCATTTGTCATCTCCGCGCCCTTAAGCGCCGCCATATTTTTTGCATTCTCCGCATCATCTGTATTGATTTTGAAAATACATCCGCCTTCAATCTGTCCGCCGCTGATATTCAGGGAATTGTTCGCTACAAGATCCCATTTTTCAGCCGTAAGGGATTTGCTTTTCTCACAGTAAATTCTCTTACCCGGAGTTCCATATACATTTGTATTTCCATCTTCATTCTTTGTATAACGATAATAATAGTCGCCAACCTTAATCACTGTTGTATCAATAACAGAACCTTTTTCTTCAATCCATACCTTCGCTTCAGAAAACGTATGGAAATCTCTCGTTGTTGCATAATATACTCTCTGCTTTGCATAATTATCATCGGATACCTTAGACGCCCAGAATACGACATACTGCTCTGTCTCGTCATCCCAGTAAGCTTCCGGCGCCCAGGTACATCCTGCAGTATCTAAGGACACCTTGCAGAGTCTCGCATCTGACCAGTTCGCCAGGTCATCAGATTCCCATACAACAATGCTCTGGCTTCCTTCTGTCTGGTTCTTGTTCCAGCCCATTCCAGGATAATGTACCCCGTCCTGCGTAAGACCTGCAACGGTAAGGTCTGTTGCGATCATATAAAACTTGTCCCCCTCATGGGAACGGAATACAAACGGATCACGGATTCCATGTGTTCCAGCCTTTGATTCCAGCACATATTTTCCATCGTTCAATGCTTCATAATTCAGACCGTCCCGACTGATTCCAAAGTATACTCTCTCATCCTTAAATCCTGTATACGGGAAATATGCAAACAGATAATCTGTTGTTTCCTCTATCTCTGCTTTCGCACGCACATGGCACACAATTTCTTTTTTCTCAACTGCATCCCCGCAGGTAATCGTTGCAGTCAGCGTCACATCTGTATCTGCATCCTGACGGGTAACCTTGCCTGCCGCAATCTTTCCATCCGCCTTTGAACTGATAACTGCTTCATCAGAGGATGTCCATGCAATAACAGAACCATTTTCTCCTGTCTCAGGAAGAGTCAGGTTACCGGACACATCCTCGCTGTTTGTAACGGTAAGCGCCTCTTTATCAGCCTTTGCAACGCTCTCATCCGTAGCCTCATCCGCAGCCTTTGCGATACTTCCCAAAGTCCCCGGAAGAACTGTGACTGCTGCCATAGCGGCAACTGTAATACCCGTAACCAGAGATTTAAGGATTCTCCGGCCATTTCCTCTCTTCTTCATAGAAACCTCCTGCCCTTTTCTTTCTATTATACTAAATACCGCCGAAAAAGAAAAGTCCCGGAACTTCAATATTTCCAGGACTTATCAATATCATTTTTATCTTAAAATTCAGCTGTTATACAATTCCCTGTGCAGTCATAGCGTCTACAACCTTCTCGAATCCGGCAATGTTAGCGCCTGCAACATAGTTGCCTGCCATACCGTAACGTTTCGCCGCATCATCCGCATTGTGGCAGATGTTAACCATGATGTCTTTCAGTTTAGCATCTACTTCCTCGAATGTCCAGCTCAGGCGCTCGCTGTTCTGTGACATCTCAAGTGCAGAAGTTGCAACGCCACCAGCATTAGCAGCTTTACCAGGTCCAAATAATACGCCATTCTCCTGCAGATACTCGGTTGCTTCCATCGTGGTAGGCATATTCGCCCCTTCACATACTGCGATACATCCATTTGCAACAAGCTGTTTTGCATCTTCTAACAGAAGCTCATTCTGAGTTGCACATGGAAGAGCCAGGTCAACCTTTACAGACCATACGCCGCGTCCCTCATGATATTCGGAATTCGGACGATATTTCTTATATTCAGTAAGTCTTGCACGGTTTACTTCCTTGATTTCCTTCAATGCAGCTACATCGATTCCTTCCGGATCATATACCCAGCCTGTGGAATCACTTGCAGTAACAACCTTTACGCCAAGCTGCTGCGCCTTCTGGATCGCATAGATCGCAACATTACCGGAACCGGAAACCGCCGCTGTCTTTCCTGCAATATCGTGACCGTTAATCTTCAGAAGCTCGTCTGTAAAATAAAGAAGACCATAACCAGTAGCCTCTGTTCTTGCGAGAGATCCGCCATAGCTTAATCCCTTACCTGTAAGTACTCCTTCATATACGCCGCGGATTCTCTTATACTGTCCGAACATATAACCGATCTCTCTTGCGCCTGTTCCGATATCTCCGGCCGGAACGTCTGTATCAGCGCCGATATATTTGCAAAGTTCTGTCATGAAACTCTGGCAGAATGCCATAATCTCTCTGTCTGATTTGCCCTTCGGGTCAAAGTCAGAACCACCTTTTCCTCCGCCGATCGGAAGACCGGTAAGAGAGTTCTTAAAAATCTGCTCAAATCCAAGGAACTTGATAATTCCAAGATTTACAGACGGGTGAAGACGTAAGCCTCCCTTGTATGGTCCAATCGCACTGTTGAACTGTACACGATAACCTGTGTTCACCTGAACCTGCCCCTTATCATCTACCCACGGTACACGGAATTTAAACTGTCTCTCCGGCTCTACCAGTCTCTCAAGCAGAGCGTCCTTGCGGAACTTCTCTTCATTTGCTTCTACAACAACTCTCAATGACTCTAATACTTCTTTTACTGCCTGGTGGAATTCTGGTTCTGCAGGGTTCTTCGCCACTACTTTTTCCAGGACTTCATCAACATATGACATACCTTTATACCTCCTAGAACATTTTTTCCTTAACTATTGTAAAGGATTTCCTCTTAGAACACAAGTCTTTTTTGAAGTTATTTTATTCTTTTCTTGCAATAACACTGCAAATCCTCTCATATTTTATTGATGAAAAATGTTTTTTATGAAACAGAGTGGATTCTAAGTTGCATTTTATCCGGTATAAATCATATGTTTTACACTGTATCCTCAGCTATCTTTATATTGTTATTACCTGAAATATTTTACGCCGGACTCAAATATCTTCATATCCTGCTCGCCGTAAATATTCACGGCTACACTCCGGTCACGTCTCTCTGAATGAGCCATCTTGCCAAGCACGCGGCCATCCGGACTTGTGATACCCTCAATCGCAAGATAAGAGCCATTGATATTCCACTCTTCATCCATCGTAATATTTCCCTCCGGATCGCAGTACTGTGTTGCTACCTGTCCGTTTTCAAACAGTTTCTTCAGCCACTCGTCATTCGCAACAAAACGTCCTTCTCCATGGGAAGCCGGGTTGGTATAGACGCCCCCAAGCTTGGCCCCTGCAAGCCACGGAGATTTGTTTGTGACCACCTTCGTATAAACCATTTTGGAAATATGCCGACCGATTGTATTATAAGTCAGGGTCGGTGAATCTGCTGTCTGTCCGGTAACCGCACCGTTCGGAACAAGTCCGAGTTTTATCAGTGCCTGGAATCCATTGCAGATACCGAGCGCCAGTCCGTCACGTTCATTCAAAAGCTTCTCAACTGCTTCTTTTATCTTCGCATTCTGGAATGCAGTCGCAAAGAATTTCGCGGAGCCGTCCGGTTCATCACCTGCGCTGAATCCGCCCGGGAACATAATGATCTGCGACCGGGAAATCGCCTCTTCAAACACATTTACGGAATCCAGAATGTCAGATGCACTCATATTCCGGAATACTTTTACAATCGTCTTTGCTCCTGCACGTTCAAAGGCTTTCGCACTGTCATATTCACAATTTGTTCCGGGGAATACCGGAATAAATACCGTTGGCTGTGCAATCTTATGGGTACAGATATGAACATCCGACGTATCATAAAGGCCTGTTTCAACCTTCTCATCCTGTCCCTCTGCACCGGAATTCGTTGCAAATACCCTCTCCAGCGTACCGGTCCATGCTTCCTTTGCTTCCTTAAGAGTAATCTCCGTATTTGCATAAGCAAACTTTCCGTTGTCTGTCACTTCACCGATCACTGTATAGGTAATGCCAAGTTCTCCAACCTTCTCTGCCGGAACCTCCGCAATCACATCGCCAAATGCAGGTGCAAAAAGATCTCTTGCGTCTATATTGTGCTCAAGCTTTACGCCCATTCCGTTGCCAAATGCCATTTTACTTACCGCGGCGATAATTCCATGTCTGTCAAGCGCATAGGCAGATACGATCTTACCGCTGTGTATATCTTCTGTAAATTTCGCATACTGCTCCATTACCTTTGCATACACCGGAACATCATACTCATCTGTCTCAATCTGAAGCCATACCAGCTTATTTCCCGCTTTCTTAAGCTCCGGTGTAATAATATCTTTCTCCTTTGCCACATCAACTGCAAAAGATACCAGCGTCGGCGGTACATCAATATCTTCAAATGTACCGGACATACTATCCTTTCCTCCGATAGACGGCAGCCCAAATCCAAGCTGTGCGTTATATGCACCGAGAAGCGCTGCAAACGGCTGGCTCCATCTGTGCGGATCTTCTGTCATACGACGGAAATATTCCTGGAAGGTAAAACGGATCTTACTGTAATCACCGCCTGCCGCCACAATCTTTGCCACAGACTCTGTCACAGCATAAATTGCCCCGTGATACGGACTCCAGGTTGAAAGATAAGGATCAAATCCATAGCTCATCATAGTCACTGTATCACAATCTCCTGTAAGCACCGGAAGTTTTGCAACCATTGCCTGTGTCTCTGTCATCTGATATTTTCCACCATGCGGCATAAAGACAGAGGCTGCTCCGATAGAGCCGTCAAACATTTCTACAAGTCCCTTCTGGGAGCACACATTCAGATCCCTCAAAACAGCAAGCCATTTTTCTCTTACATCTCCCACTTCGGCTCTTGTAAGAATGGTATCCTTTCGATTCGGAATATCCACTGCTACAGCTGCTTCCTGATGTGCTCCGTTCGTATCAAGGAAAGCACGGGAAAGGTTCACGATCTCCCTTCCTCTCCAGGATAACACCAGTCTTGGTTCCTCTGTGACAACCGCTACCTTCGTTGCCTCCAGATTCTCCTCCGCTGCATACTCCATAAATTCCTCTACATCCTTCGGGTCAACCACAACCGCCATACGTTCCTGAGATTCCGAAATGGCAATTTCCGTCCCGTCAAGACCTGCATACTTCTTCGGCACTTTATCAAGATCAACTGTCAGACCATCAGCCAGTTCACCGATTGCGACAGATACGCCGCCCGCGCCAAAGTCATTACATTTTTTAATTAATTTACTTACTTCCTCCCTTCTGAAGAGACGCTGAATCTTGCGCTCTGTAGGAGGGTTACCCTTCTGCACTTCCGCTCCGCATGTCTTTGTAGACTCTTCTGTATGCACCTTGGAAGATCCGGTCGCACCGCCGCAGCCGTCACGCCCGGTACGCCCGCCAAGCAGAATAATGATATCTCCCGGATCAGAGGTTTCGCGGATAACCGCACGTCTCGGAGCTGCTCCAAGTACCGCTCCGATCTCCATACGCTTTGCAACATAATTCGGATGATAGATTTCCTTAACCGTTCCGGTGGCAAGGCCAATCTGATTGCCATAAGAGCTGTAGCCATGAGCCGCTTCACGCACCAGCTTCTTCTGCGGAAGCTTACCTTTCATTGTATCCTTTACGGATACCGTCGGGTCTGCGGCTCCCGTTACACGCATCGCCTGATAAACATAAGTACGTCCTGACAAAGGATCACGGATTGCTCCGCCAAGACAGGTTGCAGCTCCACCAAAAGGCTCAATCTCTGTCGGGTGGTTATGTGTCTCATTTTTAAAGTTTACAAGCCACTCTTCTTCTACTCCATCTACCGTAATCGGTACAACAATACTACATGCATTGATTTCATCTGATTCTTCCTGATCTGCAAGCTTTCCTTCTTTTTTCAGCTTACGCATTGCCATAAGCGCCAGATCCATCAGGCAGACAAACTTGTCCTCTCTGCCTTTAAAGATCTCGCTGTGGTCTGCAAGATACTGTCTGTAAGTCTCTTCGATCGGCTCCCTGTAATCACCATCACCAAAAGTCACATCTGTAAGCTCTGTGGAAAAAGTCGTATGACGGCAGTGGTCTGACCAATACGTATCCAGCACACGAATCTCTGTCATAGAGGGATCTCTCTTCTCTTCTTTACAGAAATAATTCTGAATATGCTGAAAATCTTTAAATGTCATGGCAAGTCCCAGAGAATCATATAATTCTTTCAGCTTATCTTCAGACATATGCTGGAAACCGTCAAAAATAAGCACATCTTCAGGCTCCTCAAATTTTGTCAAAAGAGTCTCCGGCTTCTCGAGACCGGTCTCTCTGGAATCTACCGGATTAATACAATGTGACTTAATTGCCTCAAATTCTTCATCCGAAACAGCCCCATTTTTTCCCTCTATCACATAAGTAACCTCTGTTTTAATTACCGGCTGTTCATCCTCTTTAATAAACTGGACACACTGCACAGCAGAATCCGCACGCTGGTCAAACTGTCCCGGCAGGAATTCTACAGAGAACACTCTGCATCCTTCTTTCATCGGAAATTCTTCCTGATACAACGTATCTACCGGCGGTTCCGAAAAAATACCGTTACATGCTTTTTCGAAGGTTTCATCGGAAATATTTTCCACGTCATAGCGAATCAGCACCCTTACATTTTCCACATCTTTAATTCCGAGATAACTGCTGATCTCATGCTTCAGATCATGTGCCTGTACACCAAATCCTTCTTTTTTCTCCACATACACTCTTCTTACTTTGCTCATACGTTCTCCTCCATTTATTTATTTTGTATCTTTTTATCTTTGCCTTCATCCGGATATATATATCTTCATATCCTGCCTCTATCATAACATACTTCTTTTCATTCGTATAATGAATCTGTTCTATTTTTCTCTTTCTTTTTCTCAATCTTTTTCCATCCGGACAGAAGAAGCGCCGGAAGCAAAAGACCAATCAGAAAGAACACCCCGATCCGAACTGCCATATGCAGGAAAAATCCTTCCGGAAGCATACGAATCATATAATCCGTTGCCGGATCAAACAGCCACAGGTCATTCGTAAAAAATAATTTGTGAAACAAAGTAAAACAAGCGGTAAAATCAACTGCACAGCTGACTGCCACAAGAAGCGCACATCCTCCAAACACAAGAAGCGCACGCATATACGCCTTCCAGAGAAGCTTAAAAAGCTCTGTTTTCAGGGATGCCAGTATCAGGGTCAGAATGACTGCTGCAAGAGCCAGCATATTCCGGAGCCTCAGCCCGCCAAGAAACAGCCCCCTCACATCCGCCATATGCAGCCTGTCCTGCTCATTAAAAAAATCCTGTTCCACGCCGTCTACATTGGTAACAATTGACAGTTCTTCTTTCTCTCCGATCAGATATGCCATCATATACTCTGTCACATCCATTACATCCTCAAGCTTCATATCCAGGTCTTCTGTCACATGATATTTTTCATACATTTTTTCATAAAAGTGATATTCCTGATCACCATAAATCGCAACTTGAAAGCTGGTTAAAAGAACTGCCAGGACGATGCATATCATCGCTGCAACCGCAAGAATATTCTGAACCTTTTTCATACCTGCCTCCTCTGCAAAAGCCGCCCTACATGACACATATATCCCTGATTTCCTCTTCCCTGCCCGTAAGCGACCCCTGTACCATTCCCGGTTTTCCGCCTCCACGTCCCTGAAAAGTTTCATTTAACTTCTTACAGAGCGGGCGCACATCGATGACCGGACTTCCGATTACATACCGATACCCTTCTTTCTCTGTTCCGGCAAATACGGCGCACACCCTTGCTCCCCGTTCAAGAAGCAGATTCATCAGTTCTCTCGGCTCATTTCCGGAAAGTTCACTCTCAAATACAGTAACAATCTCTTCGGATACATCAATCTCTTTTGCACGGCAGGAAAGAAGCTTCCGCTTAAGACCTGCAATCTGTCCCTTCAGAGAAGCCTGTTCTTCCTTCAAATGTTCTACGGCGTCTGCAATCTCATTTTCTTTCGCGCACAGAAGCGCCGAAATTCTTTTTGCATTTTCTTCTTTTACCATGTAATCAGCAAGTGCACGGCTTCCTGCAAGCATCGTAATCCGTTCACCGCCTTTATAATTTACCATATCCACCAGTTTTATCTGACCGATTTCTCCGGTCCTCTTTACGTGCGGGGCACAACATGCACAGCTGTCCACACCCGGGATATTTACAATACGTACCTGTCCTTCTATCTCAATCTTACTGCGGTAATCAAGGCTCTTAATCTCCTCCTTTGTCGGATATACCACCTCAACATCCAGATTCTGACAAACAACCCGGTTCGCAAGAGTCTCAATCTCCCTTAGTTCTTCCTTCGTAACCGATCCGTCAAAATCCATCGTACAGTAATCACTTCCCAGGTGAAATCCCACATTATTATAACCAAACTTTCCATGTACCAGGCCGGAAACAATATGCTCTCCCGTATGCTGCTGCATACTTTCAAAGCGTTTCTCCCAGTCAAGCACTCCATGCACAGATTCTCCTACAGGCAACGGTTTATCGGTATCATGATAAATGACGTCATCCTTCTCCTGTACGTCCAGCACCCGTACATTTCCCAGCATTCCCGTATCTGCATACTGTCCGCCTCCTTCCGGAAAAAAGGCGGTTCTGTCAAGAACCACTTGATAGCCTTTCTCCGTCCTGAGACATGCGGTAACACTTGCATCAAATTCTTTTATATGGCTGTCTGTATAATACAACTTTTCCGTCATTCTCTACATCCTCTCCGGCGCTTCAAATCCAAGCACATCAATACAGGCCTCCAGCACTTCCTTCACAAGGATCAGCAGTGCAATATAGCTTTTCTTCACTGCCTCATCCTCTTCCGTAAGGATTTTTGTCTCATGGTAAAAATGGTTAAATGCATTTGCCAGATCATAAATGTAAGCGCAGATCTTATGTGGCGCCAGTTCTTCATATGCATTTTCCATAATTTCATTATATTTTACGAGTTCCAGCATCAAAGCCTTTTCGCTGTCTCCTCCTGCACCGTCAATCAAAAGGTCGTTAAGCGAACCACCCTGTGCCGCGTATTTATTTAAAATAGACTTGATACGTACAATCGTATATAAAATATACGGGCCTGTATTTCCTTCAAAAGAAGTAAACCTGTCCACATCAAAGATATAATCCTTTGACGCCTGGTTCGACAAATCGCCGTACTTAATCGCCGCCATTCCTACAAGCTTCGCTGTCTCTTTCGCCTCTGCTTCCTCCACCGTACGGTTATCAGTAATCTTCTTATACATCTCCTCTTCAATCCCGGCAATCAGACGTTCCAGACGCATAACTCCGCCTTCTCTTGTCTTAAACGGTTTTCCGTCTTTCCCGTTCATCGTACCGAACCCCAAAAACTTAAGCTCCGTTTCTTTTGGAACAATCCCTGTTTTCTTTGCGGCACGAAATACCTGCACAAAGTGCAGCTCCTGACGTTTATCTACAACATAAACAATTTTATCCGGCTGATAATCTCTTTCCCTCTGTACCAGAGTCGCAAGATCTGTCGTACCATAAAGCGACGCCCCGTCTGATTTTTGAATCATACAAGGCGGAATCTCCTTTGTATCCGTTTCCTCCTGCACGTCGATAACAAGCGCTCCCTCGTCAAGATGTGCATATCCTTCTGCCTTCAGCCGTTCAATCATATCCGGAATAAATGCCTGCGCATCAGCTTCTCCCTTCCACAAATCGAAATCCACATTCAGATTTGCATAATTTTTCTTAAGGTCTGTAACCGATACATGCATAATATGATTCCAGATTGCAGTATATCCTCTGTGCCCGTTTTGAAGCAGGTAAGTCGCATGAAGCGCTTCCTTGCGATACGCCTCATCCTCTTTTGCTTTTGCACTGGCAGTCGGATAGATTTCCTCCAGCTCGCCGATTGTAAACGGCGCTTCTTTCGGATATTCTCCTTCATATGCATCATCAAAATATGGAAGCTCAGGCTTGCGCTCCTTTAGTTCTGTAATAATCAATCCCATCTGATATCCCCAGTCTCCGAGATGGATGTCCCCCAGAACCGTATGTCCCATTTTTCTTGCAATTCTTTTGATACTCTCACCGATAATCGCAGAGCGCAGATGCCCTACATGCAGCGGCTTTGCCACATTCGGCCCACCATAATCAATCACGATCATCTCCGGGTTTTCTGTCTTCCGGACGCCAAGCCGCTCATCTGCTTTCATTGCATTCAGATAAGAGGCAACGGCATCCACATCTGTCTTCAGGTTGATAAATCCCGGATTCACTGCCCGTGCCTCTGCAATATATTTACTGTCAGTAAGTTTCTCCACAACATCATTTGCAATCATAATCGGAGCCTTCCGATAAGTCTTTGCACCTGCCATTGCTCCATTACATTGATATTCACACAAATCCGGACGGTTCGACAATGTTACACGTGCAAGAGCCTTGTCATACCCCGCGCCTTCAAATGCCGCCGCCAGTTCATCTGCAATCAAATCTATGATTTTCCTCATAACGCTCGTCCTTTCATCTATAATAGCTTTCATACTTAATGTATTTTATCACAACACTTTCGCATCAACAACTAATTCTTTTAAACTCTTATTGCAAAAACAGCAAATACGTGGTAATATAATGGTAATAATTACTATTATTATAAAAGGAGGCTTTATTATGAATAAAAATGTATTTCGGAATTTATCCTACGGAGTTTATGTCATATCTACGGCAGATGAAGAGCGCCCTACCGGATGTATTGCCAACAGCGCCATGCAGATCACATCGTCTCCGGCAACGATTGCGGTCAGCATAAATCATGACAATTATACAAATTCCTGTATTGAAAAGAGCGGAAAATTTGCATTATCCATTCTATCGGAGCAATCCGATCCCGGAATTATCGGACAATTTGGGTTCCAGTCCGGCAAAGATGTGGACAAATTTGCTTCTATCAGGCATACAATGAAAGAAGGAATTGCTACTGTAGATGATTCCTGTGGATATATTGTCTGTAAAGTCATTGATAAAATGGAGACCTCGACTCACACCGTATTTCTCGGCGAAGTAATCGACGGAGATATTCGGGAGTCCGCCCCTGCCATGACTTATGCGTATTATCACAATGTGGTAAAAGGAAAGAGTCCGAAAAATGCCCCAACTTATCTTCCTGATGAAGATGAAACAACCTCTGCAAAATGGACATGTAGTATCTGCGGTTACATTTATGACGGAGATATCCCATTTGAAGAGCTTCCGGATGATTATATCTGTCCGGTATGCAGGCAGCCAAAAGATAAATTTGTGCAGAAATAAAATAAATATATGAGGTGATATCATGATTCAGCTGGGATCACACGTAAGCATGAGCGGCAAAGAGATGCTCTTAGGTTCTGCAAAAGAAGCTCATTCCTATGGGGCAAATACCTTTATGTTTTACACCGGAGCTCCGCAAAATACCAGGCGAAAGGAAATCTGTGAATTAAATATTGAACCGGCATGGGACTATATGAAAGAGCATGGCATTGACAATATTGTTGTCCATGCCCCCTACATCATCAATCTGGGCAATACAATAAAGCCGGAAACATTTAAACTTGCAGTTGATTTTCTGCAGCTGGAAGTGCAAAGAAGTGAAGCGTGTAAAAGCCAGACGCTGATTCTTCATCCCGGCGCCCATGTCGGCGCAGGAAAAGATGCAGGAATCAGACAGATTATCAAAGGTTTAAATGAAGTTATCACAAAGGATATGAATCTTTCCATTGCACTGGAAACAATGGCGGGAAAAGGCTCGGAAATCGGACGCTCCTTTGAAGATCTGGCACGTATCTACGACGGAGTCACTTATAACGATAAGCTCCGCGTCTGCTTTGATACCTGCCACACGCATGACAGCGGTTATGATATTATTCACGATTTTGACGGTGTAATAGATTCCTTCGATCGGCTGCTTGGCAAAGACCAGATCGCAGTCTTCCACATCAATGACAGCAAAAACCCCCGTGGCGCAGCAAAAGACCGCCATGCCAATATCGGAAAAGGGGAAATCGGCTTCGATGCACTGCACTACATCGTACATCATCCGGACTTCGAACATGTACCGAAGATACTGGAAACACCCTATATCATACCGGATGGAGATAAGAAGAAGGCGTATCCTCCTTATAAAGAAGAAATTTCCATGCTTCGGGCGCAGACCCTGTAAAGGGTTCTGCGTCTTTTGTTTTTTAATAAATCTTAATATTGACAAATTTATCATTTTGTCTTATTGTATTATTTAGATAATACAATTTATAATATTCACAGGAAGGAAGGTGCACATATGCCATCGAGTTTAGATAACGACCGCCCCATCTATCTGCAGCTTATGGAACGGATACGACTTGATATCATTGCAGGCGTATACAAGCCCGGTGACAAACTGCCGTCCGTCAGAGACCTTGCACTCGACGCGGCCGTAAATCCCAATACCATGCAAAAGGCTTTATCCGAGCTGGAACGTGAAGGACTGGTATACTCACAACGGACCAGCGGACGATTTATTACGGAGGACAAAAATATGCTAAAACAATTAAAAACAAACCTTGCAGAAGAACAAATCCGGCAATTTTTTGAAAAAATGAAACAATTAGGATTTACAGGCAGCGAAACTCTTGCTCTGATCGAAAATGTTTTGAAGGAGGAAATGTAATATGAATCCCGTTTTAGAATGTAAAGGGCTTTCCAAACAATATAAGAAAAACTTTTATGCACTCCACAATCTGGATCTTTCCCTGGAACCCGGTCAGATTGTCGGTCTTCTGGGACCAAATGGAAGCGGAAAGACAACCCTGATTAAATTAATCAACGATACATTAATTCCTACAAAAGGAAAAGTTTTGATCGATGGCAATGAGCCTGGTGTAGAAACGAAAAAAATTGTTTCCTATCTCCCGGAGCGCACTTATATCGACCCATCTATGAAAATAAGGGATGTTCTTGCATATTTTACAGACTTCTATGAAAATTTCGTGCCAGACCGTGCCAGACAAATGTTAAGTGATCTGGGAATTGATGAAAATGCAAGATTTAAAACTCTTTCGAAAGGGACAAAGGAAAAGG